>NZ_JAQZBY010000015.1:0-126086 GCF_028736865.1 Paenarthrobacter sp. AB444 | reverse complement strand
CAAACGCTCCACTGAGGTGCCAGTGGAGCGTTTGCTGTCCCCCAGTTGGGTCAGAGCTCGGGGACCGCCTCCTGGGCCACAGCTGTAGCCTCGGCGAACTGGGTCCGGTACAGCTCCGCATAACGGCCGTCCGCCGCCAGCAGCTCCGTATGGGTGCCACGCTCCACAACCCGGCCATCCTCCACCACAAGGATCGCGTCAGCGGCCCGGATGGTGGACAAGCGGTGCGCAATCACGACGGCGGTACGCCCCTCGAGCGCCTCACCCAAGGCCGCCTGCACGGCGGCTTCGTTGGTGGAGTCCAGTGCTGCCGTAGCCTCGTCAAGGATTACGACGCGGGGCTGCTTGATGAGCAAACGGGCGATGGTGAGCCGTTGCCGCTCGCCGCCGGAGAGCCGGTAGCCGCGCTCCCCCACCACGGTCTCCAGGCCGTCGGGCAATGACCGGATCATGGGCTCCAGGCGTGCACGGCGCAGCACGTCCCACATGTCCTCCTCCGTGGCACCGGGCCGGGCCAGGCGCAGGTTCGAAGCGATGGTTTCATGGAAAAGGTGGCCGTCCTGGGTCACCATGCCCAAGGTGTCACGCAGCGAATCGAAGGTGATGTCCCGGACGTCGGTGCCCGTCCGCGCTCCATGGCCGCCGAGGCGCACGGCTCCGGAATCGACGTCGTACAGGCGGGACAGCAGTTGGGCGATGGTTGACTTCCCTGCGCCGGAGGAACCCACCAACGCCACAGTCTGGCCCGGTTCAACCCGGAAGCTGACCCCGTGCAGGACTTCTTCCCCACCGCGCGTGTCCAGCGTGGACACTTCCTCCAAAGACGCCAGGGACACTTTGTCAGCGGAGGGGTAGGAGAAGCGGACATCGTCGAACTCCACAGCTACCGGACCGGGAGCAACCTCGACGGCATCCGGTTTCTCGGTGATGAGAGGCTTGAGGTCCAGGATCTCGAAGACGCGCTCGAAGCTGACCAGTGCGCTCATGATCTCCACCCGGGCGTTGGACAGTGCCGTCAACGGTGCGTAGAGGCGGGTCAGCAGGAGCGCCAGGACCACAACGTCGCCGGGGGCGAGCTGACCACTGATGGCCAGCCAACCGCCCAGGCCATACACGAGCGCCAGAGCCAAAGCGGAAACCAACGTCAGGGCCGTGACGAACGTGAACTGGAGCATGGCGGTCCGGATGCCGATGTCACGCACGCGTCCGGCCCGGTCAGCGAACTCGCGCGATTCCTCGTCCGGGCGGCCAAAGAGCTTCACCAAGGTGGCACCGGGGGCGGAGAAGCGCTCCGTCATCTGGGTGCCCATGGCGGCATTGTGGGCCGCGGCCTCGCGGCGGAGATCGGCCAGTTTCGAACCCATGCGGCGTGCCGGGATCAGGAAGATGGGCAGCAACACCATGGCAAGCACAGTGACCAGCCAGGAAGTGTTGAGCATCACGGCAAGGGTCAACGCCAAGGCCACAACATTGCTGACCACCCCGGACAGGGTTCCGGCAAAGGCGGACTGGGCGCCAATGACGTCATTGTTCAAACGGCTCACCAAGGCACCGGTCCGCGTCCGGGTGAAGAACGCAATCGGCATGCGCTGTACGTGGTCGAACACGCGGGTGCGCAGGTCCACGATGACGCCCTCGCCGATCGTTGAGGAGAGCCAGCGCGTCAGCAGCCCCACGCCGGCCTCGCCCACCGCGACGATCGCAATGAGGACGGCCAGCCAGATGACTGTTCCCACACCTGCATTGGCGATGATCGCGTCCACCACCTGCCCGGCGAGGACCGGGGTGGCCACGGCCAGGAAAGCGCCCGCGATGGAGGCGATGACGAAGGCGATGAGTTTGCCCTTATGCGGGGCCGCAAAAGCCAGGACCCTCTTCAGGGTTTCCTTGGAGAACGGCTTGGAGCCGCTCTTGGCAGTCGTGATGTTGTACAGCGAGCTCCAGGCCACGCGGTCCATGCTCATGCGTTACTTCTCCTGGCTTGGGGTGTGGTGAAGCTCCCGGACTTGTCCGTTGTCCAGATGCCACCGTGAATCGAGTCGGACGTTTTCCAGCAGGCGACGGTCGTGGGTGACCAGCAGGAGCGCACCATCGTAGCTTTCCAGTGCCTCCTCGAGCTGTTCGATCGCGGGCAGGTCCAGGTGGTTGGTGGGCTCATCCAGGACCAGCAGGTTCACGCCCCGGGCCTGCAGCAAGGCGAGCGCAGCACGGGTCCGCTCCCCCGGGGACAGCGAGTCCACGGTGCGAGAGGTGTGGTCTGCCTTGAGGCCAAACTTGGCAAGGAGGGTGCGGACGTCCGCGCTGTTCCAGTCCACCAGCACAGCTTCCACGGCATCACCCAGCTGCTGGCCGCCGTCGAGCAGTCCTCGCGCCTGGTCGATTTCGCCGATGGCGACGGACGCACCCATGGAGGCTTCGCCGTCGTCGGGCTTCTGCGTTCCCAGCAGCAGGCGCAGCAGCGTGGACTTGCCCGCGCCGTTCGGTCCGGTGATGCCGATCCGTTCCCCGCCATTGAGTTGCAGGTTGACCGGTCCCAGCGTGAAGTCGCCTTGGCGGGCGACGACGTCGCGCAAGGTGGCGACGACGGCACTTGAGCGGGGTGCCCGGCCGATGCTGAACTGGAGCTGCCACTCCTTGCGGGGCTCTTCCACCTCGGTGAGCCGGGCGATGCGGGACTCCATTTGCCGGACCTTCTGCGCCTGTTTCTCGGAGGATTCGGTACTGGCGGCGCGACGGATTTTGTCGTTGTCCGGGTTCTTCTTCATGGCGTTCCGGACCCCTTGTGAGCTCCACTCGCGCTGGGTGCGGGCGCGGGAGACGAGATCGGCCTTGGTGTTGGCGTATTCCTCGTAGCGCTCGCGGGCGTGCCGCTTGGCCACGGCGCGCTCTTCGAGGAAGGATTCGTAGCCGCCGTCGTAGACTGCCACCGAGTTTTGGGCCAGGTCCAGTTCCACGACTGTCGTGACACAGCGGGCCAGGAATTCGCGGTCGTGGGACACCAGGACCACCCCACCACGCAAACCCTGGACGAAAGCTTCAAGGCGTGCCAGTCCGTCGAGGTCGAGATCGTTGGTGGGCTCGTCCAGGAGCACCACATCGAAGCGGCTCAACAGCAACGCTGCCAGCGCCACCCGGGCCGCCTGCCCGCCGGAGAGGCCGGTCATCAAGGCGTCGGCGCCGACCTCGAGCCCGAGGTCGGCCAGGACAGCGGGGATGCGGTCCTCCAGGTCCGCCGCACCGGAGGCCATCCAGCGGTCGAAGGCAAGGGAGTAGGCGTCATCAGCGCCGGGAGCCCCCGAGCCAAGCGCTTCGGCCGTGGTTTCCATCTCCAAGGTGGCCTGGGCGCAGCCGGTGCGGCGCGCGATATAGCCCGCGATCGTCTCGCCCTCCGTGCGCTCGTGTTCCTGCGGCAGCCAGCCCACGAAAGCATCCGCGGGCGCCAGGCTGATGCTGCCTGCCTGTGGCTGGTCCACACCGGCCAGGAGGCGAAGCAGAGTTGATTTACCGGCACCGTTCGCTCCCACGACGCCTACGACGTCGCCTGGCGCCACTGTGAGGGACAGTTTGGAAAAGAGTGTGCGGTGGCCATGACCACCGGCAAGTTCCTTGGCCACCAAGGTTGCAGTCATTTGTCTATCCTCCAGCAAAGGGAACGCGGATGGTTCGGCCGCGATTCCCGCGGGCATGGAAAAACCCGCCGGTCCGGACTTGGGGGGTGTACGGACCAGCGGGTTCAGTTACCAAGCATAATTCAATGTGGCGACGGCGTAAAATCGATCTGTACTCCCACTTACAGCATTCCGCTGGTTTGCCGCGTCACATCACAGAGAGTTCCCCATGCCCCTACAGTCCAAGGCGTTCCAGCGCTGGCTTCATGGCGTTGCGCCCGATGCCAGCACGGCGGACGTTTGCAGGATCGCCGGCATCAAGAGGACAACCTTGGCCCAGCAACTGGTCCGCGGCAAGGTGGCCGAATCCACGCTGGTGAGCATCAGCCGGGGCTTCAACATCAACCCTGTACAGGCTCTGTCCACGTTCGACCTCTACTCCGACCTTCGCGGCGACCCCGTGCCGCCCACCCCCTGCGAGCTGGTGAGCCAGGTCGCCACCATCGACCTTTTGCGCGCTGTGGTCGAACGCAGCGAGCCCGGTTCCGGTCCCGCCGCTCCCCTTTCGGAACCGCCGCACCCTACGTCGGTGCGCAACTGGGTGGACGCGATCGACGACGGCGAGCTGCGGCACCGGGTCAGCGGCAACACGGGCATCGCTCCCCAGAACTTCTCCGCACACCTGACAGCCAACCGGCTTCCACCGGAACTGGCGATCGCCACCTCGCGTGCTGCCGGCGTCGGCCCGGCGGGAGGCTTGGTGGCAGGGGGACTCATCACGGAAGCCGAGGCCGGATGGGCTCCCAATGCCCGCCGCGACGCTTTGGACCGGATGAGCCAAAGTGCACTGGTGACCCTTGCCGGTGAACGGCTTATGGCGTTGGGCAAGACTCTTCGCCGACAGGAACAAGACCACGAACGTACTGAAAGAATTTGGGAGAACCTCGGATGACGGCTGTCCTGCCCTGGGTCACGCTGGTAGTTTGCCTTGCGATCACTGTCGCACGGATACCCAGCGCGCTGCGCGGGGAGAACCGCGTGGTGTTCTACATTTTTTCGTTGATCTCTCTGAGTATCCTCATCAGCATCGAAGCTCCCTACCTCGTGATTGATGGTTGGTTGGGCGGGATGAACATCGGCAACCTGATTCTGCGCTTCCTGCTGTATGCCACGTTCTTCTTCATGGGCATCAAGATCGCCACGGCTTTCGGGTCGGAGTCCGCTTTACGGGCCATCCGTGGCCCCATCGGCATCACTGTGGCCGCGATTGTGGGTGCCCTGACCATCTACTTTTTCCTCATTACGGACACGCGTGGCTCGTCGGCGGGAATGAGCGGGCTGGTGTGGGGACCGTCCTTGGAGGCCTACGCGTTCATGGGCCGCTTCTATCCGGGGTTCGTCGCCGCCTGCCTGCTACCGGCCATTTGGCGCACGGTGGTGAGCCAGGCCCCGGTGCTGCTGCGCGTGGCTTCGGGCTTGCTGCTCCTGGGTTTGTCACTCCTTTTGCTGTCCCAGCTCTTTCCGCTCATCCCCTTTTCGGAGGCCTGGTTGCGCGTCTTGATCAACTACTCCGCGGCCCTGTCTACGTGCATCGGATTGGCCGGAATCTGGTTCTCGAAGGCCTTCGCGCGTCGCAAACGACGTCTCCCGGCGTAAGACTTTCACAAAACCATTAGATCGTGGCACAATCATGAATGTGTGAATGCGGCTGCAGCCTGACACCGGAATCAGAGAACGGGTTTCCGGTGGATGTGGCGCCCACGTGAGCACAATTGGGGGGATGAGTGGTGGCGGGCTGTTGGGGACCGCCCCCACTCAGCCTTTTTAAGGCCACATTCGCCCGGCATCGGTGTCCACCGCAGAACCGTTCCCCTCGGGTGACTAAGATGGCTCCATGAACAGCCTCCGCACCCGTCGTTCCGTCCTTGCCGCCACCCTGGCTTCCGCTGCCCTTGCCCTTTCGGCCTGCGGCGGAGGATCAGCACCGGCGCAGTCCGGCGGGGACACGTCCCTGTCCGACGTAAAGTCCAAGGGCGAATTGGTCATCGCCACCGAGGGTACCTACCGTCCGTTCAGCTTCCATGCCGAGGGCGCCGGCGACCTCACCGGATTCGACGTCGAAATCGCCAAGGCTGTGGCCGAAAAGCTGGGCGTCAAGGCGACCTTCCAGGAGACCCAGTTCGACGGCATCTTCGCGGGCCTCGATTCCAAGCGCTTCGACACCATCGCCAACCAGATCTCCATCAACGATGAGCGCAAGGCCAAGTACGAATTCTCCAGCCCCTACACCATCTCCACCGGCGTAGTGGTCACCAAGTCGGACAACTCCAGCATCAACAGCTTCGCCGACCTCAAGGGCAAGACCACCGCGCAGTCCCTGACCAGCAACTTCTACAAGATGGCCGTAGAAGCCGGCGCCAATGTCCAGGCCGTCGAAGGCTGGGCGCAGTCCGTCACCTTGGTCCAGCAGGGACGCGTTGACGCCACGGTGAACGACAAACTCACCTACCTGGATTACGCCAAGACGACTCCCGACTCGGGCCTGAAGGTCGCGGCAGAGGCGCCGGACAAGACAGAAAGCGCGTTGGTCTTCCGCAAGGGCTCCACTGAGCTCACCAAGGCCGTGGACAAGGCTTTGGAAGACCTCCGTGCGGACGGAACGCTGGCGAAGATCTCGGACAAGTACTTCGGCGCGGACGTCACCAAATAGATGAACTGGGACCTCGTCTGGAGTTCCTTCGGGCCGCTCATCACCGGGGCCGTGACCGGGACCATTCCGCTCACTCTGATGTCCTTCGCCTTCGGGCTGGTGCTTGCCTTGTTCGTGGCCTTGCTGCGGTTGAGTCCCAACGTCGTGCTCTCGGGAATCGGCCGTTTCTATGTGTCGGTCATCCGCGGCACTCCCCTGCTGGTGCAGCTGTTCGTGATCTTCTACGGCCTGCCCAGCGTTGGAGTGAAGCTTGATCCCTGGCCCAGTGCGGTCATCGCGTTTTCCTTGAACGTGGGCGGTTACGCGGCCGAGATCATCCGGGCCGCCATCCTGTCCGTGCCCAAGGGGCAGTGGGAAGCCGGGCACACGATCGGCATGTCCAACCGGCAGACCCTGGTGCGGATCATCCTCCCGCAGGCTGCCCGGGTCTCCGTTCCTCCGTTGTCCAACACCTTCATCTCACTGGTGAAGGACACGTCCCTTGCATCACTGATCCTGGTCACCGAACTGTTCCGGAATGCCCAGCAGATCGCTGCTTTCAGCCAGGAGTTCATGGCCCTGTACCTGCAGGCAGCCCTGGTCTACTGGGTCATCTGCCTGGTCCTTTCCACAGCGCAGTCCGCGGTGGAAAGGAGATTGGACCGCTATGTCGCCCACTGATCCGTCGAACATGGTCTTGGAGGCACGGAACCTCGCCAAGTCCTTCGGCAGCAACACCGTCTTGCGGGACATCGACATCGATATCCGCCGTGGACAAGTAGTGGCCCTGATTGGGCCCTCCGGCTCCGGAAAAACCACGGTCCTGCGCTCGCTCAACGGCTTGGAAATTCCCGACGGCGGTACGGTCACCTTCGGGGGCGGCGATGCCTCACAAGGTCTTGCCATCAATTTTGGGACCAAGGTGGGCAAGAGGGACATCGCCGCACTGCGCGACCGCAGCGCCATGGTTTTCCAGCACTACAACCTGTTCCCGCACATGACGGTGCTCAAGAACATCATCGAGGGGCCTGTCCAGGTACAGAAGCGCCCCAAGGCTGACGCCATAGCCGAGGCCGAGCGCCTGCTGGAGCGTGTGGGTCTGGCTGACAAACGCGACGCTTATCCCTTCGAGCTCTCCGGCGGCCAACAGCAGCGCGTGGGCATTGTCCGGGCGCTGGCCCTGAAACCCCAGCTCTTGTTGTTCGACGAGCCCACCTCAGCCCTGGATCCTGAACTGGTGGGAGATGTCCTGGGGGTCATCAAGGAGCTGGCGGAAGAAGGCTGGACCATGGTGATCGTGACCCACGAGCTGGCATTCGCCCAGCACGTGGCGGACGAGGTCATCTTCATGGACGGCGGAGTTGTGGTTGAACGCGGCCCCGCTGCCGAGGTGCTCCGGGCACCCCGGCAGGAGCGGACAAAACTTTTCGTGAAACGACTCCAGCACGACGTCTGAGCTGGTTGGGGAACTATTGGGGGGGACTTTGGACGAGACAAGCGCCAAAGCAGGGAGCGGAAAATCCCGGCGCACCACGCTCATCGTGGTGATCGTGGCCATCGCACTGGTAGCGGGGGGCTTCGGCACGTGGTTCGCGCTGTTCCGCCCCACCGGGGTCCAGCGGGCGGATGTTGAGCGCCTGGACAAACAACGCGGAATCGTGGACAACTCCATGAACCTCTACGATCCGCTGCTCCAGGAGTTCACGGCCCGCTATACCAACGTGGTGGCACAGGCGGACGAGGACCAGGAAAAAGACCAGGTGTTGAACCAGGAAAGCGAGCTGGTCAAACGCGAGTCGGAAGCCAACACCAGCAGGCTGAACGCCATGGCCGCCTCTCCGGTGGTCAAAGAAGACAGTGTGGCTGCCGCATTCCAACAGTTCAAAGAAAACTACGCCGCTGTCATCGCCTACAGCGACCAGCAGCTGATTAATACCGCCAACATCACCCGGTCGGTTGGAGGCCCCTGCGCACCGCTCCACAAGGACCTCAACGTCGCTGGCGAGAACTATTCGGCGGACTACGTCAAGACCGCTGATGCGTGCCTGGAAGCATTGGCCGCCGCCAAAGACAAGGCAGATGAAGAGACAGTAGCGCTCCTCACCGGCATCGAAGGTGTGGTCAGAGGGCAACGGGACAAGCAGCAGGAGGTCCTGAATCAGACAGAGCCCCTGGCCCGTTTGGCCAAGAGCACCACGGCAGGAGTTGCCCTTCTCGATATCAACGATGCCTTGAATAAAGTGCGAACGACGTATGAGGACGCCGTCAAAGCCAAATCGACCAAACTGGTTGAGGACGCCAACTCATCCAATGCCGGGCTTGAACGTGCCCTGAAATCCCGCCTGCAAAGTTTTGATGCAACCGGTCATGAGGGGAAGTAACCATGACGATTGAGCACCCCGCGACCAATCCCGCCCCAGCCCGTCCCCGCCGTCGGGCTATTTTGGCGATCAGCATCATTGTTGCCGTACTGGTGATCGCTGCCGCCGCCTTGGTGGCTGTCAATCAGTTCTCCAGCCAGCAGAAGAAGGAAAGTCTGGCATCACTGAAGGAGGACCGCCTGAACGCCTTGGGTGATGCCCGGAACAAAATCCAGCCGGCGGTCAACGCATATTTGGCGGCGTACAAGAAAGCCCGCAATACTCCTGTCTCGCGGGACCAGGCCGTGCAGGACAGCCAAAAGGAAAAAGAGGAGTTCCAGCAGGCCACAACGTCTGCCCGCTCCGCCCTTCAGGAAGTGAAGTCGGGGAACGACTCCGGCGACAACCCCGTGGGAGTGGCGGTGCTGCAGCTGGTGGACTCACACGAGCGCTACTTCGATTACATGGAGGGCTTGGTGGAGTCCTACCCGCAGTTTGATGGCCTTTTCCGCGAAGATGACGCCGCCGGATGCAACGGCTTGTTCGTAGGCTCCAAAGCGGCCACACTGCGGGAACGCCAGACCCTCCTGGCCCAGGCAGCGGCTCCCTGCCGCAAGGCAGCCAGTGAACTCAAGCAATCAAAGAACAACGCCTACGTCGAGTTCGCACGCACCTTCGACAAGCACGTGGCCGACCTCGAGGCACGCGCCGAGGTCACGGCGGCAGGCGAAGAGAAGTACGCGGAGTTCGTCCGCGCCAAGGATGATCTGGTCAAAAAGGCAGATGATGCCGAGGCCCGGAACGCACCAAGCGAAGAGGTGCTGAAAATCGCCGACGAAGCCAAAGCGGTCAACGCCCGGATCCGTGCCAACCGGTCCGAATTCGATTTCGCGGCAAAACGCTACCTGTCAGGCGTGAAAGAGATGCCCTCCCTCATTGAGAATGTTTTCTCCAAGGAAGTCGCCGCCGACATCAAGCACTTCGACTCCGTCATTCCCGCCCGCGTACAGATCCTGAAGGACAGCATCGACGTTCAGCTGGTGGAGTAGGCTTCCCGAGGACTACCGGGAGAAGCGCAGCGTAACCAACTGGAACGGGCGGAGCACCAGGCTGACGGTGGAATCGTCCTCCACAGTGACCCCGGGAGTCTCCGTGACGCGTTCCAACAGGTCCGTAGCAGTGGCACCCGTAGCGTCAAAGCCGGGCTTCACCAGGGCAGCCGAGCGCTCTCCCAGGGATTCATAGAGCCTCACCACAACGTCGCCTGAACCGTCTTCGGCCAGCTTCACGGCTTCCACCACAATTCCCGGATTGGACACCGAAACCAACGGATCGACACCGTGCCCGCCGGTGACAAAACGCGGCTTGAGGTTGGTCCGGTACCCCTCCTCCACGGCGTCGGCTATCGCCGCCCCCGGCCTGATGGACAACTCCAGGGTGTGTTCGCCCCGGTCCGCTTCCGGATCCGGGAAACGGGCCGAGCGCAGCAGCGAGGTGCGGACCGTCGTCGTCGTTCCACCGTCCTGGCGGACCGCCCTGGTGACGTCGTGTCCGTAGCTGGAGGCGTTGCTGATGGCTACGCCGTAGCCCGGTTCAGCAACGTGGATCCACCGGTGGGCACAGATTTCGAACTTCGCCGCTTCCCAGGACGTATTGGTGTGGGTGGGCCGGAACACGTGGCCAAACTGCGTCTCCGAGGCGGAGCGATCCGCGCGGACATCCAGCGGGAAGGCGATCTTGAGCATTTTCTCGCGTTCCTGCCAATCGACCGTGGTGGCGATCCCCAGGGAGTTGGCATCGGCGTCGAGCGTCAGGCGCTGCGTGATGGTCGACGCGCCCACCGTGCGCTTAATCAGCACGACGACGCCGGCCGCGGTCCGCTCCAGATCGATGGCTTCCGCTTCGGTCAACGGGGTGACGTTGTGGCGGTAGAACTCTTCGATGTCCCAGGCATCCCACTCGTTGGGAGTGTCACGGAACAGCTCAAGCAGGTTGCCGGCCTGCCCGGGGGCGATAGCCTCCCTGCCGCTGGCGTGGTCCATGACGGAGGTCAGGAGGCCGTTCGCATTCACCACAACCCGGATCAGTCCGTTGTCCAACACGAAACCGTCTTCGGACTGCTCCACCTGGACGCCGGATTCAGGCTCGCTGGTCTCGGCGACACCCAGGGCGGGAACCCCGTTGCGCTGATGTGGAGCGGCGTTCAGGAGGAATTCGGTACTGCCCTCCCCTACCAGCGCCTGTGCCGCCTTGGCAATGATCTGCTCGAGCTCGCGGGAGATCGCCTCGTAGTTCCGCTCGGCATCCTGGTGGACCCACGCGATGGAACTGCCCGGAAGGATGTCATGGAACTGCTGCAGGAGCACCAGCTGCCACAACCGCTTCAATTCGTCCCGGGGATACGTGTAGTCGCCGCCAAGGCGGACCGCCGCAGTGGAGCACCACAGCTCTGCCTCACGCAGCAGGTGCTCGCTGCGCCGGTTGCCCTGCTTGGTCTTGGCTTGGCTGGTGTATGTCCCGCGGTGCATTTCCAAGTACATCTCCCCCACCCAGACAGGAAGGTTGCTGTACTCGGCCTCAGCCTTGGTGAAGAAGTCCCGAGCGGTGCCCATCCGGACCTTCGGCGAGCCCTCCAGGTCTGCGGTTCGGTGCGCGGCAGCCACCATTTCCCGCGTGGGTCCGCCACCGCCGTCGCCATAGCCGAACGGCACCAGGGACATCGTGCCCCGGCCGTGATCCCGGTAGTTTCGCTCCGCATGAGCCAGTTCGCGGCCGTGAAGCTCAGCGTTGTAGGTATCCACTGGCGGGAAGTGCGTGAACAAGCGGGTACCGTCAATGCCCTCCCACGCGAACGTGTGATGGGGCATGCGGTTGACTTTGTTCCATGAGATTTTCTGGGTCAGGAACCAGCGCGAACCGGCTTCCTTGACGATCTGCGGGATGGCCCCCGAGTAGCCGAAGGAATCCGGAAGCCAGGCTTCCTGGCATTCAATGTCGAACTCCTTGAGGAAGAAACTCTTGCCTTCGACGAACTGGCGTGCCATGGCTTCCCCGCCGGGCATGTTGGTGTCCGATTCCACCCACATACCGCCAACGGGCACGAACTGGCCAGCCTTGACCTTTTCCCGGATGCGGACAAAAAGCTCCGGGAAGAACTCCTTCATCCACGCCATTTGCTGCGCCGAAGAGCAGGAAAAAACGAACTCCGGGTCCTCATCCATGAGCGCCACGACGTTGGAGAAGGTCCTGGCGCATTTGCGGATGGTTTCACGGACCGGCCAGAGCCAGGCGGAATCGATGTGGGCATGGCCTGTGGCCAGAAGTTCGTGTGCGGAAGCGTACGCGGGCCGGGCCAGGACCTCCCGCAGTGCTTCCCGGCCGGCGGCGGCGGTCCCCGCGACGTCGTCCGGGTCCATGATGTCCAACATGCGTTCGAGTGCACGGAGAATCTCGTGGCGACGCGGCAGTTCCATGGGCAGTTCATGCATTAGGCCGCTGAGGGTCCAGATGTCCTGGTTGAGCTCCCAGACGGTCTCGTTCAGTTCGGCAATGGCGATACGGCCAAGGCGGTAGCGCGGCTCGTCGCCCGAGGTAGCCTTGTCCCCCAGCGGCGTTGGGGCAAAGGACCAGCCCTGCGCGACATCCGGGTTGGCCGCGGCTTCCACATAGAAATCGACTGAGAGCCCCCCACCCAGAAGCTTGAGGGGAACGTGGTAGTTCCGCGGAGAGATAGCCTTGATGATGCTGCCATCGGCCCGCCAGGCGGTTCCCTCGCACTGGAACCCGGGGACATCGCTGTTGAAACCGAGGTCCACGATGATCTCCACGGCCGTGGAGTCGGACATCCCCCAGTCCTGCGGCACTTCACCCTGCAGGCGCAACCACTTGGTGCTCCATGCCTTGCCCCATGGCGCGCCTGGCTCCTGCGGGGTAAACAGCTGGCGCATCGCTTCTGCGGCAGGGACGGGCTCGCCCGGAGCATCCCAACTGCTCAGTTGCAGCGGTATTGCCCTGCCGTAAATGGCCGGAAGAATGCGGTCCCGAACGAATCGATCGAGACGCTGTTCAGTGATCCGGCGGTCGTCGTGCAATTAATTCCCCTTTTGGCGTTGACTGGGTGGCAAGGCTTGATGACCGGGCGCCGGCGTGCCGGGCGAGGACGGCGTCGTGGTTGTCGCCGCGTTTCCAATCGATGGATAAAATCTACGGCGTTCACGGTCAATAGCCAAGTGACCTGAGGATATCGCTTGCACGGACAACACTATGCCCCCTGCTCCACGATCCTTTCGCGGCCGGCGTACACATTGAGGCTCGCGCCCCGACTGAAGCCAACCAGCGTAATGCCGGAGTCCGCAGCCAGTTCCGCAGCCAGGCTGGAGGGCGCGCTGACGGCAGCCAGCACCGGGATACCGGCCATGGCAGCTTTCTGCACCAGCTCAAAAGATGCCCGCCCTGAAACCTGGAGTACCGTACCGCGCAGGGGCAGCTTGCCGGAGCGCAAGGCCCAGCCCACCACCTTGTCCACCGCGTTATGCCGGCCGACGTCTTCCCGGAGGCAGAGCAGTTCGGTGCTGCCGTCGTCGTGAATTCTGAAAAGTCCGGCAGCATGGACACCGCCGGTCTTGTCGAAGACGGCCTGCGCCTCACGGAGGCGGTCAGGCAGCGCGGCGAGGGCAGCCACGGGAAGGGTGAGGTCGTCTTCGTTGGGGCTGTGGTGTGAAGACTTACGGACGGCCTCGATGGAATCCGTGCCACAGATGCCGCACGAACTTGACGTGTAGACATTCCTGCCTGTGTCAGGGCGGACGACATCGGGGCGGAGCTGGGCATCCACGACGTTGAAAGTCTGTACCCCGTTCTCATCCTCCCCTGAGCAAAAACGCTCTGAAATCAGCTGGGAAGGCTCCCAGATGATGCCTTCCGAGACAAGGAACCCCGCCACCAGGTCAAAGTCGTCCCCCGGGGTCCTCATGGTCACCGAAAACGACATGTCGCCGAGCCGGATTTCCAGGGGCTCCTCCACCGCCAGGACGTCTTCCTTGAAGCGGACCGGGTGTTCCAATGCCTGGGGAGAGCCATCCAGGACAAATTTGTGCACCTTGCGGCGCTGCGTCACACGTCCCATGTCAGGAACCGACCTCCTCGTGCCTCACAAATCGAACAGTCATGGCCTTGTACCCGGGGGTGTTGGACTCCCGGGCCACGAGCTCCCGGTGCACCAACGCATTTGCCTCGGGGAAGTACGCCGCGGCGCATCCCTTGGCCGTTGGATACCCGATCAGCCGGAACTTGTTGGCCCGCCGCTCCGACCCGGAGAACGTGGAGACAACGTCCACCAGTTCGCGATCCTGGAATCCGAGCTCCATCAGGTCCTCCGGGTGGACCAGAATGACCCGACGCCCGTCCGAGACACCCCGGTACCGGTCATCCAAGCCGTAGAAGGTGGTGTTGTACTGGTCATGGCTGCGCATCGTCTGCAGGATCAGGTGACCGTCGGGAGCTTCCAGGTATTCCAGTGGCCGCACGGAGAAGCGGCCCTTGCCGATGTCCGTGGCGAATGTCCGGGTATCCCGGGGCGGGTTGGGCAGCACGAATCCGTTCTTGGTACGGATCCGTGCGTTGAAGTCCTCAAAGCCGGGGATCACGCGCGAAATGTGGTCCCGGATCACGTCATAATCCTCGGCCATGGCCCGCCAATCGACACTGTGGTTCCCGCCCAAGGTTGCTTGCGCCATGCGGGCCACGATCACCGGTTCGCTCAGAAGGTGCTCGGACACCGGCTCCAGCCGGCCCTGTGTCTTGTGGATGACGGACATGGAGTCTTCCACCGAAAGGAACTGCTTGCCCTTGGGGTGTTTGTCATCCATGTCCGTGCGGCCGAGTGTGGGCAGGATCAGCGAGGTTTTGCCATGGACAATGTGGGCGCGGTTGGGCTTGGTGGAGATGTGAACGGTCAGCCCCGCTTTTTTCAGGCCTTCTTCCAACGCCCCGGTATCCGAGCCTGCGGCTGCGAAGTTACCGCCCATGGAGACAAAGACATCCACCTCGCCCTTTTCCAAGGCATGCTGGGTTTCCACTGAGTCGTAGCCGTGGTCGCGCGGCATGGTGAAGCCGAATTCCTTGTCCAGTGCGGCAAGGAAGGATTCCTTGGGCTTTTCCCAGATCCCCATGGTCCGGTCACCCTGGACATTCGAGTGCCCACGGACCGGACAGGCGCCGGCGCCGCGCTTGCCGAAGTTGCCCTGCAGCAACAGCAGGTTGATGATCTCCCGGAGCGTGTCCACCGAGTGCGGCTGCTGGGTCAGTCCAAGCGCCCAGCAGATGATGGTGGCCTTCGAGGCCGCCATCATCGATGCCACTTTGGTGATATCGGCACGCGACAGACCCGTGGCCCGTTCCGTTTGTTCCCAGTCCAGCACAGAACGCGCCTGCCGGTAGGCGTCAAAGCCTTCGGTCTGGCTTTCGATAAAGGAATGGTCGACGACGGTACCCGGGTTGAGTTTCTCTTCCTCCAGGAGCAGGTGGCCAAGTGCCTGGAACAACGCCAGGTCGCCTCCGACCTTGATCTGCAGGAACTCGTCGGCGATGGTGGTCCCGCCACCGATCACGCCATTGAGGGACTGGGGGTCCTTGAAGTTCAGCAGTCCCGCTTCAGGGAGCGGATTGACGGCCACCACCTTGCCGCCGTTGTTTTTGCAGTCGCGAAGGGCGGACAACATGCGCGGGTGGTTGGTTCCCGGGTTCTGGCCCACCACCAGCACCAGCTGGGAGTGGTGGATGTCCTCAAGGGAAACGGTGCCCTTGCCGATTCCGATGGTGGGGTTCAGCGCGCTGCCGGAGGACTCGTGGCACATGTTGGAACAGTCCGGCAGGTTGTTGGTGCCCAGGCTGCGCGCGAACAGCTGGTACATGAAGGCGGTCTCGTTGGCTGTCCGGCCCGAGGTGTAGAACACGCACTTATCCGGGGTGGTGGCGTTGATGTGGTCTCCGATCAGCGCGAAAGCTTCCGTCCAGCTGATCGGTGAATAGTGCGTGTCCCCGGGCCTGATCACCACGGGCTCCGAGATGCGGCCCTGGCTGCCCAGCCAATATTCCGTTTTGCCTTCGAGTTCGGCGATGGAGTGGTCGGCCCAGAATTGTGAGCCCACAGTGCGCGTAGTGCTTTCTTCGGCGATGGCCTTGGCACCGTTCTCGCAGAACTCCGCAGGGCTCCGCCGTCCGGTGATGGACTCCGGCCACGCGCAGCCCGGGCAGTCGAAACCATCACGCTGGTTGACCCTCAGCATGGACCGGACAGTGCGGGCTACTCCGGCTTGGGCGTATCCGCGTTCGAGGGCCACTGTGACGGCTTTGACTCCTGCCGCGGCTCGTTTGGGCGGGTGGATCTGCAGGTCATCTTCATTGATGTCCTGTTCGGGAGCATGCCTGTTCATGAGTCCATCATTGCACCTTGCAGCCGGCGGTTTTCGCCACAAGTAACACTGCGGCCGCCTCGCGCTCAGGCGTCCAGTCCGCTCCAGTCCACAGGTCCCGACGACGGCTTCCGCTGCGGGCGCGCGGCCGTTTTCCGGGGCTTGTCCTCGGGGGATTTGGGCACGGGCAACGCCCTCCCCCAGGGCAAGGGGAAAGCCTGGACAGGTTCACCCAACTGGACTCCATGCGGCGGAACCACCATCACACCGTCCGCGCCGGCGAGCCCACGCATCATGCCCGGTCCCGTATGCTGGGCCGGCGATGCCAGGCCATACACCAGCTTGAACGGCATCAGCCGCGTCCGGCCGGGCTCCGCGTCGATGGTGGTGCCACAGGGAACCTCTCCCACCTCGCCCAGCTGCCGGTGCCCCAGCGCCGCAAGCAAAGGTGCCCCGATGGTGAACAAGGCCATCATGGCCGCCAACGGGTTGCCCGGCAGTCCCACCACGAAACGGCCGTCCGGCAACTCTGCCAACACGGCTGGGTGCCCCGGCCGCATCGCGATGCCGTCGATCAGCAGCCGGCCGCCAAGTTCGGCCACCGCCTTCCGGAAATGGTCCGTACCGGAGCGGCCGGTCCCGCCGGTGGTGATAACGACGTCGGCAGGCGGCTCCGCTTCTGCGTCCGGTTCGCCCGGCGCCGGTTCCGTGTCCTGGAGCGCGGCCAGCCACTCCTCGTAGCTGTCGCCTACCCGGAGCTGCTCCCCCGCTATGCCGCCCAGGAGTTCAACCACTGGGCCCAATTGCGGCCCGAAGGTGTCACGTACTTGCCCGGGCTGTGGAACCCCGCGCTCCACTACCTCCGATCCGGTCAAGAGAAACCGGACCAGGGGTTTGCCCACGACGTCCAGGTGGTCCAGGCCTGCGAGGGCAGCCAGGGCAATGTGCGCCGGGTTCACCACGGTTCCGGCCTTAAGCAGGACATCCCCAACTGCGGCCTCTTCCGCCGCCTTACGGATGTGTTGGCCGTTGCGCGGCTCCCCCGGCTTGGCGGTGCCGCCGAGCGCGAGAAGCGGCAGGCCGTCGTCGTCCGTGGTGATGACGCCGCTTTCGCTGCGAAGCACCGCCTTGGCGCCGGGAGGTATCAGGCCACCGGTGACGATCGGGCTCGCCTGATGGGGCGCCAGTCGCTGGCCGGGCCCGCTGAGGATCCATGGTCCGCTCCCGTTGACCGCCCAGCCGTCCATGGCAGAAGAAGCGTAATGCGGCATATCCTGAACGGCCAAGGCGTCTGCAGTCAAGGTCCGGCCAAGCGCGGCCTTCAGCGGGACGGGGCCCGCCGGTATGGGCGTGGCGACGTCGAACGCGCGCTGCCGGGCTTCCTGCCATGTGTGTGCCGCATGATGGCCCTCGCGCGGGGCCTCCGTCATTCTGCGTCAGTCCCGGTCTCCGAGTACTCCTTGGCTATTTTCCGGGCCAAGTCCAAGGCTGCGTTCATGGAGGCGTCGTCGCTGGCCTGGCCGATGCCACGGGCCATGCCGGCGGCATAGCCGGCGATGAAGGTAGTGAGCGGGGCTGCCGGGCGGACCACGGAATGCGCGGCCACTCCGGCCACTGCCAGTACCTCGTTGATGTCCACTTCCACGCCCTCGAGCTCAAAAGCCTGCAGCAACGTGCGGCACCAATCCTCGAGGGTTTCTTCCTGGCTCTTCACGTTCGCCTCCAACTCATAGTCAATACCCAGGGCCGCGGCGTCTTCCCACGTATCCACGTCATCCGTAGACCCTGCCGGGACGCCGACGTCCAGCAGGTTCAGCCTAGCAAGCAGCCTGAACACTGGTGAGTCCGTTAACCCCGGACCATGCGAGGCCGCGTCCACTTCCCGTTCCAGGGCAGCGGTACTGTAGACCCCCAACAGGGGCTGCTTTCGGCCATCAACGGATACCGCCATCACCCCTTCCACCGAGGGATTCGTCTTGAGTGCCTCGAATAGCCGGGCGATACCCGCCGAGGCTTTGGGCATGTCGCAGGCCAGAACAAGTGTCCATTCAGAGGGCGGCCCCGTTTTCAAGGCGGCCAGTCCTGCAGCAATCGCCGCCGCCGGTCCGGCAAAGGCGGGCTCCTCGCGCGCGATCAGCACCGATTCGGGCAGTGGGTCACCGTCGACGTCGGGACCCACCACAACCACGGAGGTGGCACCCTGCGCTGTCTGGAGGGCATGGGAAAGGAGGGTGCCGCCGTCGTACTTCAATGACGGCTTGGGCACGCCACCGAGGCGGGTGGCCCTGCCACCCGCCAAAATCACGGCGTTGAACTCCATCCGCCCAGAGTACCCGGACGGGTGGAGCTCAGCAGAAATCGATCAGGCAGCGGATTCCGGCAACAGGAACGGGTCCCAGTCCGGCGCAGGTTTCTCGAGTTCTTTGATCTGCCACATGGTCCCCTGGGGCACACCGGGTTTGAAACGGAGTTTCCATCCCATTTCAGCCAGTGTGTGGTCGCTCTTGGCGTTGTTGCATTTCAAGCACGCCGCAACCAGGTTTTCCCAGGAATCCGCGCCGCCCCTGGATTTGGGGTGGACGTGGTCTATGGTGTGGGCTGTTTTCCCGCAATAGGCGCAACGGTGGCCGTCGCGGCGAAGAACCCCGCGGCGGCTCACGGCAGTGATCCTGTTGTACTTGGGACGGATGTAGCGGTTAAGGAGGATCACGGAGGGGCGTCCGAGAATCTCCTGTGGCCCGACGACAGGCTCGTCGCCTTCGGCCACTACGCTAGCTTTCCCAGTGAGCACAAGGACCAGCGCCCGGCGGAAGGTAATAACCGCCAGCGGTTCATATCCAGCATTCAGAACGAGTGTGCGCATGCACGTACCTCTTCACGGCCGCACCCGTCAGGGGCACGAGGGCCGGCTGCCCTCTGCATGTACGGGCTGTGGATCGACAACACAAGGGTAAGCACTTATATGCCGTATCAACGAATTTATTTGTCGATTCGCTCACAGTGTCTGCAAAAATTCATGCGCGGTTAAAGCAGAACACCCCGCCGGCAACTGCCTGCGGGGTGTTCCTGGAAGTCGATGACTAGCCGTTGACGCGGATGAAAACCGGTCCGGAGCCGACGTTGACGCTGAACAGTGCCGTGGTGGATCCGTTCCATCCACCGTGGACTGCCATGCCGTTGCCGACGTAAACAGCGATGTGGGCCTGTCCGGCCAGACCGCCGTTGGCGTAGTAGGCGAGGTCGCCTGGCTGTGCTTCCGCTGCGCTGACGGTGCGGCCCAGGGAGAGGTAGCCGGCCGGCCAGTCGTGGAAGTGGATGCCAACAGCAGCGAGGGAGTTGGTGACCAGCATGGTGCAGTCCTGCGTCACGCCGAGCTGGGCGTAGGCGGCGGCGGCAATGGCTGCGCCAAGTCCGCTGGAGGCTGCGGGAGCGGCCGGTGCCGGGGTTGCGGCGTTGACTGCCACCGTGGCGTTGGCTGCCGTGGCCGTGGAAGCCTTGGCCTCAACCTTTGCCGGAGCCTCTTCCACTACGGGAGCGGGAGCTTCGACAGTGGTGACAACAGGGCGCTCATAGGAGATGGCGACCGTGGAGTCTGCGGCAATCGTGGCCTGGGCAGCCGACTGGACATCCAGAGCGGTGGTCGCAGTCGACTCACGGTCAACGTTGGTCTCAGCAGCGTTGGCAGCAATACCGCTGGTCAGGACCAAACCTGACGCTGCGGCGATGACAGCTGCCTGGCGGCCGACGCCACCGGCGTTGACGCTGACGGCCTTGGCGATCACGGCAAGCGAGCTGGTCTTGGGGGCCTCAGCGCGGTGCCGTGCAACTTTGTGTGCACTGGTCATTGTTTTTCTCTTTCGTATCCGCAGGCAGTTGGGGTACCTGCGGGTAGTGGGCCGGCTGGCAGGGGTACGTCAGCCAGCCCCGAATCGGTGTGTTTAGCGGAGGGTGAAGAACGAAGACGTGCCCGTGGAAGCCACGGAATGCAGCAGGGTGCCCTGGCTCGGGTTCAAAGCGCTGATCATCATGCCGTTGCCGACGTAGATGCCCACGTGGGCTCCGCCGTTCTGCATGACGAGGTCACCAGGCTGGGGGGTGCTGGTGGGCTTCATCGCCGTCCAGGCGTTCACGCGGGGGATGCTGATGCCGGCCTGCGCGTAGACCCACTGGGTGAAACCGGAGCAGTCCCAGCCGGCAGGGGTGGTGCCGCCCCATACGTAGGGGGAGCCGATTCCGGTGTAGGCGATTGCGGCGAGCCCGGATGCTGCCGCGCTTGCAGCGGAATCCTTGGTTTCGGAGGACTTGGCGGTGACTGCCGCGGCGTCGTCGGCAGTGCGCTCGGTTACCTGGGCTGCCCGCTGGACGACCTTGGGGGCCTCCTGGGTGGCCACGACCGGGCTCTCGAAGGAAACGGTGGCGGTGGGCTCTGCAGTGACCACTGCGGTGGCAGCCAGCTGCTGGGTGCTGGAGACTTCCGAAGTGGTGACGTCGGTGTCAGCGGCATTGGCCGGCAGTCCGACAGTAAGGACGAGGCCTGAGGCTGCTGCCAGCACTGCGGCCTGGCGACCCACGGTACCGGCGTTGGATGAAACAGCCTTCGAAAGAGTGTTCAACGGGTTCGAACGAACCGTTTCAGCGCGATGGCGCGCAGGGGTAGTGCGTGATGACACGTAGGTAGCCTCTCCCAATGCCTGCGAGGTGAGCTGTCGGATTCGGATGGGAGTCATCCGGCCGCTTTGCTTCCTGGGAAGCTTTGCGACTTAACCCCAAGGCCTTCATTCGAAGACCAAAAGTGGTTCCCCCGCCCCTGCCAGACGATTTTTGCGAACGGACCTCGAGTGGTGGCAGAGCTAGGCAATCCACTCAAGTGCATCGGCCCCCTAAAAAGCCGATGCGCTCTGAAGGTTATAACAATTGAAAGCGAATGTCACATTCAGGTCACGAGACGTGTCATCAATGCGAGAGAAGACCATCAAATGGCTTAGAGCCAGCCCATGGGGTCGACGACTTCGCCGTTGACCTGGACCTCGAAGTGGAGGTGGCAGCCGGTGGAGGCGCCAGTGGTGCCGCTCAGGGCGACGGTGTCGCCACGGTTGACCGTCTGGCCCACCTGGACGTTGAACGAGGACAGGTGGTTGTACGTGGTCTCCAGGCCATTGCCGTGGTCAACCACAACGCGGTTGCCTCCGCCGTACTCGTGCCATCCGGCGAAGGTCACTTTGCCTGCCGCTGCAGCATGGACGGCCGTACCGCACTGGGCCACGAAGTCCTGCCCGCGGTGGAAGTCTCCGGTTCCACCGGTCAGGGGGCTGACGCGGTAACCGAAGGGCGATGCCGTGACCAGGGAGTCAAGGGGGCTGCCCAGGGTTCCCAGGGAAGAAGACCGCTGGATGCTGCCGGCGGACTGGGCACTGAGCAGTTGCTTCAGCTTTCCATCGGGGTCGGCGGCGGTGGCAACAGCTGCACGGCTGAAGTCGATTTTGGCCGATGCTGCCGCGGAAACCTCGGGCTGGCTTCCTACGGGGCCGCCAACGGCGAGGGCGGATTCGGTCTGGCCCGATTCCGAGGTGGCCATGACGGGGCTGGTAGCCGGCAGCCCGACAGTCAGGACAAGGCCGGTGGCGGCAAGCGCAACTCCGGCCTTCTGCCCGACGCCACTTGCTGCGGCGAAGTCGGCAACCTGGCGCATCGGGCTCTTACGGCGGCGCACCTGACGTTCGGTGTCGCGCGGCCGGATCTCCGATACAACGCGGGCTGGCCGCAGCTCAGTAGCGGGGCCGGACGCGCGGCGGCGGCCCCTGACGTTCTGCGATGTCAAACTCTGTTCCTCTCTCAAAAGCCTGCGAAGTTAGCTGTCGGATTCGGGTCAGAGAGTTCAAAGACCCGGTCCGCACAAAGCACTCACGGCACACAGGTATCCCAAGGGAGACTTGCGTAAGTGGGCACTTCTGCTGCGGACTTCACCCCAAGGCTGCTTCTTTAGACAGCCGCTTGTGGTTCCCCCGCCTCTGCCAGTGGTGGTGGTTCACCCAATCCGCTGGCAGAGCTCGGCTCCGGATCAGGTAACGCTTTGGTATCAGCGCTAGTAGATAACTATAGGGGATTAAGACCCTCGGTAATAAATTCGTTATCAACAGAAAACGCGCCTGCGGCGGCGGCCCCTTATCACTCTTTCCAAAAAAGTGCAGGTCACACGCGCGCAGGCAGCGCAAAAGTGAGGTTTGACACGTGAATTTTCGACGCCGGGAGGCGGCTGGTCAGTTGAGGGAGACGAAGACGTGCGCGGCAACTTCCGGCGGAAGCTCCAAGGCGCCTTCGATGCCGGGCACACGGACCGAGATGTATTCGCCAACCCGCTCAAGGGACACCGGCGCTCCGGGACGGATCCCGCCCTCGTCCAACTGGGTCAGGAGTTCGGGCTCAACCTGGATGGGCTCGGCCAGCCTCGTGATGACCACGCGTGAATCCGAAGCGTACCCGTCCATGGCCTGGAGGAGGTTGACGTCGATCCTGGGGAACTGCTGGCCGGTCAGGCCACCCAGCGCTTCCAGTCCGGGAATCGGATTGCCGTAAGGAGACTCGGTGGGGTGTTCAAGGAGTTCGTAGAGGCGGCGTTCGACGCGTTCGCTCATCACGTGCTCCCAGCGGCACGCTTCATCGTGCACGTAGGCCCAGTCGAGACCGATGACATCGGCCAGGAGACGCTCGGCCAAGCGGTGCTTGCGCATGACTTCGGTGGCGCGTTTACGGCCAACCTCGGTCAGTTCCAGGTGGCGGTCGTTCGAGACGATCACCAGGCCATCGCGCTCCATGCGTCCGATGGTCTGCGAGACTGTGGGGCCGGAGTGCCGCAGCCGTTCGGCAATACGGGCCCTGAGCGCCACAATGTTTTCTTCTTCAAGCTCCAAAATGGTCCGAAGATACATCTCAGTGGTATCGATCAGATCCGTCATCCAGCTCAGCTCTCCTCGAACGCAGTTTTCTTGCGTAATCTCCACCGTACCGCGTCCCATGCCAGGGCAAGCGGTGCCACCGCCGCCCATGAACGCCAGCTCCCAGCTTAGCTTATTTGGAATTACTCCGGATAATTTTCCGTGGCGTCCCTGTCGCATTCCAGTCGCATCCGGTCGGTCCGCGTTCCACGTGGCGGACTATGACAACCGCAGGTTCCTGCGCGCACGCCTCGTCAGGCAGAATTGGGGAGTCGAAGGGGCAGTTGATGCCACCTGCCACCTCCCATCTTTGACCGATACACATTGGAGCCACCGTGAGCGACAACAGCATCACCATTCCCGCCGATCTGCTGCCCAAGGACGGCCGCTTCGGCGCCGGGCCGTCCAAGGTCCGCCCGGAGCAAGTCGAGGCCTTGTCTGCTGCTTCCAAGACCATCCTTGGCACCTCCCACCGCCAAGCCCCGGTCAAGAACCTGGTGGGTTCCGTGCGCGAGGGCCTGAGCCAGTTCTTCCGCGCTCCCGAGGGCTACGAAGTGGTGCTCGGCGTTGGCGGTTCCACCGCATTCTGGGATGTCGCAGCATTCGGCCTGGTGGAGAAGAAGGCCCAGCACCTCTCCTTCGGCGAGTTCGGTTCCAAGTTTGCTGCCGCCACCAACAAGGCCCCTTTCCTGGACGCATCGTCCGTCATCAAGGCAGAACCGGGCACGCGCCCCGTGGCGCAGGCTGAGGCAGGCGTGGACACCTACGCCTGGCCGCAAAACGAAACCTCCACCGGCGTCGCCGCTCCCGTAAAGCGCGTCGCGGGCGCCGATGACGGTTCGCTCGTCCTGGTGGACGCGACCTCCGCCGCCGGCGGCCTGGATGTGGATGTAGCGGAGGCGGACGTTTACTACTTCGCTCCGCAGAAGAACTTCGCGTCCGACGGCGGGCTGTGGCTTGGCCTGTTTTCCCCCGCCGCGCTGGAGCGCGCCGCCCGCATCAACGCGAGCGACCGCTGGATCCCGGACTTCCTGAACCTGCAGACCGCCATCGACAACTCCAAGCTGAACCAGACGTACAACACCCCGTCCCTGTCCACGCTGGTGACCCTGGACGCGCAGGTGCAGTGGCTGAACAGCAACGGTGGTTTGGACTTCGCCAGCAAGCGCACGGCCGATTCAGCCAGCCGCATCTACTCCTGGGCCGAAGCATCCGAGTACGCCACGCCGTTCGTCGCCAAGGCTGAGGACCGTTCCAACGTCATTGCGACCATCGACTTCGACGACTCGATCGACGCCGCCACCATCGCCAAGGTCCTGCGGGCCAACGGCGTGGTGGACACCGAGCCCTACCGCAAGCTCGGCCGCAACCAGCTGCGCATCGCCACGTTTGTGGCCATCGAGCCGGACGATGTGTCGGCCCTCCTGGCGAGCATCGACTACGTCGTGGGTGAACTGAAGAAGTAACCCGCAGAGTTGGACGGAGCCGCCCGGGTTGCTCCCGGGCGGCTCCCTCGTTTAATGCCGGCGCGATCGTTTAATGCCGGCGCGGCCAAGCCGCTTTCGACGCCGAAACTTCCGGCGGCGGCGAAGTGTTTCCGCCGTGCTTATTCAGCCCCGGCTTCGTCCTGGTCCCCGGTGGTGTCCTCTGCCCCCGCGACTTCCGCTTCGTCCTCGTCCTCGTTTTCGGAGGGGCCGATGGCCTCATCTTCGGCAGCCTGCACAGACTCCTCCGAAACGTCGCCCTCGGTTTCCTCCACCAACGGAGTCTCGTCCTCGGGACGGACGCGTTTAGCCCACGGCACCCATTCCGGTGCCAGGATGGAATCCTCGGACGGCAGCAGGCCGAGCTCACTGACCGTGACGATCTTGGAGCGCGAGTTACGGGTCACCACGGCGTACCACTGCCAGCCGCCGTAGCCTGCAAGCTTGGATTCGAACAGGTGGGTGACTACCCGGTCGCCTTCCGATTTGGCGCCCAGATGCTCCCCGACCTCCCCCGGCTTGGCGATGCCCTCCACTGCCTTGCGGGCAGTATCGACGGCGGCAGCCAGGAAAGCATCCGGCTTGCCCGTGCGCCACACGGGCACTCCGGCAGGTGGCTTGGCGGCCGCAGGCTTCCGCGAGGAAGCTTCGCCGGTGGCAGGAGTGCGGGCACCACGAGGACCAGCCCCGGTGTTACCCAGGGCATCCGTGGCCGGCGTAGTTTCCTGTGCGGATTCCGAGGTCATGGCTGTCCTAGGCTTCCAGCTCGTCGGCAACCTTGCGCAGCGCCATGCTGATGGCCTTGGCCTTGTTGCCATCGGGGTACTTGCCCGAAGACAAGGAACCGGACAGGTTGTCCAGGACAGTGACGAGGTCCTGCACCATTGGGGCAAGGTCCTTGGCGTTCATGCGCTTGGCCTTGGCGATGGACGGGGTCTTTTCCAGCACGCGAAGGCCCAGTGCCTGTGCACCGCGGCGACCATCCGCCACGCCGAACTCCACCCGGGTACCGGCCTTCAGCTCGGTTACACCCGCGGGCAGGGACGTCTTGGGCAGGAAGACTTCCTGGCCGTCTTCAGCCGCGAGGAAGCCGAAGCCCTTTTCCTTGTCATACCACTTGACCTTGCCGGTAGGCACGTAATCAACCTTCTTCGTTCTTGCGTGGGAGACACGCCGGGCCGCTACCGCATCCGCAGATAGCTGCGGGATCGAGGGTGACAACCCGGTCCGTGTTGGTCTGTTCCTTCAAGGTTATCCTGCCGGACCCCCTATTCCCGCTTTGTCCCGCCCTGCACCGGCAACGTACTGCGTCATGTGCGTGACCCGTCCACTCCCGTCAGGCTGCTGCTAGCGTTGATGCCATGACTTCCCCGGGTTACCGCCGCCCCCTCATGATGGTCGCTGCTGCCATCACCGTCCTTTCCCTGGCCGCTGTGGCCGCAGTCATCGCGGTGGCCTACAACGGCGGCGCCGCGCCCGTCTGGGTTACGTCCACTGCCCTCTACGGCTTGCCCGTGGCTTTCATGCTCGCGGTGGTCCTGGTGCTCGACGCCGTCCGTCAACGCCGCCGGCAGTAGCACCATCCTGCCGGGGACGGGCAGGAGCGGCCCGGGGGCGGTAACGTTGGATTGATGTCCCTTATTCGCGCGCTCAGCAAGGAACTGGAAGCGCGCAGCGACAACTCGCTGCGGGCTTTGTTTGCCGCGCGACCGGACCTCATCTCCCCCATGGCGCCGGACTTCGCCGCGTTGGCTGCACGGGCAAGCGCCCGGGTCAGCGTCCAGCGGGCGCTGGAACGACTGAACAAGCCGGAAATGCAGGTTCTCGAAACCCTTCACCTGTGCACGAATGCAGACACCGGGCACAGCATCTCGGCGGCCGGTTTGAAGAAGGTCATTGCCGGATCCACTCTTTCGGCCCTGGACCCGATCCTCGCCAAGCTGCAGGAGCTGGCCCTGATCCACCGGGCAGACCCGCCCCAGGGCTCGCCGCCAGCCACATCGCGACAACGCTTCTATCTCCCGGTGGGCAGCCTCAAGGACGTGATCGGTATCTACCCGGCTGGGCTGGGCAGGAGCTACACGGAACTTGTCCGCACGCAGCCGGCATTCGCCCAGCGGGTAGTCCACCTGGTGGCCGAGCTGCACCAAAGCGGCGCCGGAATCCACCCGGCCAGCACGCCCATGGATGCCGCACTGGCACTCCAACGCTGGACCTCCACTCCGGAGAACCTCCGCGCCATCCTTTCCACCGCTCCGGAGCGGACGGTTGGCCTGCTGGACAAGTTCGGCAGCTGGGCCATGGGCGCAGTACCCCAGGCCCAACGGCGGGCGTCCGTGAGCCACGAAAGCCACGACGTCGGGCCTATCGACTGGCTGTTGGCGCGCGGGCTGTTGGTTCCGCTGGATGCTGGCCACGTGGAGCTGCCCCACAGCGTCGGCCTTGCATTGCGAGGCGGTGCGATCATTGACGATTTCACTTTGGCGCCGCCCGTACCGGAACTGGGCCACACCAGCGCGGCGCTGCGCCGCAATGCCGCCATGGGCGCCATCGCCGAAACGTTGCGCCTGACCAATGAGCTGCTGTTCGCGGTTCGCGAGCAGCCCCTGTCCACGCTCAGGAGCGGCGGGGTCGGCGTGAGGGAGCTGAGGCGCCTTGCTGAGTCGATCCGCCTGGGAGTGCACGAGACCGCGGTCCTGCTGGAGCTTTGTGCTTTGTCCGGTCTCCTGCGGCTCGATGTGGACAGTTCCACCTGGATCCAGCCGCCATCCCTGGAATGGCTCACCTTGCCGCGCCAGGAGCAGTGGCTGTGGCTGGTCAATGCCTGGTTGGCCAGCGAGCGCGCCCCGTCGTTGGTGGGGCAGCCGCTGACTGGTCCGTCGTCTTCTGCTGCCCATCATGGCGCGGCCGGCACCACCATCAACGCCTTGTCCGCCGAGGCCCAGCGGCCCGATGCCCCGGTGGTCCGGCGGAGGGTCCTTGAAATTCTTAACGAGCTGACAGTCGAGGCGGCAGCTCCGGACGGCAAGGCCCCGGTACTGGATGCGAGGGCAGTCCTGCAGCGGGCTGAATGGGCCCAGCCGAGGATGTCGCGGCGCTTCAGTTCCCTGGTGCGCGGCATTCTCGAAGAGGCCGCATTGCTGGGTCTGATGGGTTCCGGTGCACTGACCCAGCTGGGCTCCGCCATCGCCGCTTCCCAGCCGGAAACGGCCATGACCATCCTTGGCGAGCACCTCCCGGCCGCTGTGAACCATATCCTGCTGCAGGCTGACCTGACAGCCGTCGCCCCGGGCTACCTCGCGCCGGAGCTGGGCGGGACGCTGCAGCTGATGGCCGACGCTGAGGGGCAGGGTCCGGCGTCGATCTACCGGTTCTCCGCCACCACCATCCGCAGGGCCCTCGACGCCGGACAGGATGCGGAATCGCTGCTGGCCTTCCTCCGTGAGCACTCGGCGACGGACGTGCCCCAACCCCTGGCGTACCTCATCCAGGACACTGCGTCCCGGCACGGCCGGATACGTGTGGGGACGAGCGCCAGCTTCATCCAAAGCGACGACGAATCTGCCATTTCCGAGCTCCTGGAGGAAGCCCGGACCTCCGCCCTGAGCTTGGTGCGGATTGCCCCTACCGTGCTCACGTCCTCGGCCAGCCCACGGGAAACGGCCCGTGTCCTGCGCGAGCTGGGACTCTCACCCGCCGTGCAGGACGCCGAGCCCGCCGTCGTGCGTTTCAAGCGGACCACAGCGGTGCCGGGGAGCGCGCGCCCCGTTTACACGGCGCCCCGGACGGCTCCGCCGGACGACGACGTCGAGGCACAGCTTGTGGTTCTTCGGCAGCATCGTGCCGTCCCGGCCGAGGCGACGGGCGAAGCATCCACGCAACTGGGCCTGGAGATTCTGCAGACGGCCATCCGGCTCAAGCAGGCAGTCACGATGAACGTGGTGGACAGCCTGGGGAATGCCAACACCGAAACGGTTGTTCCAGTATCCGTCTCCGGTGGACGCGTGCGGGTGTTCGATCCCGCAAAGGACACTGAACGGGTGTTGTCCATCCACCGGATCATCGATGTGGAACCCGCAGGGGAACTGCGTTCATGACAACAGCGTTGTCCGCTAAACCGCACCCTGATGGTGCCCGAGTGAGGATTCAACTGTGAACGTGAGGATCAGGCTGTGAACGACGGTCCGCTGATCGTACAAAGTGACAAGACCATACTGCTGGAAGTCGACCACGAGCTCGCCACCGAAGCCCGGCACGCCATTGCCGCTTTCGCCGAACTGGAACGCGCCCCGGAACACATGCACAGCTACCGGCTCACGCCGTTGGGCTTGTGGAATGCCCGCGCCGCGGGGCTGGACGCCGAGCAAGTGCTGGACACCCTGCTGAAGTACTCACGGTTCCCGGTGCCGCACGCGCTGCTGATCGACATCGAAGAGACCATGTCCCGCTATGGCCGGCTGCGGTTGGAGAAGGACCCGCAGCACGGCTTGGTGATGCGCACCGATGACTACCCCGTGCTGGAAGAGGTCATCCGCGCCAAGAAGATTGCTCCCCTGCTCGGGCCACGGATTGACGGCGAAACCGTAGTGGTGCATTCCTCGCAGCGGGGGCAACTGAAACAGCTGCTCCTGAAGCTCGGGTGGCCCGCAGAAGACCTGGCCGGGTACGTCGACGGGCAACCGCACCTGATCATGCTCGACGAAAGCGGCTGGCAATTGCGGCCGTACCAGAAGCTGGCTACGGAGAATTTCTGGGCCGGCGGGAGCGGCGTCGTCGTACTTCCTTGCGGTGCCGGAAAGACCTTGGTGGGGGCGGCGGCAATGGCGACGTCCTCCACCACCACCCTGATCCTGGTGACCAACACTGTTTCCGCGCGGCAGTGGAAGGACGAGCTCCTCAAGAGGACCTCCCTGACGGAGGATGAAATCGGCGAGTACTCCGGTTCCGTCAAGGAAGTCCGCCCGGTCACCATCGCCACCTACCAAGTCCTGACAACCAAGCGTGGCGGCCTGTATCCGCACTTGGAACTCGTGGACGGGCACGACTGGGGACTTATCATCTACGACGAAGTCCATCTGTTGCCTGCCCCGATCTTCCGCATGACAGCGGATCTGCAGGCCCGGCGCAGGCTTGGCCTCACCGCAACGCTTGTCCGTGAGGACGGCCGGGAGGGCGAGGTCTTCAGCCTCATTGGACCCAAGCGCTACGACGCTCCCTGGAAGGACATCGAGGCCCAGGGCTACATCGCGCCCGCGGACTGCGTCGAAGTCCGCGTGGACCTGCCCCGGGACGAACGCGTGGCGTACGCGATGGCCGATGACGCAGACAAGTACCGCCTTTGCGCAACGTCCGAGACCAAGACCAAGCTGGTGGAGGAGCTGGTTGCCGTCCACAAAGGCGAGCAATTGCTGGTGATCGGACAGTACATTGACCAGCTGGACGAAATTGCAGAGCGCTTGGACGCACCCCTCATCAAGGGCGAAACCAGCGTCAAGGCCCGGCAGAAGCTCTTTAACGCGTTCCGCAAGGGCGAGATCCAGACACTGGTGGTGTCCAAGGTGGCCAACTTTTCCATCGACCTTCCCGAAGCATCCGTAGCCATCCAGGTGTCAGGTTCCTTCGGCTCACGCCAGGAAGAGGCCCAGCGGCTGGGGCGTCTGCTCCGGCCAAAGCAGGACGGCCGCGCGGCCAGGTTCTACTCCCTGGTCGCCAGGGACACCCTGGACCAGGACTTTGCCGCCAAGCGCCAACGGTTCCTGGCCGAACAGGGTTACGCCTACCGCATCATGGATGCCAAGGACATCGGCAAGGACGTGGGACAGGAGCAGTAGATTGGCCGGGGGAATACACCTGCGGACCCTTGCTATTGCCCTCCAACGAATTTACGATTCCTAGTGAAGCTCTCCGCCCGATGCGGCTGCCCCTGGTCCAGGCAGTCCGGCGGCCAGCCGCCGGCAGTGGGGGAAGCCCGCAGCCAGGGCGCCGACGGTTCACAGGCCTAGAAGAATCCGAGATTATTTCCCAGAGGATTCCCCATGCGCAAAGCCCTCTTGGTTATTTCCGCAATCGTCCTGTTGTCAGCACTCGCACAGCTGTTTTTCGCAGGATATTTCCACTTCCAGAACACCATTGAAGCCCAGCGTGAAGCGGGCGTCTTCCACGTGATGAACGGCCAGTATGTCCTGCGCTATTCGGCACTGCTCGCCGCCATTGTGGCCGCCATTGCCAGGATGGGCGCCCGGACGATCTGGCTGGCCGCCGGAATTTTCCTGCTCTCCTGGGTCCAGTTGTTCATCTTCATCATTGGCGGCATGCTCACCGGCTCTTCGGAAGACTTCATCACGCCTTCTGGTTCATGGGTAGCTTCCATCCACCCCCTGACCGGGCTGTTGATCATCTTCATGTCCTATTGGCTCTTTACCCGTGCCCGCGCCGCGGCCCTCAATCCCCAGCCGCTACCGCCCAAGGCTTCGGATGCTTCTGCCACGCCCAGGACAGCCTGAACCCGGGCAGCTGTGAATACCTCGCAGCTGCTTGCGCTGGATTTGGTGTTGTCCGTCCTGGCGGCAGCAGCGTGGATCGCTGCCGCATGGATGACCGTAATTTCGAGCACTGACCGCAAACCAGGACCGCGCCGCGGAACCGATCTGGCGTTGTTGTTGGTGGGTGCCGCCGTCGCCATGACGGCGACACGCTATGCCCTGCTTCCCGCTTTGGTGGCCGGCAGTTGGTGGTTTGCCAGCGAACGCATCACCATCAACCTGCCTCTGACCGCCATCCCCGCGGCTTGGGCCGCGATGGCCGGTGTTCCGTTCTTGCTGAGGAGGCGGAACACCGGCGCCAAACTTTCCTGGGCCTCCCCATGGCCTCTTGGCCGAACCCGACGGGCGGCGGTGATGTCTCTGGTGGCCGCAGCTGCGGCAGCCGCGGCCTCACTGGCATTGGCGCTGCTCCTGGGTCCGTTCCCTGCGCCGTGGAGCGTCGCGGTGCTTCTGTTCATGGTGGCCGGAACGGTTGTGATTGCGGGGGTCGTCCTGGCACAGCCTGGAGCTTCCGGCCGCCCCCGCGCCAGGCGCCCGGCTGCTGCCGTGGCCGCGCTGATGGTGTGCACGGTAGTGGGCTCCGGAATTTTCGCCTGGCTTGGGAGCCGCTCCGGAAACGGCGCGGTGATCGCGGCCGCCGTCGGACGTCACCACGCCAACGGCAACGGCACGGTGACGGACACGACGCCGGTGACCAGCCTGGTGGGAAGCATCCCCGCGGACGCTGTGGTCCGGCACTATGAACTGACCGCCCGCGTTGAACAAGTAACGTTGCCGTCCGGCCGGACCACGGAAGCGTGGACCTTCGGGAGCCTTCCCGGGCCAACGATCGAAGCAACGCTGGGCGAAGTAGTGGAGGTGGTCCTCAAGAACCGGGACGTGGCCGCCGGCGTGACGCTGCATTGGCATGGATACGACGTTCCCAACGCCATGGACGGAGTCGCCGGGGCCACGCAGGACGCTGTGATGCCGGGGCAGTCCGTGACGTATCGCTTCACGGCGGCGCAAACTGGTACTTACTGGTACCACACGCATCAGGATTCGGCCGAGGGGGTCCGCAAGGGCCTCTACGGCGCATTCGTCGTGCACCATCCAGCTGAAGTCCGTGCAGGCACGGACCTTGTTGTGGCGGGGCACGACCTCGGCGGTCTGGGGTTGCTGGGCTCCTCAGACCGCAGCAGTGGGTACCAGGCCGCCCCAGGCAGCAGCGTGCGGGTGCGGCTGGTCAACACCGACTCTCTGCCGCAGCGCTACTTGCTGGAAGGTACCTCGTTCAAAGCTGTGGCCGTGGACGGCACGGACGTCAACGAACCTCAGGACGTCCTGGGAAAGCTCGTGCGGCTGGGAGCCGGCGGGCGGATGGACCTCGCGTTCACCATGCCGGATTCCCCCGTGACCCTGCGCTCGGACGCCGCCGCCGATGCCGTGGTGGTCATCGCGCCGCCAGGATCCGCCCCGGGGATCGGCGGCAAGGCAAGCTCCGGCGTCTTTGCCTCCATGCCTGTGCTGGACGTGCTGGACTACGGCAAACCAACGTCCGCTGGGTCCATGGGCAAGGCGCCCTCAGGGGAAAGCCTGCCGGCCACGATGCCTGTCACGAGGGAAGAGGTAGTGGTGCTGGACCGGCAGTTCCGTTTTGTGGATGGAGTGCCCCGCTACGCATTCACCGTGAACGGGGCCGCCTACCCGCTGGTTCCGTCCATCGAGGTGGCGGAGGGCGATACGGTGAAAGTGACAGTGGTGAACCGGACCGCAGAGCCCCATCCCATGCATCCACATGGCCACCACGTTCAAGTTCTCAGCAGGAACGGCGTGGCCCCGCACGGGTCACCGTTGGTCCTTGACACCGTGGAGGTGCTGCCCGGCGAAGTCTGGGAAGTGCTGCTCCACGCCGACAACCCGGGCATCTGGATGGATCATTGCCACAACCTCGATCATGCAGCCGAGGGCATGATGATGATGCTCAAATACGAAGGCGTGTCATCCCCGTTCGTTCACGGCGGCCACGCGGGGAATCGACCGGAATAGGCCTGGAATCAGGCAACCATCCGATCCGTGGACGTGGAGTTCACCTGGTCCACCACCGCCCAGGCGTCGGCGTCGCGGAGCTGGGCGCTGGCGAACCGTTCGGCCGATGCGAGGTCGTGGAAGTCTTCGCGGCGAACCCGGCCTGTGTCCGTGTCCAGATAGGTGACATGGAACTCGACCTCGGAGTTCTGGTGCTGGTACATGCTGACGGGAGCTGCTGTGTTTGCCATGGTTTAAGTGTGGAACCGGGCACTGACATTTTTGGAAGCATCGGTGGGCGTGTTCGGATTTCAGCTCGTCACGGTGTCCTCAGATACTGCGCGGACACCTCGCGGACGGTCTCACTGAGCGTGTCCAGCACCGACGATGCTGTACGCCAGCGCTGCCAATAGAGCGGCACGTCGAAAGGCTGCTCGGGGGCCAACTCGATAAGTCGTCCGTCTGCGATGTCCGGACCACACTGAACTTCCGGGATGAGGCCCCAGCCAAGTCCCAGCCGGATGGCGTCGCCAAAGTCCTGCGACGCCGGCACATAGTGGCGCGGGCCTTTCCTCTCCGGGAGGGGTTTCCCCTCGGCTTGGAGGCGGGAGCGCACGAACGCCCATTGATAGGTGTCTTTGCGGTCGAAGTCCACGGTAGGAGCAGTGTTGAGCGCCGCGCCATCGAGCCCTTCGGGGAAGTCAGGGAACCAACGGTCCACAAAGTGTGGTGCTGCCACTGGAAGATACCGCATGGTGCCAAGGCTTTCCACCCGGCAACCCTGGACAGGGTCCGGAGTTGCCGTGACGGCCGCCATGACGGTTCCGGACCGCAGCAGGGACGTGGAGTGTTGTTCGTCGTCGCGGTGGAGATCGAACGTCACGTTGAGGTTGCCGGGAACCCTCGCCAGGGCCTTGAGGAACCACACAGCCAAGGAGTCGGCGTTGACCACGATCGGCACGGCCAGCCTGGGCCTGTCCCCGTCCAAGCCCAATTCCTTTCCGGCATCGGCCTCGAGTTGGGCCACCTGCCGGGCCAGTCGGAGCACCACTTCCCCGGCTTCCGTCGCCAAGGCCGGGTTGCTCCGTTGCAGAAGTACTCGGCCCGTGGATTGTTCCAGCGCTTTGAGCCGTTGGGACACAGCCGACGGCGTGATGTGCAGCAAGCGCGCGGCGGCCTCAAGCGTGCCCTCGGAGAGGACGGTGGCGAACGTCTGCAACTGCTCGGAGGAGAACTGGGCCATTAGCTTAGCTTACGGGGCGTGAGAATCTTTAGCTGGTCTAAGGCCGCAGGGCTCCGTAACGTCGAAGAGTGACTTCCCTTGATTTCCTCCATTCAGCAGGCCTGGGCCTGGCTACAGGCTTGGCCCTCATCGTTGCCATCGGCGCCCAGAACGCGTTCGTCCTCCGTCAGGGCATCCGCGGCGAACATATTGTGCCCATTGTCGCGGTGTGCGCACTCTCCGACGCCGTCCTCATCGCTGCCGGAGTCCTTGGCAGCGGTGCCCTCATTACGGCAGCCCCTGCCGCCGTCGTCGTCCTCCGCTATGTGGGCGCCGCGTTTTTGGTGACCTATGGCCTCATGGCAGCCCGGCGCGCCATGCGCCCGCAGTCCCTGATGGCCGGAGAAGGTGAAGGGGGTCGCCGCGGCAAAGGTGGCGCCGCCGCAGCGGTCACAACCGTGCTGGCCCTCACTTGGCTCAACCCGCACGTCTACCTGGACATCGCGCTCCTCGGTTCCCTGGCCAGCGCCCAAGGCAGTCCCCTGCAGTGGTGGTTCGGAGCGGGGGCCATGGTGGGCAGCATCCTGTGGTTCTGTTCATTGGGGTTCGGCGCCCGCTTCCTCCGCGGGTTCTTCGCCCGCCCCTTGTCCTGGCGGTTTTTGGAGGGTGGCATTGCCGTCACCATGGTGGCTTTGGGCCTGGGTCTGGTCCTTGGGGCTTGAGCAGATCCGGCGTAGCGGCGGCACGCAGTAGCCTCACATGCAGCATCCAGATAACTCACAGTTTCTGGGAGCACTATGGGTGTCATGAAAAAGAACGGTCCTGAAGCCAAGCTCCTCGTGGTTGACGACGAACCCAACATCCGCGAGCTTCTGTCCACGTCGCTGCGTTTCGCCGGTTTCGAGGTGGTGGCCGCAGCCAACGGTCGCGAAGCCCTCGCAGCAGCCGACCTTCATGCTCCGGACCTGGCCGTCCTGGACGTCATGCTTCCCGACATGGACGGTTTCACCGTCACGCGACGCCTCCGTGCGGCCGGCAAGCATTTCCCCGTCCTCTTCCTGACCGCCAAGGACGATACCGAGGACAAGGTCACGGGCCTCACCGTGGGCGGCGATGACTACGTCACCAAGCCTTTCAGCCTGGACGAAGTAGTGGCACGCATCCGGGCCGTTCTTCGACGCACCCAGCCACTTGAGGACGACGACGCGGTAATCCGCGTTGACGACCTCGAACTCGACGACGACGCACACGAAGTACGCCGTGCCGGCACGGTCATCGAACTCTCCCCCACGGAGTTCAAGCTCCTCCGTTACCTCATGCTCAACCCCAACCGTGTGTTGTCCAAAGCCCAGATCCTGGACCACGTGTGGGAGTACGACTTCAACGGCGATGCCTCGATCGTGGAGTCCTACATTTCCTATCTCCGACGCAAGGTGGACATCGACCCCGATGCCGCAGCCCTCATCCAGACCAAGCGCGGCGTGGGCTACGTGCTGCGGACGGCAGAGAAGCGCTGACCTTGCTGCAACGCTGGAAGTCGGCATCACTGCGGTCGCAGCTGGTTGCCATCATCATGTGCCTGCTCCTGCTTGCCCTGGCGGCAACGGGCGCGGGCACCCTGACGCTCGTCAAGAGCTATCTGCAGGGCCAAGTCGATGACAAGCTTAAGGCCGCCGTCGCCCTGGCCCAGGACCGCCAGTCCTTCGACAGGCTGACCGAACCCAACAGCGCTGCGCCTGCGGACACCGCAGTTCCCACGGACTATTCACTGACGCTGTACGTCCCGGACCTCGCGCCGTATCCGTTTGGCGGCAGCCAGAGCGACCGGCCCGCTATCGCCAACATCACCCCGCTGGAGGCAAAGCAGCGGGCCAATGCGCCGTTCCAGGTCAAGGGCACTGCCGGGACAAACTGGCGGGTTGTCGCCGTGGGCGTTGTTGCCAACGGGCAAAACGGCGTGGTCATCATCGGGCTGCCCCTGACACCCGTGGACAAAGTCATGGAGCATGCTGTTCTGGTGGTGGTGGGCGTTGGCCTCCTGACCCTGGTCCTGGCCTTTTTCATCGCCACCTGGACGGTGGCGCGATCCTTCCGGCCCCTGGCGAAAGTGGAAAAGACCGCAGCGGCCATTGCGGCCGGTGATCTGTCCCGTCGCGTGGAAGTGGACAACCCCCACACTGAAGTCGGACGCCTCGGCGGCTCCCTCAACGCCATGCTCGCCCACATTGAAGCCTCCTTTGCTGCGCGCGCTGCGTCCGAAGGCAGGATGCGCCGCTTCGCCGCTGACGCCTCCCACGAACTCCGCACTCCCCTGGTGACGATCCGCGGCTTCTCCGAGCTCTACCGGCATGGCGCCCTTTCCACCGAAGAAGACGTCGCCATGGCCATGGGGAGGATCGAGAGCGAAGCCAAGCGGATGGGTTCCATGGTGGAAGACCTGCTCCTGCTGGCCCGGCTTGACGAACAGCGGCCGCTGCAGCTCAAGCCGGTAGACCTTCAGCTCCTGGCGCACGACGCCGTGGTGGATACCCGGGCCTCATCGGGGGACCGCACCATCACGCTCACGGGTCTCGACGGCGGTTCCCCCTCCGCTGCGCCCGTACAGGGAGACGAGGCGAAACTTCGCCAAGTCATTGGAAACCTGGTGGGAAATGCCTTGCGCTACACGCCTGAAGGATCACCGATCGAGCTCGCCGTGGGTGTCCGCGATACCCCGGCCGGCAAGGATTCCGTGATCGAGATCCGCGATCACGGGGCCGGGATTCCGGAGGCGGAAACCAACAAGATCTTTGAACGCTTCTACCGGGCTGACACGTCACGGACCCGGGAAACCGGTGGCAGCGGTCTGGGCCTTGCGATCGTTTCAGCGATTGTGGGTTCCCACGGTGGTTCCGTTCAGGTCAGGGAGACCGACGGCGGCGGGGCCACTTTGGTGGTTCGGCTGCCGTTCCACGATGAGCCGGCTGAGGTGCCCTCCCCTTAGTGGGGCAAGCCCGCGGGGCGCTGCTTGTCCACATAGCGCCGTTTGTCCACATACCGACGAAGAGCCATTTCTGGCGCCACACTGGCTGCCTAGGCTGAATGCACTGGTTACGCATCACCGCATTCAGCGGCACATCTTCGTCGAAAGGCAACACCCATGAGCGTCATTTCCGTTGATACCGAGCTGCTCCAGCTCAAGTCGGCAAGCGTCAAAGGAACTGTGGACCGCATCAGTTCGGACGTTCACGCCATGACCCGGGGCTTGGAGGAACTGCAGGCTACGTGGAAGGGTTCTGCGGCCACGAACTTTCAAGCCCTGGTAGTGGAATGGGCGCTCACGCAAAGCAAGGTCGAAGCATCGCTGGCTTCCATCACCACGGCTCTGTCCTCGGCAGCTACAAGCTACTCCGAGGTTGAGCAGGGGAACACGCAGCGCTTCATGTATTAGCTCCTGTGAACTCCTGTAGGGCCGGCTGCCTTCCCCCTGTGTGTCCGGCCCTACAGGTTAATACCTGGCGCTCCAAAGCCTCAGGGCTACGTTCCCTACTTCTCCAGCGTCCCTTGGTGGAACCGGAGCCGCCATTGGCCTCGGTCCAGCGACCACACGGAACTCCTGAGTGCTGAACCCGTGTGGCTGAGGCTGCGGTACGTCAGCAAGATGGTGTTTTCGCTGAGCCGGTCGGCACTCAGCAGTTCGAGTTCGGTGGCTTCTCCCGGGTCTTCCTCGAGTGCCATCATCATGGCGTCACGGGTCCAGTAGCGGCCCGAGCTGCCGATCTCCGCGAAGTCCGGGTGGAGCAGCACTCCGATCCTGCCGATGTCGGCCCTGACGTCCGGACGCAACAGTTCGCGTTCCAAGGCCACCACAGTGTCCTCCGCCGAGAGTTCCGGGGCCGCGGTGTCATCGCCGAGCTCGCTGAACAGATCGGCTTGGCCGAAGATGCCCGATTCACCAAAAAGTGTGGGTTCAAAGTGAGGCCGGATGCTCCGGTCCGGGCGCACAGGCGCCGGTACTGTCTCGGGGATCCGGACCGCCGCCTGGGCGGCCGGCGTACCCAGCAAGGCCTCGCTTTCGGTGGAGGCAGAGCCCTCCAAGGAGGCAGTGCCCTCCAAGGCACCCGGGAAGCCTGGGCCGGTCCGTGGGGCTACGCCCTGCTGGTAGGCCAAGGCCACCGCGCGTGCACGCTCGTCCGCAGCTTCGTTGAGGTCGTGGCCCGCGTGACCCTTGACCCACTCGAAGGTGTACTTACGCCCCACGATCGCCTGGTCGATGTCTTTGAGGATGTCAACGTTCAGGACTGGCTTTCCGTCGGCCTTGCGCCAGCCCTTGCGCTTCCAGCCCGACATCCACTTGGTAACGCAGTTGATGACGTATTGGCTGTCGCAGAGGATCAGCAGTTCTTCGTGCGGCACGTGGGCTGTGGACCGGAAGAGGTCCAGGACAGCCATCAATTCACCCTGGTTGTTGGTCCCGTGCGGCCATCCTCCCGCTCGCCAGCAGGACTCATCAACGTACCAGGCCCATCCGGCCGGTCCAGGATTACCGAGGGCGGACCCATCGGCGGCAGCAATAATCGTCATACGTTAATCCTGCCAGACCGCACCGACACTGAAGCTGTCTCCGCGCCCACCGAGAACGTGGGAACCATGCGAAATCGCCGTAATTTTCCCCACGAATTGGACGCATTCGTACTCGTTCGGCGACCCAAGCACTTCGCCGAAACGCCGACGGCGGCCCCCACCAGAAGGTGGGGACCGCCGTCGTAATTGCTATGCGTGACGCAGCAGAACGGGTGGCTTAGAAGCCGCCCATGCCGCCCATGTCGTCGCCGCCGGGAGCCGGAGCGTTCTTCTCGGGCTTGTCGGCAACTACGGCCTCGGTGGTCAGGAACAGACCAGCGATGGAAGCAGCGTTCTGGAGAGCCGAGCGGGTGACCTTTACGGGGTCGTTCACGCCGGCAGCCAGAAGGTCTTCGTAGACACCCGTGGCAGCGTTCAGGCCGTGACCCGAAGGCAGGCCGCGGACCTTGTCGACCACTACGCCGGGCTCGAGGCCGGCGTTGAAGGCGATCTGCTTCAGCGGAGCGTCGATGGCAACCTTGACGATGTTGGCGCCGGTTGCTTCGTCGTTCTCAAGGGACAGGTTGGCGAATGCCTTGGCACCGGCCTGGATGAGGGCAACGCCACCACCGGCAACGATGCCTTCTTCAACAGCAGCCTTTGCGTTGCGGACAGCGTCCTCAATGCGGTGCTTGCGTTCCTTGAGCTCAACTTCGGTTGCGGCACCGGCCTTGATGACTGCAACGCCGCCGGCCAGCTTGGCCAGGCGCTCCTGCAGCTTCTCGCGGTCGTAGTCGGAGTCGGAGTTTTCGATCTCGGCGCGGATCTGCGCGACGCGGCCTGCGATGGCGTCGGCGTCGCCGGCACCTTCAACAATGGTGGTCTCGTCCTTGGTGACAACAACCTTGCGGGCGGTGCCGAGGAGGTCCAAGCCAGCGTTCTCGAGCTTGAGGCCAACTTCTTCGGAGATGACCTGGCCACCGGTGAGGATGGCGATGTCGGCCAGCTGTGCCTTACGGCGGTCACCGAAGCCCGGAGCCTTGACGGCAACGGACTTGAAGGTGCCACGGATCTTGTTGACGATCAGGGTGGCCAGGGCCTCGCCCTCGATGTCTTCGGCGATGATCAGCAGCGGCTTGTTGGACTGCATGACCTTCTCCAGAACCGTGACGAGTTCCTTCACGTTGGAGATCTTGGAGTTGACGATCAGGATGTACGGGTCTTCGAGGACCGTTTCCTGGCGCTCTGCGTCGGTGACGAAGTAAGCGGAGATGTAGCCCTTGTCGAAGCGCATGCCTTCGGTGAGCTCGAGTTCCAGACCGAAGGTGTTGGACTCTTCAACCGTGATGACGCCTTCCTTGCCCACCTTGTCCAGGGCTTCGGCGATCAGGCTGCCGATTTCCGGGTCGCCGGCGGAGATGGAAGCCGTGGCTGCGATCTCTTCCTTGGTTTCGATTTCCTTGGCGGAGGTCAGCAGTTCGCTGATGACTGCCTCAACAGCCTTCTCGATACCGCGCTTGAGGGACAGCGGGTCGGCGCCGGCGGCAACGTTGCGCAGGCCTTCCTTTACCAGTGCCTGGGCAAGAACGGTTGCAGTGGTGGTACCGTCGCCAGCGACGTCATCCGTCTTCTTGGCAACTTCCTTGACCAGCTCAGCACCGATCTTCTCGTAAGGGTCGTCCAGCTCGATCTCCTTGGCGATGGAAACGCCATCGTTGGTGATCGTGGGAGCGCCCCACTTCTTTTCGAGGACGACGTTGCGTCCACGCGGGCCGAGGGTGACCTTGACGGCGTCAGCGAGGGTGTTCAGGCCCCGCTCGAGGCCGCGGCGTGCCTCTTCATCAAATGCAATGATCTTGGCCATAACGGCGGTAGTCCTTTCGGGACAGTCGTTAAGAAGGTACCTGTCAGGTGGGATGCCCGCGACGGACGGTCCTTTGCGTGCAGCCTCTGTATGCCCCGCGCTCCGGACCTCACCCCACCAAGGTGTTTCTTGGTCCCCCAGCGGTTCCACCATCATTCCGTTACCGGCGAGAGCCGGATCGGATTAGCAGTCGAACCGTAGGAGTGCTAAATCAATAATTAGCACTCGACTGGTGAGAGTGCAAGCAGAGGCGCCACTTTTGGCACCCGCGAAGCGGGTTTCAGCCGAGAGCTGACCGCCGTTCCGGCGAGCAGTGAAAGCCTCAGGCTACGCGCACGCCTTCGGCCTGCGGACCCTTCTGGCCCTCGCCCAATTCGAATTCAACACGCTGGCCCTCTTCGAGGGCGCGGAAGCCATCCATTTGGATAGCCGACCAATGCACGAAGACGTCGTCACCGGAGTCATCCACAGTGATGAATCCGTAGCCCTTTTCGGCGTTGAACCATTTGACGGTTCCCAATGCCATGATGCCCACACTTTCGCAGTAGCCAAGACCGGTTGCCGGGATCTCCGGACCGGAATTAATCCACTGTAACCACAGTCACTATCCCTGCGCTTCCCCCAACGGGCAGGGCGCTGGTTTTGTTATTGAGGCTTAACCGAGTTGGGGTTTTTGGGCCCTGGAGCCGCGCGGTTACTGGTAGCCGGGTCCCGCTACTACAACCAGTGGTTGCTGCACATCAGGGGTCTCCACGATCGACTGGATGCCCAGGAGCGCGCCCAAAGCCTCGGCGTTGGCTTTCTGCGTGGGAGCGTTGTAGAAGATGACGGAGGTCTGCTGGGGAAGCCCTCCCCAGTTGGCTACCGTGCTCAGGGTCCAGCCTCCGCCCTGCACCAGCCCGGCCACCCGGCCGGCCAGGCCGGCGGTGCCGGTTCCGTTGTACACAGCGACCGGAACGCTCTTGTCCACCGGGGCGGTGGAGGGCGACGGCGACGACGACGGCGTGGTCGACGGCGTCGGCTCGGTGCTGGGTTCGTTGGAGGCAGGCGGTGCACTGCTCGAAGCGGAAGGTGCAGCCGAAGGCGACGTCGAGCTTTGCTGGGGTGCCGGCGTCGTGACGCTTGATGACGCACTGGGGGCGACAATCCCAAGGTTCGGGAGGATAAGGAACGCCACCAGGCCGAGTACCAAAGCCACGGCTCCGACGGTCAGGACAGGCCACAACGTGGGGCGCGCGGCGTCCTGGCTGTCGCGGTGAACGCCCTGCCGGGAGGTGTTCTGTGGGACCTGGTCGAATTCGTCCCTGGCATATTTGGTCATGGTGAAGCGTTGTCCTTGCTGGTTGCTGCTGACGGATCGCACCTGCGAATTACGCGTCCGACCCCAAGCGCCGCGCTGTCCGCGCCCGCTGGCGGGACGTACGTAGTCTACGCAATCTCTTCACGAGCATGGGATCGTGGGCCAACGCGTCCTCGGTGTCGATCAGCGCGTTCAGGATCTGGTAGTAGTGGGTGGCGGAGAGATCGAAGAGCTCCCTGATAGCCTGCTCCTTGGCGCCGGCGTACTTCCACCACTGCCGTTCGAGCGCCAACATCTGCTGGTCCCGCTCACTCAGCGGCGAGTCGCTCCGGGTATCGGCCGCGAGGTCTTCCAAGGCCAATCCGTCAGCCTGCGGCGCCATTGGTTCCGGTGCTGGTTCTGCCACGGCACACTCCTTCGACGCTTGTTGGGGGAAAATGTCCTACCCCTATGTTACGGGCGAATAACATAGCTGTCATTCGCTCCACCCCCGCCACGCGGGAGACAATGGCCGGGTGACTGGCGAGGATGCTCTCTTTGATCTTGAACCTGCCGGCGAGGCTGATCCTGGCTTCGCCACGCTGATCGACCGCCCCCTCGAGGAGCTGATGGCTCCCGACTGGGCCGAGGCGATGCGTCCTGTGGAAGGGCAGCTCCGCGATGCCTTGGCGTACGTCGCGCGTCGGGCCGGGGACGGAAAACACGTCCTCCCCGCCTCGGAAGACGTGCTCCGCGCTTTTCGCCAACCGCTGGCCGAGGTCAAGGTGCTGCTCCTGGGCCAGGACCCCTACCCTACGCCAGGACACGCAGTGGGGCTCTCCTTCTCCGTCTCCCGCCAAACCCGCCCCATCCCCCGCAGCCTGGCCAACATCTACCGCGAGCTCCACGACGACCTCGGCCTCCCGCCCCGCGTCCACGGAGACCTCAGCGCGTGGACAGAGCAAGGCGTCCTGCTGCTGAACCGTGTGCTCACCGTGGAGGCCCGCGACGCCGGCGCCCACCGCGGCAAGGGATGGGAGGCCATTACGACGGCGGCAGTCACCGCCGTCGTCAACCGTACGGATGGTGCGGGGCGCCGGAAGCCGCTGGTCGCGATCCTGTGGGGCAAGGACGCCGAGGGGGTCGCGCCGCTGCTGGGGGACGCGCCGTCGATCGTTTCAGTGCACCCCAGCCCGTTGTCGGCATCAAGGGGCTTCTTTGGCTCCAAGCCGTTCAGCCGGACCAACGAACTGCTGGTCGAGCAGGGCGCGGAGCCCGTGGACTGGGAACTCCCGGTCCTGTAGCGACCAACCCTCGCTCACATCCCACCGGAACCTGACCGAGCGTCGCGCTCAAACCCAGGGAACGTGAGAGAGGGTGTGTAACCTTCGACGCATACCCATCAAGCACCCAGCCAATTAGCTTAGGCTTGCCTATATGACCGCTCTTCCTGTCACATCGTCCGCCACACGCAATACCCGCCCGCAGGTCAACTTGACCGTCCTGCGGAGCGAACGGCTTTCGCCGCACATGGTGCGGATCGTGGCCGGCGGACCGGGGTTCAGCGACTACGCAAACAACGACTACGTGGACCGGTACGTCAAGATCGTTTTTCCGCAGGACGGCGTGGAATACGAGCAGCCGCTTGATCTCTGGACCATCCGCGAAACCATGCCGCGCGAACAATGGCCGCACACCCGGACCTACACCATCCGGTGGGTGGACCTGGAGGCGCAGGAGTTGGCCATCGACTTCGTGGTCCATGGCGATGAAGGCCTCGCGGGACCCTGGGCTGCCGCAGCAAAGCCCGGAGATTCCCTGATCTTCACCGGACCTGGCGGCGGCTACAGCCCCTCCCCCGACGCCGACTGGTACCTTTTCGCGGGAGATGACGCTGCAATTCCCGCCATCGCCGCCTGCGTCGAAGCCCTCTCCCCCGAGGCCCGGGGACATGTCTATCTCGAAGTGGATAACGAGGCCGATGCCCTCGCGATCTCAGCCCCGGAGGGAGTCGAGATCCATTGGCTGTTGCGCAAAGGCACACCGGCCGGGTCCAGCGACCTTCTCCTCGAAGCCCTGCGTGGCACCGAGTGGCTGCCCGGGCGGGTAGATGTCTTCGCCCACGGTGAGCGCGGATACATGAAGGGTCTCCGGGAGATCTTCTTTGTCCAGCGCGGACTCGAACGTTCGCAGGTTTCGTTGTCCGGGTATTGGGCCCAGGGCCGTGTGGAGGAAGTCTTCCAGGCAGAAAAGAAACTCCCTGTCGGCCAGATCTAGACGAGTGGGAGGGGTCTTAGCGTCGGCGAACCCTCCGGCGTTCGTTGCTGGACAGGCCCTTCGTCAGTGGCCGCGCAAGGTTGTCGCCGAGCACGATTCCAGCCGCAACACCGAGCACGATCGCTCCTGCGTTGAGCATGCCGCCGGCGCCAAGCAGAATGTCTCCGCCTTCGACGGTCAAGGCATACATCGAGCGGAAAATCGTCAGCCCAGGAAGCAGGATCAACGCCGCCGGCACGGCTACCACCAGCTGGGGAGCACCCAGCTTCAGCGCAACTACCCGGGCCAACAGGCCAATGACGACGGCGGCGACGGCGGGCGACAGACGGTCGCCAAGGCCGGCTTGGCCGACCCCCCACAAAACGAAGAAGCCCACTAACCCCACTGCCGCCGTCGGAAGCAGCAACCGCATTTGGGTCTGCTCGGTGACGCCAATCGCGACCACCGCGATGGCTATCAGGATGGCTTGGCCCCACAACGGGTAGGCGTCGGGGAAAGTCTGCGTGACGTCCAGGACCGTGCTGCCCATGAGCGTTCCGACCACGACGGCGACGCCGATGCCCGCGACTATCGCGCCGAAGGTCAGCAGCGTGGAAAGGAACCGGCCTGCGGCGGTCACGGGGAAGCCGTTGATTGCATCTTGGACCGATGACACCAGGCGGCCGGTCGGAAGCAGCAGCAGGATCCCGCCCGCCACCACAATGGATGGCGCTATTTCCACCCCCGCCCAGCGCAGCATCAGGGCAACAAAGGTGACGAAGAAGGCGCAGGCCATGGTGTTGAAGAAGTCGGCCGTGCGCCATCGTGCGAGCTGACGCGAGAGCAGGCTGATGACGATGTTGGACGCAAAGGCCACCGCCGAGGCGCCAATTCCCCCACCCAGCACGCCAACGAAGACCGCGGCAAAAATACCGAATGCAATCGTGACCATCCACCGTGGGAAGGGTTTTGCACTGCGGATGATGTCGTTAAGCCTGCGGACGGCTTCGTCGCGCCCCACTCCCCCGGCAACGATGTCCGTGACCAGTTGATGGACCTGCGCCAAACCTGCGTAGTTATTGGTCCAGGAGCGCACCACACGCAGCAGCGTAATGGGGGTTTGGTCCTTGGGCGCGTAGTTGATGGCCACCGACTGGTTGGTGATGTCCACCTCCACGTTCTTCAAGCCAAGCGCCGCGGTGACAGCAATCATGCTCGTCTCGACTTCCAAGGCACCCGCACCGTACCGGAACATGACCTCGGCCAAATGCAGCGCGAAGTCGATGGTTTTCCGGGCCGAGGCATCAACGCCCACCACTTGGATGGTGGGGTTGGCGTAGGGACTTCCCGCAAGCCGGTCCACGATATTCATGGGGGCCGTGGGCGGGCTGTCACCCTGCACCAGGCGCATGAGCATGCGTTTGGCGTTGACGTTCTGCCGTACCTGCGACGGACGCAATGGTTGAGTCTTCGGCAACCCGTCGGTGTGGGGCCTGTTGCCGGCCCCATCGGGGCGTTCAGTCACGCGGTGCTCCTCCTGTGCCTTGTTGTGATCAGCGGTTCCCCCGGAGTTTTCCAACTACCGGCAATTTCCCAAGTGGCAATCGTCCCAGTACTGTCTGGGCGGCCCCTGCGAGCTTCCTGGCCACGCGGTACGCCGTGTACTTCACAGGGCTGACAGGAGCAACGAAGTCACCCAGCAACTGAACTACCTCGCCGCCGAAGCCCTTCTTGAATTCGTATCCGCCGTGACCGGTCTCGTCCTGGCCCTGGATTCCGAAGGTTCCGTAGAAGTTGTAGCGGGAGTAGCCGTTGTTCAGCGCGTGCAGCATCATGCCCCAGTAGAGGGACGTTGCGCCGTTGAAGTAGATGTAGTCCTGGACCGTGCCGCCGATTACGCAGGTGAGTTCGTCGCCGGAGCAGGCAAAGTGGATGGCAGCGACTGTTGCCACGCCAACGGAGTCCGGGAAGCGCTCAATATCCTTGAGGCTGCGCTCATAGCTGTCCACAAGGTCCTGCACCACTTTGACGCGGTTGGCCTTCTTCTTGCTGCCGGTTTCCTCGACCTCACGCTTGAGGTCGGCCAGTGTCTTGGACTCCGCTTCGAGGCGCTCGGTGATCGATGCCCGGTACTCGGGGATGTTGATCTTGGCCATCATGAGTTTGGTGAACTCATCGGAGGTGTTGCGGAGCAGTTGCTCGTAGTACCCGCGTTCGCGGTAGGTGAAGCCCTTTTCGTCACCGGCCGTCTTGAGCGCGTTGTAGAAATCGTCCAGCGTTTCCAGCGTGGCCTGCTCCAGGTAGACGCCGTTCTTCTCCGCTTTTCGGATGGCCTTGCGGGTGCGGTAGTTCATGCCCATGATGAGCTCTTCGGCATCCGCGACCCCGTCCAGGGTCTTGATGAACATCCAGTTGATGTTCGCGAAGTTCATATCGAAACCCTGGTGCTGGAAGCCGAGTCCTTCGAGTTCCTTCAACAGCGGTCGGTTGTCTTCGATCTCCGGGTGCTCGGCACCGTCCTCGTCACGGGCGATGTACTTCACGTTGGGCGAGATGCGCAGCTCCGCCGCCTTTTTCGTTGCGGCGTGCTTCTTCAACTGCTCGACGACGAAGCGAACCACCGCGGGGTCGCTGTAGTCCATCAGTGGTCCCTTGGCACAGTCGGCGGTTTTGTAGCCGACGCGGTTGGACGTGTAAGTCAGCTTGCCCGCTGCAATGAGGCTCCCCCCGCGGGTCACGCCAAAGAGCTCGACCTCCTGCCCGCGGGCTCGCTGGAAACGCGTCAGGTCCATGGACTGGATGAAGCTGCCCTGCGGGTGTCCCTTGGCGAACGTCTCGAAATCAGCGTCGCTGAGAATCACGAATTCCATGTCGGTTCCAGCCTCGATCGGAGTCAAAGAAATTACCTCACCTAGATTAGATTTGCGCCCGTTGGTGGCCGGGGCGGGCCTGTTCGTTGGCTTGCTGGCTCGGGCTGCCTGTCAGTAGAACTGGCCCCCGGTACGCATGGTTTCGAGCCTCCTGAACACTTTCTCCGCGCCCTTGAGCCACAGCTTGTACCGCACCGGGCCCAGCACGAGGTCATAGCAGCCCACAAAATCAGTGACGGTCTTGGTGAAACTGGTCTTGAACGATCCCAGTCCGTACAACGGATGGGACTTGTCCTTGATGCTTGCAGAAGGCGGTGTGCCGCAGAAGTCGTACTCCACACACCCCAGCTCCTGCATGCGCTGGATCGCTGCCCATTGGACCAAATGCGAGTCACCATATTGCTTACGGTTCTGGGTGGAGCCGCCGTCTTTGTAGGTGGCCTTGGCCCCGTAGTTGATCACGAACGCACCGACGCTCGGTTGGCCGTCCTCGTAAACGAAAAAGAACTGCCCTTGGCCCCTGCTGCTGAATTCGCCCCAGAACGTGGCGTAGTACTCGTAGCTCCGCAGAGGCATGGCGCCTTTGGCATTGACCGTGTTCTGCATGAGGGCGTAGAGCTTGCGGTAAGTGTCCTCGCCTGCTTCTTCCTGGATGACCTCGCAGCCCTCACGCTCCGCCCGGCGGACTGCGTTGCGCGCGCGGGATGAGATGCTCCGCAGGACCTCGTTGGCGGGGGCCGAGATGTCGAGTATGGCGGTGAAGTCGTTCGACTGGATATTCGGGGCCTTGACCAGGCCAGCCGCCCTCAGTTGCCCAGTCACCTCAGGTGACTCCACGACGTCGGGCTCTATCTTGATGGTGAAGACGTTCAGCTTCTGCTCGCTCGCCAAAGTGGCGACGGCGTCCAGCATCGGCTTGATGTCGTCGACGGACTCGGCGTCGGGGCCCTTGATCAGGTACCAGAGCCGGCCGAGGACAGGGAACTTCTTTTCCAGCAAAAGGTTGTAGCTGGCGTAGTCGGCGGTCTCGACGACGAGGCGGCGGACCAGCCAGCCGTTGCCGTCCTTGACTGCTGCGTAGGCATCCGACTGCAGCATGTTGCCACCGTTCGGGTTGGCAGTGACGTGCTTGTCCCAGTTATCGATTTCCTCGGCAGTGGCAAAGCGGGCGGTAAATTCTCGCAAGGTGGCCGTGTCCAATCTCAGGGTTTTGGTGCAGTGTTCAAAGCAGGTGCGCATGCGGACATGCAGCCCCAAGTCTATCGGTCATGGGAGGACGCGGCTCAGTGGCGCCGCGTGGACCAGCTCATGGAACGCCGTGATCTTCATTCCACAGGCGGGTCACGGGCCCGCTGCGCACCTCAGGACGTTGGCCGGGAACCCAACTGTTCATCAGCCATGTACGCGTTCAGCCGGTGATAGCCCTGGCCCAACATTCCCGGGTGAAATTCGCCCACCGGCAGAAGAGAGATGGCGATGTCTTCTGCTTCATCCGGGCTGGGATCCGCAGTGGGCTCACAGTCCAGGGCCAGGTAGAAGTGGACCCGGTTGCTTTGACTGTTCCAGTTGGCCCAGGAGTATCCGAGGCTGTGCAGCTCTCCGGCTTCGTATCCCGTTTCCTCGCGGAGTTCACGCCTCACAGCGTCATCGAAAGAACTGTCTTTCGGCTCCACAGCGCCTCCTGGCAACCCAAGCGCGACTATTCCTGCACCGTGGTGATACTCACGGATCAGCACCACATTCCGGGCCCGATCCAGGGCAAAAACGGAAACCCATTCCGGGTTTTCCTGAACGTAATACGGTGCCACGACGACGCCGGATGGCGTCACACAGTCGTCGGCCCGCAAAGAAATCCATTTGTCCCTGACGATGACGCGACTATCGCTGACATTCCACGCGGTTTCGTCCCCCACGGCCCCTCCCCATCCTGACCCAAAGTCCCGGCTGATTCCTCGAGCATCCTACAACCGGATCTGCTCCATACTCTCCAGCCGAATCGCCTTCGGGGCCTTACCCAGCTCGCGCTGGCCGCTGGCAAGCCGGTCGGCGTTCGTGAGGCGGTTGAGGCTCAGCCCAGTGAGGTCTGCGATTTCTCCGATGGGAACCTGGAACGTCCGGAAGGGACCGAGCGGGGGTGGTTCGCCGTCGAGCAACCGCTCGGTGATGGCTTTTTTGAGCTCTACTTTGCCGAGCAACGGCGACTGGTCAAGGATGAAGCCGGCAGCTCCCAGTTTCGCGTCGTTGGTCCACACGGCGATCTTCCAGAACTTCCTCGGCACCTGGACGCCACGGTAGGGAGGGTCGTCATCCAGGAGGACCGGCCCGGTGAAGACACTGAGCTTGGCATCGAAGGTGTCGGCGTGCTCCAGGACGTGGTCCTCCAACCCGACCCAGAGTTCCTTGCCTTGGTTGAAGTCATCAACCTGTGGGGCCGCGTTCGTGAAGACAAAGGTGTCCTGGTTGGCCTTCTTTGCCGTCGCTTGATCCCCCCAGACCGGATCCAGACGCCGAACCAGATGCCCACGATCGAAGGCGTTGTTCTTGTAAACGTCGGGGCCTGCCTGCTGCTCCTTGGGAACCCGATCGTCAAAGTGCCAGGTTCCCTCGCGTGCCAGGGGGTTCAGTTCGCTGCCGCTGATGTTGACGCCCACGATCGCTGCAAGCTTCCGGGCTGCCCGAAAACGTACGGAGAAGTGGGTGTAATCCAACAGAATCGTCGTTGCCGACGGACTGGGCAGCTCGACGCGTGCCCGCAAGAAATCCCTGTCATATCCCCCGCTCATGGATACAGCATGGCACTAGGGACTGACAGCGAACAGAGTCAGCATTCGACGACGTTGACGGCGAGGCCGCCCATCGCTGTTTCCTTGTACTTATGGGACATGTCCTTGCCCGTTTCCCGCATGGTCACGATCACCTCATCCAACGACACCCGGTGCGTCCCATCACCCCACAACGCCATCTTCGCCGCGTTGATCGCCTTCGCCGCAGCAATCGCGTTCCGCTCAATACACGGAATCTGCACCAACCCACCGATCGGATCACACGTCAACCCCAGGTTATGCTCCATCGCGATCTCCGCCGCGTTCTCCACCTGCGCCGGAGAACCACCCATCACCTCAGCCAACCCCGCAGCAGCCATCGACGACGCCGAACCAACCTCACCCTGACACCCCACCTCAGCCCCCGAAATCGAAGCCTGCTCCTTATACAAAACCCCCACCGCACCCGCAGCGAGCAAGAACCGCACCACCACATCATCCCTATCAGCCTGGGTCGCCTGATCCATGCCCGGAGCGTAATTCAACGCATAGTACAGAACCGCCGGGATGATGCCCGCCGCACCATTGGTCGGAGCCGTCACCACCCGCCCACCGGACGCGTTCTCCTCATTGACCGCCAACGCGATCAGGTTCACCCACTCCTGCCAATACTTCGGATCGTTCCGGTCCTTGTCCTCCTTCAACAACCGCTCCAACCAATCAGGAGCACGACGACGGACCCGCAAGCCCCCGGGCAGCACACCCTCACGCTTCAGGGACGTTTCAACACAGGCCTCCATCACCGACCAAATATGCAGCAGACCCTCCCGGATCTCCTCCTCCGACCGGGACGCCCGCTCATTGATCAACATGATGTCGCTGATGCCCAAGCCTTTGGACGCGCACCGGCCCAACAACTCCGCCGCCGTCCGGAACGGCAACGGCAACTCCGCCTTGGACTCCTCCAACTCCACCCGGGCCGTGCTCTCCTCACCCTCACGGACAATGAACCCGCCACCAACCGAGAAAAACGTCGCCTCCCTCAGCACGTTCCCCTCAGCATCAGAGACCACGAACTTCATCCCATTCGTATGCCGCGGCAACACCGTCAACGGATGCAACACCATATCCTCCACCGCATACGGCAGCTCCACGCCCTCGCCCGAGGCACCGGCAAGGTTCAACACACCCGTTTCGGCGATGGCGGCCAGGCGTTCCTCCACTTCTTCGGGGAGGATCAGCTCGGGGTGGTAGCCCTCAAGGCCCAGCAGCGTAGCAGTCATCGTCCCGTGGCCCCGCCCAGTCGCGGCCAAGGAACCATACAAATCCACCCGCAATGACGCCACCGAGCCCAGGACATCACTGTCCTTCAACTCTTCGGCAAACACCGCGGCGGCACGCATCGGCCCCACAGTGTGCGAGCTTGACGGGCCAATGCCCACAGAGAACAGATCGAAAACACCAACAGCCATAGCCGGGATCCCTTTTATACAGCTTGAATCGGTCCGGCAGATCGTCCTGCCGGATGGCCTCCCCCGCTTGTGGCGAAAGACGACCGAAGCGCGACGCCGGATGGCCCCCAAAGGCGGCAACCCGGCGTCGCAAATTATTCAGTTACTACAAACCACGCTACGCCCGTATGTCCAGTGCCGGACCCGGGCCGCTGGCAACTAGGCCAGGTCGCCACCATTCTTGGAGGCGTATTCCTGGGCCGAGAGCAGCGGGCCGTCGGACTCGGCAGCCACCTTGAAGAGCCAGCCGGCGCCGTAGGGGTCGTTGTTGATGAGGGCGGGATCGGAAACAACGGCGTCGTTGATCTCGGTGACCTCACCTGTGACGGGCGAGTACAGGTCGGAGACGGACTTGGTGGACTCCACCTCGCCGCAGGTCTCGCCGGCGGTCACGGTGGAGCCGACCTCGGGCAGGTCGACGTACACGATGTCGCCCAGTGCGTCGGTGGCAACCTCGGAAATGCCAACGGACACCGAGTTCCCTTCGCCGCGGGAGACCCACTCGTGTTCGTCGGAGTACTGAAGTTCGGGCGCTACTTTGGGCATTCTGTTTCCTTTACGTTGTATGGACAAAACTGCTTAGCGGGACCGCTTGTAGAACGGCAGGGCGACGACTTCGAAGGGCTCGGACTTGCCGCGGAGGTCCACGTCCAGGGCAGTTCCCGGCTCGGCATAAGCTACGTCGACGTACGCCATCACCACGGGGTACCCCAAGGTCGGGCTCGGCTGGCCGGAGGTCACTTCACCAACAACGGCTCCGTCCTTCGTCACCGGGTAGTGCGAGCGGCCGGCGCGGCGTCCAAGGCCCTTGAGGCCAACGAGCTTGCGGCCAGTGGAGATCCCCGCACCGGAGGCCTTCAAAGCAGCGAGTGCATCCTTGCCAACAAAGTCGCCTTCCTTGGACAGTGCCACAACGGGCCCAAGTCCGGCAGCGAAGGGATTGCCTTCGCGGGAAAGCTCGTTGCCGTACAGGGGCATGCCCGCTTCCAGGCGCAGGGAGTCGCGTGAGGCCAGGCCCGCCGGAACCAGCTCGCCCTCTTCGGCGACGGCGGTGATCGCCTGCCACAGCGCGGCGGCGGACTCGTTGGGGACGAAGATCTCAAAGCCGTCTTCGCCGGTATAACCGGTGCGTGCAAGGAGCAGGTCCTGGCCACTGCCGGCCACGAGAAAGGTGACCTCGACGGCGGCGTAGTACTTCAGTTCCGTGACCAGCTGGTGCTGGTCAGCCGGAACCAGGCGCAACAGGATGGCTTCAGCAAGAGGGCCCTGGACCGCGATGAGCGAGGTCTCGGAGGAGGCATCCTCAACCACGACGTCGAACCCGGCTGCACGCACCAGGAGTTCCGCAGCAACAACTGCCGCGTTGCCGGCGTTCGGCACCACCAGGAACTTCTCCGCACCCCGGCGGTAGACGATCAGGTCATCGATGATGCCGCCGTCTTCCTGGCAGATCAACGAATACTTGGCCTTGCCTTCGGCCATGGCGGAAATCTTGCCCACCAAGGCGTAGTCGAGGAACCCGGCGGCCTGCGGGCCGGTGACCCAGACTTCGCCCATGTGGGAGAGGTCGAAGAGGCCTGCGGACTTCCGGACGGCGTGGTGTTCGGCTAGCTCGGAGGTGTACTTCAGCGGCATCTGCCAGCCACCAAAATCGGTGAACGACGCGCCAAGCTTCTTGTGCTCTTCGTAGAGGGCGGTGTATTTCCCTGTCATGACCAGTCCTTAGTTCTCGAAGTCTTCGATCGGCGGGCAGGAGCAGACCAGGTTGCGGTCTCCGGCTGCGCCGTCGATGCGGCCGACGGGCGGGAAGTATTTGTCCTGCTTGAGGTGGTGGACCGGGAAGGCGGCCTGCTCACGCGGGTACGCGCGGTCCCAGTCGGAGCTCACGACGGCGGCTGCCGTGTGGGGCGCGCGGCGAAGCGGGGAGTCCTGCACGGAGAAGTCGCCGGCAGCAACCTGGTCGATCTCCTTGCGGATGGTGATCATGGCCTCGATGAAGCGGTCGATCTCCACGAGGTCCTCGGACTCCGTGGGCTCCACCATGAGGGTGCCGGCAACCGGGAACGCCAGGGTCGGAGCGTGGAAGCCGAAGTCGATCAGTCGCTTGGCAACATCCTCAGCGGTAACGCCGGTCTTCGCGGTCAGCTCACGGAGGTCCAGGATGCATTCGTGGGCCACGAGTCCGCCTTCGCCCGTGTAGAGGACCGGGAAGTGGTCGTTGAGGCGGGATGCGATGTAGTTCGCAGCCAGCAACGCGGACTTGGTGGCTTCCGTGAGCCCCTGGCCTCCCATGAGCTTCACGTAGGCCCAGGAGATCGGGAGGACACCGGCCGAACCGAAGCGGGACGCCGAAATCGGAACGTCATTGCCTTCGGTCCAGGACGCTGCGTCACCGGGCATGAACGGCGCCAGGTGTGCCTTGGCTGCAACGGGACCAACACCGGGTCCGCCGCCGCCGTGCGGGATGCAGAAGGTCTTGTGCAGGTTCAGGTGGGACACGTCGCCGCCGAACTTGCCGGGCTGGGCAAGGCCAACGAGCGCGTTGAGGTTGGCACCGTCGATGTACACCTGGCCACCGGCTTCGTGGATGGCGTCGCAGACTTCGCGGACATCGGCGTCGTAGACACCGTGCGTGGACGGGTAGGTGATCATGATCGCCGAGAGGGCGTCGCGGTTGGCTTCGATCTTGGCCTTCAGGTCGACGTGGTCGATCGTGCCATCGGGAGCGGTGGCCACGACCACGACCTTCATGCCGGCCAGCACTGCCGAGGCGGCGTTGGTGCCATGGGCGGAGGCCGGGATGAGGCAGACGTTGCGCTGGTCATCGCCGTTGGAGAGGTGGTAGCCGCGGATGGCCAGCAGGCCCGCGAGCTCACCCTGGGAACCGGCGTTCGGCTGGATGGAGACCTGGTCGTAGCCGGTGATCTCGGTCAGTTGGGATTCCAGGTCAGCGATGAGTTCACGCCAGCCAGCCGTCTGGGAATCCGGAGCGAACGGGTGGATCGAGGCGAACTCTGGCCAGGAGATGGCTTCCATCTCGGCCGTCGCGTTGAGCTTCATGGTGCACGAACCCAGGGGAATCATGGTGCGGTCAAGCGCAAGGTCGCGGTCCGAGAGCTTGCGGATGTAGCGCAGGAGCTGGGTTTCGGAGCGGTGGGTGTTGAACACCGGGTGCTGCATGAACTCACTGGTGCGCTCAACCGAACCGACAAGGGCGAAGCCCTCCACGGCCTCAACCACGGAAGCGCCGAACACGTCGAGGACACGGCCGACAACGTCAGTTGTCGTGGTTTCGTCCACGGAAATACCAACGGTGTCCGCGTCGATGCCGCGCAGGTTGATCCCGCGGGCCTCGGCCGCTGCCACGATCTCTGCGGCGCGGCCGGGAATGCGAACCGTGACGGTGTCGAAGAAGGAGCCATGCAGGACCTCGACGCCGGCAGCCTTCAGGGAGGCGGCCAGGGTGCGGGCGTGGTTGTGGGCGGTCTCAGCGATCGCCTTCAGGCCCTCCGGGCCGTGATAGACGGCGTACATCGAGGCAACGATGGCCAGCAGGGCCTGAGCCGTACAAATGTTGGACGTGGCCTTCTCGCGGCGGATGTGCTGCTCACGGGTCTGCAGCGCCAAGCGGTAGGCGGGGACACCGGCGTCGTCCTTCGAAACGCCCACCAGGCGGCCCGGCATGGAACGCTCGAGGCCCTTCTGGACTGCCATGTAGGCGGCGTGCGGGCCACCGAAGAACAGCGGAACACCCAGGCGCTGGGCAGAACCGACGGCGATGTCGGCGCCCTGCTCGCCCGGAGGGGTGATGAGGGTCAAGGACAGCAGGTCCGCAGCGACGGTGACCAGCGCGCCGCGCTCTTTCGCCTCGGCAATGACGGCTGAGTGGTCGAAAACACGACCGGAAACGCCGGGCTGCTGGAGGACGACGCCGTTGATGGCACCTTCCGGCAGGCCGAGGGAAAGGTCCGCGACCTCAACCTCGAAGCCGAGTGCCTCGGCGCGGCCCTTCACGATGGCGATGGTCTGGGGCAGGCAGTCGGCGTCGAGGACGGTCTTGCCATCCTGGGCAGCCTTGTTCTTGTTGGCCCTGCGCATCATGAGAACGGCTTCAGCGACTGCCGTTGCTTCGTCCAGCAGGGAGGCATTGGCGATGGGCAAGCCAACGAGGTCCTGGACCATGGTCTGGAAGTTCAGGAGCGCTTCGAGGCGGCCCTGGGAAATCTCGGGCTGGTACGGCGTGTAGGCGGTGTACCAGGCCGGGGATTCGAGGATGTTACGGCGGATCACCGGGGGCGTGATGGTGTCGTAGTAGCCCTGGCCGATCATCTGCACGGCGGTCTTGTTCTTGGCGGCCAGCTTGCGCAGTTCTGCCAGGACCTCGACCTCTGACAGGGCGTCCTGCAGGGTCAGGGCAATGTCCTGGCGGATGTCGTTGGGAACCGCGGTGTCCACGAGGGCATCCACGGAGTCGTAACCGACGGTCTTGAGCATGGTCTCAATGTCGGCCTGGCGGCGGGCGCCGATATGCCGATCGACGAAGGGGGTGGAGGCAGAACTAACCGTCACGAAGGAACTCCAATACTTGGGTGGCGTTTGGGTACGCCACAGCGGCTCGGGTTCCTCCCCGCTCTGTATTGGACCTGAGAGTTTCCGCGACTTGTCCGAACAACGAATCGCTTGCACCGTCGGTGAGCACAACAACCTGGGACGGTCGCCTGCTGCTTTCCAGAGTTGCCTCGCCGCGGCGGTGCGTGGGCCTGAGAGATTCCTGGGGAGGGTTTGCTCCTACGGCGCCTGCATCACGTGCTTGCAGGACTCTCCCGCCGCAGATCAAAGGCTTGTTCAATTGTGCATGGGCGCCCACACAGGACACACCACAAGAGTTAATTGTCCTATGTGCAGGTCGCTGCGGCAAATGGAAGAAGCGTCACTTCCGCAGACGGTCCAGCACGCCCAACAGGATTTCGACGTCGGCCTCCCGGCCCGCATTCCCGCCCTCCTGTCCGCCTTCGAACATGGCGTTGAAATACAGCCCGTCACCCATGTAGCTGACGGCTTTGGCGACCTCCGGCCCCACGTCCTCGGCCAGGACATCCAGCCATTGCTGCTGGATGCCGGCAAACCGCCGCCGCGTTTCCTCGTGGGCCACTTCGGCGAGCCTGGTGGCGGCAACGAAAGCCCTGTCCATGGGCGTGCCGCCCCACAGCGAGGTCCGGATGAAGTACGAGGCGGCTCCGTCCGGCGCTGCCTTCATCCGCACAATGTCCTCTTCCGCCAGTTCATCCAGGCGTTCGAGCAGAGCGCTGATCAGGGCTTCCTTGTTGGGGAAGTGGTACAGCAGGCCACCTTTGGAGACGCCTGCCCGCTTGGCGACGGCGTCAAGAGTGGCTGCCCGCTCCCCTACCTCTATGAGGAGGGCTTCGAAGGCATCCAGGACGGCGTCCCGGGCAACTGGTTTTCGTGGCATGTGTACATCATTCCCTAAAGCTGTGCAGTCCTTGCATTTGTAACTGTACCGTCTGGACGGTATAGTTAGGGCATGTTCTCGCCGTCCTCAACCCACGCACCCCGTTCCGTCAACCCCGTCAAGGGGCAGGCTGCACCGTGGCGCGATTGGACGGCCCTGGCACTGCTGATGTTCCCTGTGCTGCTGGTGGCCGTCGACAACACCGCGCTCACCTTTGCCCTGCCCGAAATCGCCCGATCCTTGGATGTCGGCGGCATCCAGCTCCTGTGGATCGTTGACGCGTATCCGCTGGTGTTGGCGGCACTTCTGGTATCCATGGGCAACTTGGGCGACAGGATCGGACGACGCCGGTTGCTCCTGATCGGCAGCACGGGCTTCGCTGCGGTTTCGGCTGCTACAGCATTCGCGCCATCCGCTGAGTGGCTGATTGCCGGACGCGCCGCACTTGGTGTCTTTGGCGCCATGCTGATGCCCTCAACGTTGTCCTTGATCCGGAACATCTTTACCGATCCCAACCGGCGCAGGCTCGCGATCGCTGTGTGGGCTGCCGGCTTCTCCGGCGGCGCCGCCCTGGGCCCCATCTTCGGCGGTTGGCTTGTGGAACACTTCTGGTGGGGCGCCGTCTTCCTGGTGGCAGCATTCCTGCTCCTGCCTTTGCTGGCATTTGGCCGGGTACTGATTCCTGAATCCAAGGACGCCAACCCAGGCCGCGTCGACGTACCCAGCATCGTCCTGTCCGTGGTCACCATGGCGCCGTTCGTTTACGGCATCAAGGAATTCGCGGTCCACGGCTTCGGGGCCCCGGCCGCTGCTTTCATGGGCTTCGGACTGGTGATGGGCATTGTGTTCGTTCGTCGCCAACAGAGCATCGACAGCCCCATGCTGGATGTGGCCCTGTTCAAGAACAAGGTGTTCAGCACGGCCATCGTGGCCAACGTACTATCCCTGTTCTCCATGACGGGCTTCATCTACTTCTTTGCCCAGCACCTGCAGCTGGTCGAAGGGCAGTCCCCCATGGAAGCCGGCATCGCGATGATCCCCGCCCTCCTCGCCACCGTGATCGCCGGGCTGCTGGTGGTGCCGTTGGTCAAGCGCGTGCGGCCCGGCTTCGTCGTGGCCGGCGGACTGACGCTCAGCGCCATCGGGTACCTGGTGGCCGTCACAGGCAACCATGGCAGCGGACCGGTGTTCCTCCTGTCCGCCCTGACTGTGCTCGCTATCGGGGTCGGCGCGGCGGAGACCATCTCCAATGATCTGATCCTGTCATCGGTTCCGGCGGACAAGTCCGGAGCGGCCTCGGCCATCTCCGAGACCGGCTACGAATTGGGATCGCTGTTGGGGACTGCCGTGCTCGGCTCCATCCTCACAGCGTCCTACCAGCACAACCTCGTCGTTCCCGACGGTGTCTCCGCAGAAGCCGCAAGGAAGTCCGGGGAAACACTGGCCGGTGCCGTCGACGCAGCCTCCGGCCTTCCCGCCGAGCTCTCCGAGGCATTGACCACAGCCGCCCGGACAGCATTCGACTCCGGCGTCCACATCACTGCGGCGATTGGGCTGGTACTGATGGCCGGAGCGGCAGTGATGGCCGCCGTCGTACTCCGCAAGGTGCCCAAGGCGAAATAGGGACTACACCGCTTCGGTAGGTGCGGCCTTTTTGTCGACGCCGGCAGCCAGTTGGTCGATCCGCTCCAGCGCGTCGCTGAGCAGGCTGACCGTCGTCCACAGGTCCGGATGCTGCTCCCTGACCTCCTCAAGCGGAGTCCCTGCGGAGGTCAGGGACGCGAGGTCGAAGCTCACGTTGGTCCGCGCACCCGTTATCGCCGCCCGCAGCGCACCGAAGCCAACCACGACATCGGCGATGAGGGCCGGGTTTCCATGGGAAGCGAGCCAGCCAAGGTCTTCGATGGCGTCGATGGCCCGCTCCCCCAGGACGGCCGAAGCCTTGGCCGCCTCAACCGACGCCTGATGAATCGCCTCTTCCCGTTCCGGGCCGGGGTCCAGTCGGAACGCAGCCCCAAAAGCATTGGAGGCAGAGGAGTCGTCGTCCGCGAGCTGCAGGGCAGTTTTCCGCAGCTCGTGGGCGCGGGCATGAATGCCGGAAAGTTCGTCGCGCTGGTGGTCTTCAGGCTCCGTATACCCGGCAACCATGGACGTCAAAGCGGCCGCGATCGAGAGCATGACACCCGTACCGGCACCACCCCCGGGCGAACCCTTCGACTCCGCCAGGGCCTTGGTCCAGTCCTCGACGGTGGACTGCTGGGTCGTGGCGGCTGCGGTATTCGTCATGCCATCCAGTGTGCCGTGAGTGTTCGGTCTTCGCACACAGGCCTCGCACACTCAGGTTTCGCACACCGCCGGTGGATACACTGGCCGGACCAAAGGCGTCGAACGAAGAGGGTAGACCCATGACCATTGACCTCGAAGAGCTTTACAAAGACCTGCACGCCAACCCGGAGCTATCCTTCCAGGAGACCAGGACAGCGGGAATCGCCGCCGGACACCTGGAAAACCTTGGCTTCACGGTCCACCGCAACATCGGCCAGACCGGTGTGGTGGGTGTGCTTCACAACGGACCAGGGCCGGTGGTCATGCTCCGGGCCGACATGGACGCCCTGCCCGTCAAAGAATCCACCGGACTGGACTACGCAAGCACCGCCGTCGGCGTCGACCACACGGGCAACGACGTTCCCGTCATGCATGCATGCGGCCACGATGTCCACGTCAGTTGCCTGGTGGGTGCTGTGGAGTCGCTTGCCGGGCAACGCGACCAGTGGCAAGGCACGTTGATCGCCGTTTTCCAGCCCGCAGAGGAATGGGGCGGCGGAGCGAACGCGATGGTGGCGGACGGCCTGTACGACGTCGTCCCGAAGCCCGACGTCGTACTCGGCCAGCATGTCGCCCCATTCCCCGCCGGCTGGTTCGGCATCCGCTCCGGCGTCACCATGGCCTCCGCCGACTCCCTCAACATCACCCTGCACGGACGCGGCGGACACGGCTCCCGCCCTGAAACCACCGTTGACCCTGTCCTCATGGCAGCAGCTGCCACGGTCCGCTTGCAGGGCATTGTCTCGCGTGAGCTCGCGGCGAGTGACTCGGCGGTGGTAACCGTTGGGCAGATCCATTCCGGGACAAAAAACAACATCATTCCCGAGACCGCCACCCTGGGCCTTAGTGTCCGCACCTTCAGCGATTCCATCAGGGACAAGATCCTCGGATCCATTGAGCGCATCGTCCAGGGGGAATCAACAGCCTCCGGTGCTCCGAAGGATCCGGAGATCCACTTCGAGGAGCACTTTCCCCTCACCGTCAATGACGAATCGGCTGCAGGCAGAATCACGGCAGCATTCAAGGCCAAATTCGGCACGGCACAGGTGATCGACCCCGGCCCGGTCTCGGGCAGCGAAGATGTCGGAGCCTTGGCAAAAGGCGCCGATGCACCTTTGGTGTTCTGGTTCCTTGGAGGCGCCGACCCTGCACTGTTCAGGGAGTGGGCCACCACAGGGCGGCTCCCAGAGGACATTCCATCCAACCACTCCCCCTACTTCGCTCCATTGATCCAGCCCACGCTGGCCAAGGGAACAGAAGCATTGGTTACGGCCGCCCTGGAGTACCTGGGCACAACCGAACGGGACCAGCCCGGGGAGAACTGACCTGGGAGCCCATGGAAAAGGCGCCGGGGTCCCGGCGCCTTTTGCGTGGATTCGGTGCTCGTTCCAGTCCGGGAGTGATCCCTAGACTTTCTCGTGGATGCGGTCCACCTTCGGTTCGTAAACCTCAGGCTCCCTGCGACGACGTGCCAGGAAAGTCCACAGCGTGCCTTCCGTCCCTGGGCGGGTGTCCGCCGGGGCAGCAGGCTCTTTTGCCTCTGTGGTGCGGGTCTCGGGCTTGCGCGCGGAGTCCTTCTTCGTGCGCCGCTCGAAGTCGTCATAGTACGCGTAGCACATGCCAACCTCCTTTAGTGGCGATCCTTTAATGATCCCCGCACTTAAGCCGAACGTCGACCACTATTTTTCCGGGCCGCTTCCACTGCGAGCCGTGTTTCCTCGGCCACGAGGTGGGCATTGATCGCCGCTCCAGCCATGACGCCCGAAGCGGCGGATGCCATGACCTGCCCCATGAGGTCGGCGACGTTCCCTGCCGCCCACACGCCCGGCACCGAGGTGGCGCCTCCCAGGGGATTCACTTCGACATGCCGCCCTACGCCCATGGGGTGCTCCACCAGCTGGACACCCAGGGACTCCAGCACCCCGGGCCGGGCCTCCATCCTGGTGCCCGTCACCACGGCCTCCACCGGAAGGACCTTGCCAGAGGCCAGGACCACCCCGCTCACGGCGTCATCCGTGATTTCAAGTGAGCGCACTTTGCCCTCCACAACGTTGATGGAGCGTGCGGCAAGCTGTTCCCACTCTTCATCCGTCGGTTCCACAACGTCGTTGAGGAACAAGGTGATATCCGGGCTCCACTGCCGGAAAAGCATGGTCTGGTGCAGGGCCATCGGAACGGTCCCCAATATCCCGATCGCCTTGTTCCTTACTTCCCAACCGTGGCAGTAAGGGCAGTGCAGGACATCCCGACCCCAGCGTTCACCGATGCCTTCAATGTCAGGCAGCACATCAGTGAGCCCGGTAGTCACCAGGAGACGCCGCGCTGTGACTGTGCGCCCGTTCCCCAGCTCCACCTCAAAGGCGGGTTGGGCGCCATCCCCTGCTGCCGCCGTCGAACGTGCCGCAACGGCGACGCCCGGGATGACTTCCACTCCGTAGCTACGCGCTTCGTCGCGCCCGAACTCCAGGAGTTCCTTGGGGCTGATGCCGTCCCGGGACAGGAAGCCATGGACCCCGGCCGCAGGAGCATTCCGGGGTTCACCGGCGTCGATTACCAGCACCGACCTCAGAGCCCTGCCTAGCGTGACGGCGGCACTTAAGCCAGCTGCGCCACCTCCGATGACCACGACGTCGTACCCCTTGATGTGGTGTTCTTTACTCACTTCGCCTCCAGAATCCCTCGCAGCCCTGTGCCGCTCCCTCCATGGTTGGACAGCATTCGGGAAATCAGCAAAGAATTTTGCTGCTATGGCAAACTTGGTCCATGAGCCAAGACTTCAGTTCCATGCTCGACGCCGTCGGACCTCGCCTTCGTGCGCTGCGGACCCAGCGCAACCTGACCCTTGCGGAAGCTTCGGAGGGGACCGGCATTTCGGTCAGTACGTTGTCGCGGCTTGAGTCCGGGCAACGAAAGCCCACCCTTGAACTTTTACTCCCGATAGCGCGGCTTCACCAGGTGCCCCTCGAGGAACTCATCGATGCCCCCGAAACCGGCGATCCCCGCATCCACCTCAAGCCCCATGTCCACGATTGGGGAACCGCACTCCCCCTCACGCGCCGGCCCGGCGGGATCCAAGCGTTCAAGATGGTGCTGAAAAGCGGCACTGGCAAAGAGATCCCCCAGCCGCAGTCCCACGAGGGCTACGACTGGATGTACATTCTCAACGGGAAGCTGCGGCTGGTCCTGGGCGGGAACGACTTCATCCTCAAACCCGGCGAAGTAGCGGAGTTCGACACCCGGACCCCGCACTGGTTCGCCAGCGCCACGTCAGAGCCAGTGGAGCTTCTGACCCTTTTCGGCCAGCAAGGCGAGCGCATGCACGTACGGGCACGGCCAAAACGCCCGGACCAAACTTAGGAAGCCAGGAACTCGCGCGCGCTGCGGCGCGGCGCGCTTGGGTCCGTGCCGGCGTCGGGCTGATTGATCTCCGCCCAGACTTCATCCAGGGACAGGCCCAGGACATCGGCAATCGCAGCCACGGTGGGGAAGGCGGGGGTGGCTACCCTTCCGGACTCGATCTTGCGGAGCGTCTCCGGGGAAACACGGGCATCAAGGGCGATCTCCAACATGGAGCGCGTGCCCCGTGCGCGGCGCAACAATGAGCCGAGACGTTGTCCACGCTCGGCCTCTGCGGGTGTAAGAGGCAACCTGACCATGGCTCCAATTGTAATACCGGGATAATATGGCCGGGATAGTTATTGGACTCACAACAGAAAGGCTGCTCATGATCGAGATCCTCAGCGCCAACGAACTGCTCAGGGCAAAGGCTTCGGGCGCCCTCGTGGCCAATATCCTGCACACCCTCAAGGGCCGCTGCACCGTGGGCACCAATCTCCTGGACATCGATTCATGGACCAAGGACATGATCCTGGAGGCCGGAGCCGTGTCCTGTTACGTCGACTATGCCCCGTCCTTCGGGCGCGGACCATTCGGCCACTACATCTGCACCGGCGTCAACGACGCCGTCCTCCACGGACTGCCGCGGGACTACGCACTTGCCGACGGTGACCTGCTGACACTCGACCTGGCCGTCTCCCTGGAGGGAATCGCCGCGGACTCCGCCATCAGTTTCATCGTTGGCGACGCCAAGCCCGCCGATAGCGTGGCCATGATCGAAGCGACCGAACGCGCCTTGAATGCCGGCATCGCAGCAGCCCGGCCGGGGGCCCGCATCGGTGATCTCTCCTACGCGATGGGGTCAGTCCTCAGCGAGGCCGGCTACCCGGTAAATACGGAATTCGGTGGCCACGGCATCGGATCGACCATGCACCAGGAGCCGCACGTCCCCAACATGGGGCGGCCCGGACGCGGCTACAAGCTGCGCCCCGGATTGCTCCTGGCACTGGAACCGTGGGTTATGGCGGATACCGCGCAGCTCGTCACGGATGCCGACGGCTGGACGCTCCGCAGCGCCACCGGGTGCAGGACAGCCCACAGCGAGCACACCATCGCCATCACCAACGATGGGGCGGAGATCCTCACCAGGCCGACCCTGGCTGGTTAGCGCCCGGATGGGGTAACCAAGGCGTCCGGGTCGCGGTCCGGCTAGGCGTCCGGCTCGCGGTCCGGCGAGACACCCCACGGCCGTCATAAATGAGCGGCATTCATTTGCCTCTTGCGCTCCAGCGTGACACGCGCCATACTAAATGAACGCTATTCATTTAGTGACTGTCGTCTCACCGGAGTACATGCCCCCATGATTGAAATTACCTGCCTCGAAGCCCCCACTTCCCTGGCCCGCACAGAGCCCTCCACGCGGACGCCGCTGCGCGTCGGCGTCGTCCAGCACCGCTGGCATGCCGACGAAGCCGCACTCCGCGCTGAACTCTCCGAAGGCATCGAACGCGCGGCCAACCTGGGAGCCACTGTTGTTTTCCTGCCTGAGCTGACGCTCTCCCGCTACCCCGCCGACACCAAGCCGGAGAACAACCCGGCGGCAGGTATCCGCCCCTCGGACATTACCGAGGACCTCCTGACCGGCCCCACGTTCACCTTCGCCGCAGAGGCAGCCCGCAAGTTCGGCGTCTCGGTCCACGCCTCTCTGTACCAGCGTGCGGAGAACCCGGATGGCACCGACGACGGCCTCGGCCTGAACACGGCCATCCTGGTCTCCCCCGCCGGAGAGCTGGTTGCCCGTACTCACAAGCTGCACATCCCCGTGACAGCCGGCTACTACGAAGACAAGTTCTTCCGTAAGGGACCGGACGCCGAGGACGCCTACGCAGTGCACGCCCCGGCCGAACTGGGCGGCGCACGCCTTGGCATGCCCACCTGCTGGGACGAGTGGTTCCCGGAGCTTGCCCGCCTGTACTCGCTGGGCGGCGCGGAAATCCTGGTCTACCCCACGGCCATCGGCTCCGAGCCGGACCACCCCGACTTCGACACCCAGCCGCTGTGGCAGCAGGTCATTGTAGGCAACGGCATCGCCAACGGCCTGTTCATGATCGCGCCCAACCGCTACGGCAACGAGGGCACCCTGAACTTCTACGGATCCTCCTTCATCTCCGACCCGTACGGCCGCATCCTCGTCCAGGCGCCGCGCGATGAGTCCGCCGTCCTGGTGGCAGACCTGGACCTCGACCAGCGAAAGGACTGGCTGACGCTCTTCCCGTTCCTGGCGACCCGCCGTCCGGAAACTTACGGCCGCCTCACGGAACCGGTCAACCCGGACGCTCCGCTCGGCGCGAGCTCTGCAAGCCAACAGCCCCAGGCAGTTTCCGCGTGAGCGCCTGGCGCATGCCGTCGGAGACGGCACCCCAGGACCGTGTCTGGATGGCCTTCCCGACAGGCGGCTACACGCTGGGCGACACCGAGGAAGAGGCCCACGCGGCCCGCTCCACGTGGGCCGCCGTCGCGAACGCCATCCTGGAGTTCGAGCCGGTCACCATGGTTGTAGCGCCCGACGACGTCGAAACGGCCGCCCGCTACCTCGACCCTCGCGTTGAGGTACTTACCGCTGAGCTCAACGATGCCTGGATGCGGGACATCGGTCCGTCCTTCGTACTGGATGCCAACAAGCAGCTCGGCGCCGTGGATTGGATCTTCAACGGCTGGGGTGCCCAGGACTGGGCTGCCTGGGACAAAGACTCCCTCATCGCCGCCAACGTCACGGGACACGCCGGCGCCCAACACCTTCCCTCGGGGATCGTGAACGAGGGCGGTGGCATCCAAGTGGACGGCGAAGGCACTGTCCTGGTGACCGAAACCGTCCAGCTGGACGAGGGCCGCAATCCCGGTCTCACCAAGGCCGACATCGAAGAGGAACTGGCCCGCACCATCGGCGCCACCCATGTGGTGTGGCTCCCGAGGGGCCTGACGCGTGACTCGGAGAAGTTCGGCACCCGCGGCCATGTGGACATCGTGGCTGCCATTCCATCGCCCGGAACCTTGCTGGTCCACACCCAGCAGAACCCCGAACACCCGGATTACAAAGTCTCCCGGGAAATCATCGACTTCCTGCGCACCACCCATGACGCAGCAGGCCGGGAATGGAACATCATCGAAGTTCCGGCCCCGGAAACCCTCACCGACGAGGAAGGGTTCGTGGACTACAGCTACATCAACCACCTCGTCGTCAATGGCGGGGTCATCGCCTGCAGTTTCAATGACCCCATGGACGAGAAAGCGCTCCGTATTCTCGCCGATGCCTACCCCGGACGCCGCGTGGTCAGTGTTGACGCGCGCGAACTCTTCGCCCGGGGCGGGGGCATCCACTGCATTACGCAGCAGCAGCCTTCGGCCATCTAGAAAGGGCCCTTCATGAGCCAGACAATCCGCAACGGTGCTTCCACAAGCACCAACGCCGCTGCAGACTCGCACGACATCAGCGGCAAGGGACTGAAGACGGGGCAGTTGGGGCTCCTCGCCGTCGTCGTTCTTGGCATTTCAACCATCGCCCCGGCGTATACCCTCACCGGTGCGCTCGGCCCAACCGTGAATGAAGTCGGGCTGCAGTTGCCCGTGATCTTCCTGATCGGGTTCATTCCGATGATCCTGGTTTCGCTGGCCTACAGGGAGCTCAACGCGGACTCCCCGGACAGTGGCACTACGTTCACCTGGGTCACCAAGGCCTTCGGCCCGTGGGTGGGCTGGATGGGCGGCTGGGGGTTGCTCGCCGCCAACATCATCGTCCTGTCCAACCTGGCCGGCGTCGCCGTGGACTTCTTCTACCTGTTCCTGGCGCAGGCCACCGGCTCCCCCGAGCTGGCCGACCTCGCTTCGAACAAGCTCCTGAACGTCGCCACCTGTTTCGTCTTTGTGGCCCTCGCCGTCTGGATCAGCTACCGCGGCCTGCACACCACCAAGATCGTGCAGTACGGGCTGGTAGGTTTCCAGTTGCTGGTTCTGGGACTCTTTGTTGCCATGGCGTTCGCCAACTGGTCCACATCCGAAACTGCTGTTCCGTTCAGTTGGGACTGGTTCGATGTCACCAAGGTTGAGACGTTCGGCCAGATCGCGGCCGGAATCTCGTTGTCGATCTTCGTCTACTGGGGCTGGGATGTCTGCCTCACCGTGAACGAGGAAACCGCCAACGGCAAGAAGACCGCGGGTGCTGCCGGTACTCTTACCGCCGTCATCGTCCTCGGCATCTACCTGCTGGTGACCATCGCCACCATGATGTTTGCCGGCGTCGGCGATACCGGAATCGGCCTGAACAACCCCGAGAACCACGCCAACGTCTTCACGGCGCTTGCATCGCCGGTCATGGGACCGTTCGCGATCCTCATGTCCTTGGCCGTACTCTCCAGCTCGGCAGCTTCCCTGCAGTCCACGTTCACCTCGCCCTCGCGGAGCCTGCTCGCCATGGCGCACTACGGCGCCCTGCCGGAGCGCTTCAGCCACATGAGCAAGAAGTTCTCGACGCCGGGCTTCGCCACCATCGCGGCTGGCGTCCTGTCCGCGGGCTTCTACGCGGTGATGCACGTGATCAGCGAGAACGTCCTCAACGACACCATCCTGGCTCTTGGCCTGATGATCTGCTTCTACTACGGGCTCACGGCCATCGCTTGTGCCTGGTACTTCCGCAACAGCGTGTTCAACAGCGCACGCAACTTCTTCCTGCGGCTGGTCTGCCCGGTACTGGGCGGTGTGGGACTGTTCGTCGTGTTCCTCCAGACCGCAATGGACAGCTGGGATCCGGAGTTCGGCAGTGGATCGGAGATCTTCGGGGTGGGACTCGTGTTCATCCTGGGCATCGGGATCCTGGCCCTGGGTGCCGTGGTCATGCTGATCCAGGCCCGCATGCGGCCCGGCTTCTTCCGCGGTGAGACCATCCGGAAGGACACTCCGGCGTTGGTGGTTCCCGAGTAGCCCCGCCTGTGTAACGCCGAAAACGCTGGAAAGCTGCCAGTTCGCCGGAAACTTCCGTGCGAGCTGGCAGCTTTCCCGCTATCTGGGCGTTCTACGAGGTGTGGGCTTACCAGTGATGGGCGACGTCCACCACAAGCCGCGAACCGCCGTCGGGTCCGTCCAAGGCGAAGACCCGGAACGGAAGCCTGGCCCGGACACCCAGCCCGATGCTCGTCGTGCCCTCGAAGCTGCCCGCATAGACCACTTGGCGGAACGTCTGATAGCCGGAGACGTTGGAAAGCTCCGCCTTGGCTGCCGGCAGATACGTGGGGTTCCCCTGCTGATCATAGGAAGGTGCAGTGACCATCACTTGGAGGTCCGCATCGCCAAGGACCGGGATAGGGAAGCCGGAGGGATCCTGTGTCACCACCGGAACGTACTGCACGGAGTATCCGGCCACTTTGCCGCTCACATCGATCACCAGACGGTCAAAGCACGGCTGCTGTCCAGTACGCACAGCTGTGACATTGCCTGAACTCATATCCGGATCAGCCTTGGCCAGCGAGCCCCAGGTGATGCCGCAATACGGTGCGGCCGAGGCTGGCCCCGGCACTGCCAGACCGAGCCCGGCAGCTGTCAGCACAGCCGCCAAACCCGCTCCAATTTTCCTCATTTTTTGTGCCCCCTTCAGGCGAAGTTGATACTTCAACTGTAGGAGCGGATTCAGACCATTGGACCGGTTGTGGCCGCTTCGGCGCATAACCGTTAAGGGAACGGCCAGCTGGTCACAGGAGGATTATCAAAGACTCCGTCGGGCACCCAATGCGGGCCCAATCACTTGCCATCTGCCACGTTTTCGTGATCGAAGATAACGTGATCAGCGCGTTATTCAGCCTTCACAGTCCTTGCAGAACTTGAGGCCGTTCTTTTCCAGGGCAATCTGGGAGCGGTGCCGGACCAGGAAACAGGAGCCACATGTGAATTCATCGGACTGTTCCGGAACCACGACGACGGTCAGTTCCTCGCCCGAAAGATCGGCGCCGGGAAGGTCGATTCCTTCGGCAGTATCGACATCCTCAACATCGATGACAGCGGTCTGGGCAGCGCCGCCGCGTGACGCCTGCAAAGCCTCAAGCGATTCAGCGGGAGACTCTTCTTCGGTCTTGCGCGGAGCGTCGTAATCAGTAGCCATTGAGGGTTCGCTTTCGTTGCTGCATAGTGCCCATTCCGGCACCTCAGTGAAGGAGTTTAGGGCATACTACCCGGCAATAACGAATAGTGTGCTCAACGCAACACAACGCAGCTTCCGATGCGGTTCCTACAAGGCTTTTGGCGGCCTTCCTGCGTGGGATTGGATGGCCTGGGCACCTGCCACGGTGACGCCACTCAGGGCGGGCAACCAGGTCCAATCCGGGGCCGTGCCAGGCGATTCTTCCTCTTCAGGCGCCCGACAGTCCAAGACATAGGCTGCCTCAATCCAGCGCCCGAAGGCTTGGCCGATGCGGGTTGCCAGTGAAGTGATCATGGGCCAAAGCTACCCACGCGGGATGTGGACCCCGTTTCCGGGTGGTCACAGGTTTGTTAATTGGGTCCCTCAGCCGACAAGCGCCTGTTCCACGATGTACTCCGCGATCGCCATGGACGAAGTAGCCCCGGGCGACGGTGCGTTCCGCACCAAGACGGTGTCCCGGCGTCGTGCGATCACAAAGTCGTCCACCAACGATCCGTCACCATTCATCGCCTGGGCGCGCACGCCCCGGGTTCCGGGGAGAACGGTGGCGCCCTCCAGCGACGGCACAAAGCGCATGGCCTCACGGATGAACTTCCTTTTGCTCACGACGGTCTGGAATTCCCGCACAGCCGAGGGCACGTTCCGCCGGGCGAAATTCCAAAAGCCGGGGAACAGCGCGTAATCCAGCACGTCGCGGAACCGGACGTCCTTCCAACAGTAGGATTCACGGCCGAAGGAGATGAAAGCATTCGGGCCCAGCATCATTTCGCCGTCGATGCGTTTAGTGAGGTGGACTCCGAGGAAGGGATGCCTGGGGTCCGGTACCGGATAGATCAGGCCCTTCACCTGTTGGCGGGCTTCGTGGCCCAGGAGAAAGTACTGCCCAAAGAAGGGCACGATTTTCGGGGTAGCCGGCTCACCAGTCGCTTCGGCCAGGCGGTCCGATTGCAGGCCGGCGCAGGCCACCACCAGGTCAAAATGTTCGCTGCCGTCTTGCGTGCGAACCACCACCCCCTCCGCTTGCTGTTCCAGCGCCGTGACTTCCTGCCCGAGCCGGATGGTCCCGCCCGAGGCGCGCACGTCGTCTGCGAGCGCTTTGGTGATGGCCGGGTAATCCACGATCGCCGTTTCCGGCGAGTGCAAGGCAGAAAGCCCGACGGCGTTCGGCTCCACCTCGCGTATTTGGTCACCGTTCAACATCCGCACTCCCGGGACCCCATTGGCCGTGGCACGAGCGAAGATGGCGTTCAGGCGCTGCTGCTCCCCGGCTGTCTGCGCGATGACCAGCTTCCCGCAGGCCTCGTACGGCAGGGCCTTTTCGGCGCAAAATTCGTGCAGCAGCTCCACTCCCCTGCGGCACAACCGTGCCTTCAGCCCACCGGGTTCGTAGTACAGGCCAGCGTGGACCACCCCTGAATTGTGGCCGGTTTGGTGTGCGGCCAGACGGTCCTCTTTTTCGAAGATGGTGACCTGCGCGCCGTCGAGCTTGTTGGCAAGTTCCCGCGCAACCGCGACACCGATGATTCCGCCACCCACCACGGCGCATCGTTTGATCGTTCCCATGACTGGCGCTCCTCATCGTTGGGGTCGGTCCGCGTCAGTGACAGCATTTCACGACCAGGGCTGGCCGGGCACGCAAAAGGGGCGGCACAGTGTGTGCCGCCCCTTTTATTTACAGTTTGACGCGCTAGGCCGTCGGCTGGTCAAAGCGCTGGCCGGCCGGGTTGGACGGCAGGAGTGCGAAGACCAGTATGGCGAGGCCGCCCACGAACGGGATGAGTCCCAGCAGGGCAAGCCAGCCGCTGAAGTTGCCGTCGTGCAGACGACGTACCAGCAGCGCGATGGACGGAATCAGGACAGCCAGGTAGAAAACACCCAGCAGGATGAAGCCGACCGTGGCGCCCGGGCCGGGAACTGCAGTTCCATTGGCGGAAACGGTCGCACCTGCACTGCCCAAAATGCCGGTCAGGATCTGCAGGACGAGGCCGACGATACCCAGTGCCAGGGCGACCCACCAGTATTCACTGCGGCTGGCGCGCCCTGTGAAAGTGGCGTATTTCTTGAAGAAACGCTGGACAGCCGCGCCAATCGGGGCGCCATAGTAGGGAGCCCACAGCGGCGGTTCGCCCGCCTGGGTGCCGTAAGGCTGGGTCTGTTGCGGTTGTTGCGGGTAGCTCATTGGTATATCCCCCGGTTTCGTTGTGACAATACGTACTCAGAGACGAGTCGTGCCCAATCGTAATGCCCCGGAAGCTGTTTAGGCAGTTCGATGGACAAAGTTAACCCGGATTTAGCCCATTGACGGATTGTTTCGCACGTGACGCCGCCCACAAACCAACCAAATGTGAGCGAGGGTTGGCGCCAAACGGGTGGGATGTGAGCGAGCGTTCGGCCCAAGCAGGTGGGATGTGAGCGAGGGTGGGTTACCGGGCGTATTGCTTGCGGAGGTCGGTCTTACGGATCTTCCCGCTGGCGGTCCGGGGCATCTCCTCGACGAACACAACGGACTTGGGAATCTTGTACCGGGCAAGTTTCCCTTCCAGATGCGAGCGCAGCTGCTCCTCCGTCAAGGAAGTCCCTTCACGCAGCGTGACGACGGCACGGGGCACTTCTCCCCATTTCTCGTCGCTCACCCCGATGACGGCCACACTCCCCACGGCCTGCAGCTCTGCAATGGCAGCTTCGACCTCTGCGGGATAAATGTTCTCACCCCCGGAGATGATCATGTCCTTGAGCCGGTCGGAGACGAACAGAAAGCCTTGCTCATCCAGCGAGCCCATGTCACCTGACCGGAACCAGGTCGAGTCGGCATAGCTTTCCGCTGTGGCCTCAGGCCGGTTCCAGTATTCCTTGATGACGTTGGGGCCGGAGATCTGGATTTCGCCTACTTGGCCGGCCCCCACGACCCCGCCGAAGGGGTCGACGATCCGCACATCCGTGAAGAAGTGGGCCAATCCCGCCGAGCCGGCCTTCTCCTTGGAGGCGGAGACTGGCAGCATGGTGGCGCCGGGAGCCGTTTCGGTCATGCCATAACACGCCGTAAATCCAATCCCGCGTTCTTCATAGGCGTCCAGTACCCGCTGCGGAACCGCGGACCCGCCGCAGGTGAGCTTGTCCAGGGAGCTGAGGTCCGCCGTCGACCATTCCGGATGATCGCAGAGCATCTGGAAGGTGGTGGGGACGCCGCTGAGGGTGGTGACTTTGTTCCGGCCCACGAGCTCCAGGACGCGTGCGGGGTCGAACTTGGACTCGAGGATCACCGTGGCACCTTTGAGCAGCATCGGCAGGAGCCCCATGTCCAGGGATGCCACGTGGAAGAGCGGCGAAATCATGAGCGCTACGTCATTGCGGCCCAGGTCCATGTCCACCACGGTGTTGATGCAGTTCCATGTGATGTTGCCGTGGGTCAGCAGCGCACCCTTCGGCTTGCCTGTGGTCCCAGAGGTGTAGAGGATCATGGCGCCGTCGTCCAGGGTCACCGCTTCATCCAGCGATGCAGCGTCGGCGCCTTCAATCACCTCCCCGTACTGTTCGACGCCGGATGGCAGCGTGGCATCGCCACTTTCAGGGCCGTCGTCGGACGCCACCACAAGACGGTGGGTTACCACTGTGTCCGCCACTGATGCCGAAGCCACCACATTCAGGGCTTCAGCGTTGACCAGGACACGTGCGCCGCAATCCTGGAGCTGAAACTGCAGCTCCGGGGCAGCCAGGCGGGTATTGAGCGGAACGAAAATCGCCCCAAGCAGCCCGCAGGCAAAGAAGGTTTCCACGAAAGACGGGTGGTTTTCGCCGAGGTAGGCCACGCGGTCGCCCTTGGCCACTCCCCTGTCCCGGAGAGCGTTGGCCAGGCGATCGGTCCGGTTGGCGAGTTCGAGGTAACTCAGTTTCCGCTCGCCATGGATGAGCGCTGTCTGGTTTCCGGACTTGTTGCGGCGGCGGTGCAACCAGGATCCAACTCCGTTGTTGTCCATGTGGATACTCCTAACTGACCGTGGAAAGGTCGTTGTTCTTAGACTCCCGCGTCAGCAGGATGAAGACAATTGACACCAGCGACATACCGGCCAGGAAGATCACCACGGGGACGATGCTCTGGCCTGCATCCTTGTACAGGCCCGCAACGATGCCCGGGGTGAAGCCTGCGCCGATCAACGTCGCCAGCTGGTAGCCCACAGCCGCACCGGTGTAACGGTTGGTAGTGCCGAACTGCTCGGAGACAAACGCCGCAAGTGGACCATAGAGCGAGGAATGCAGGATGAGTGCAACGGTGAAGGCCAGGAAGATCAAGGCGATACTGCCTGAGCTGAGCATTCCGAACATGGGGAACAGGTACAGGATGAACAGGGCCAGACCAGTGACCATGACCGGGCGGCGGCCGAAACGATCGGACAAGCGCCCGCCCAACAGGACAAAGAGGATGGAGATGGCCGAAGCACCGGCGAAGGCATAGAGCACGCCCTGCTGGGGAGCGCCTTTGGACACTGCATAGGTGACCGAGAACGTGGGAAGCACCACTTGGAGGCCAAATCCGGCGGCTCCGGCAAACATGATCATGATCAGTGCTTTGGGCCGCTTCAGCACTTCCACGAGCGGGACCTTGCGCTTGGTTCCCAACGCGCTTTCCTTGGCCACAGCCTCGGCAAAGATCGGGCTTTCGGAAACCCGCAGCCTCACGAACATGCCAACGATCAGCAGGACAAAGGAAAGCAGGAACGGCACCCGCCACCCCCAGGCCAGGAAGGCGTCCTGCGGAAGGGCCGAGAAGATACCCATCACCACGGTGCCCAGGACAGCGCCCGTCGGCGCACCCGCGTTCACAAACGACGCCGCGAAGCCGCGCCGCTTCGGATCGGAGTGTTCCAGGGCCATCAGCGCAGCGCCGCCCCATTCACCGCCGACGGCGATGCCCTGGAAAACCCGCAGGATCACCAGAAGCACCGCTCCCCACGGACCGATCACGCTGGATCCCGGGATCAGGCCGATCAAGGTGGAGGCGATGCCCATCATGGCCATGGAGACGATCAACATGCCCTTGCGGCCAATCCGGTCACCGAAATGGCCGAAGATAATGCCACCCAGTGGCCGTGCGACGTAGCCCGCGGCGAACGTTGCATAAGCCGCTACTACCCCCACCCACTCGTCCGTTCCGGCGAAGAACACCTTGGGGAAGGCAACTGCTGCCGCCGTCGCGTACAACAGGAAGTCGTAGAACTCGATGGTGCTGCCCAGATAGCTGGACATGATGACCGTACGCGCTTCTTTACGCTTGGCGGCCGTGCTCGACGGTGCGAGTGCAGTGTGTCCTGACATGGCTGTTCCTTGGAAGAGGAGGGACTGTGTTGTGGAGGGTTACTTACAGAAGCCGCTTACTCACAGATCCGGCTTACTTGTAGAAGCGGGCCAGGAATTCGGCGACGACGGCGGGACGCTCCTGCCCTTCGATTTCGATGGTGGCGTTGACCTTGATCTGGGCACCGCCCTTGACCTCGGTGACCTCGGCGATGCTTCCCTGCATGCGGACCTTTGAACCCACCTTGACCGGGGAAGTGAAGCGGACTTTATCGAGTCCGTAGTTGACCTTGGTGGTGACGCCGTCGACGTCGAACAATTCACCCCAGAACGGGATGATCAAGGACAGCGTGAGAAAACCGTGCGCGATCGGGGCGCCGAAGGGGCCGTCCTTGGCACGTTCGGGATCAACGTGGATCCACTGCTGATCGTCCGTGGCATCGGCGAACAGGTTGATTTGCTGTTGGGTGATTTCCCGGTAGTCGGTGGTGCCCAGGTCCTTGCCGGACATGGTGAGCAGGGTGTCGAAATCGACGACGAGATTGGGCATCTTTGCCTCCTGGTTGTTGTGTTGTATGAGCGTGGTTCAGTGGGTGAAAGCACTTTCGCCCGTGAGGGCGCGTCCGACGATCAGCGCATTGATTTCGTGGGTGCCTTCGTAGGAATAGACGGCTTCGGCGTCGGCATGGAAACGCGCGACGTCGGCAGCGAGCGTGATGCCGTTGCCGCCCACGACTTCGCGGGCCAAGGCGACGGTTTCGCGCATCATGAGACTTGTCTGCATTTTTGCCAGCGCGGAATCCTGGTCCCGGTAGCTGCCCTGGGATTGTTGCTCGTTCAGCCTGACCACCAGGGACAGGGAGGCGGTGAGATTACCGAGCATCCGGGCCAGTTTCTCCTGCACCAGTTGAAAGGAACCGAGCGTTCGGCCAAATTGTTGGCGTTCCTTCACATAGGCCAAAGCCGCTTCGAAAGCCCCGGCCTGGATGCCCGTGGCGATCCAGGCGACATCCGAGCGCATGGCGCGCAGCATGGCTGCAACGTCCTTGAATGAGTCCACGTTGTGCAGGCGCATCGACTCGGGAACCCGGACACCGGCCAGAGTGATGTGGGCGTTCTGCATCATCCGCAGCGAGGCCTTGCCGTGGATCTTCTCCACGGTCACTCCGGGCGCATTCCGGTCCACGAGGAAGCCTTTGACCTGGCCATCGGCGACGTCCCGGGCGAAAACACACAGCACATCCGCCGTGGAGGCGCCGCCAATCCACCGTTTCGCGCCCTCCAGGATCCACGTTCCGCTGCCGGGGCCAGTGCCGCCGTCGGGATTCCCCTCAAACCTTGCGGTCGTGGCCAATCCGCCGGCGATGTCGGAGCCGTGCTCAGGTTCGGTCAGCGAGAACACGCCCTTGAGCGAAAAGTCGATTACGCCGGGCATCCATTCGCGCTGCTGTTCCTCCGAGGCGCCCACCCGGATTGCCGTCCGGAACAGGCCTGCCTGCGCGGTGTACCACGTGGCAAGGGAAGCATCGGTGCGGGCGAGCTCGAAGATCCGGAAACCGTGATAAATCCCGCGGGCGGGAGCGTCAAACGGTTCCATCAGGTCCAGGTCGATCAATGGTTGCGCCAGTTGCTCCGGGAATTCCCCGCGCTCCCAGTAATCGGCCAGGAGCGGCTTGGCTTCGGTGTTTAGGAAATCCCGCAGCCTGGCCAGCACTGCGCGCTCGTCAGGGCCCAGGAGCGCTTCGGCGTCGTACCAATCCGCCACCGGGTAAAGCCGGGCACCCAAGCCGGCTTCCGTCGTCGTGCTTGTTGTCATCTCAGCCACCCAAACCCAGCAGGCGGACGGCGTTGTCCTTGAGGATCTTCGGCCGGACCTCGTCCTTCAAGGGCAGGTCCGCGAACGCTCCCAACCATTTCTGCGGCGTGATCAGGGGAAAGTCCGTGCCGAACAGAACCTTGTCCTGCAGCACGTTGTTGGACAGGCGGACCAGCGACTCCGGGAAGTACTTGGGCGACCAACCGGAGAGGTCGATGAAGACGTTGGATTTGTGGGTTGCGATCGAGTTCGCCTCGTCCTGCCACGGCACCGAGGGGTGGGCCATGATGATCTGCAGGCCGGGAAAGTCGGCGGCGACAGCATCCAGCAACAGCGGATTGGAGTAGGCGAGCTTGATGCCGTAGCCGCCCGGGAGCCCTGCACCCATACCGTTTTGGCCGGTGTGGAAAACGCACGGCAAACCGAGCTCCTGGAGCGTCTCCCACAGCGGGTAGAACTGCTCGTTGGAGGGATCGAACCCTTGCAGTGAGGGATGGAATTTGAACCCCCGGGCGCCGAGTTCAACCGCCTGCTGCTTCGCGCCGGCGATCGCGTCCTCGCCTGTTCGCGGGTCGACGCTGCCGAAGGGAATCAGGACATCGTTGTTCCTCGCCGCACCGTGGATCAGTTCCGGGATGCTGTTCGGTTCGTGCTTCAGCTGGGTGCGCGCGTCCACGGTGAAGACGACGGCGGCCATGTTCAGTTCGCGGTAGACCTCGGCGATCCTGTCCAGCGACGGTGTCCTGTCCTCGGACTTGAAGTACTTGGCAGAGGCCTCCGTCAGCGCTTCCGGAAGCGAGCCGTGGCCGCAGCTGTCCACTTCAAGATGGACGTGCATGTCGATCGCGTCCAGCTTTGCGACATCGAGACCGGGTTCATAGCGGGTAGTCATGGTCAGCGGGCCTGTGCCGGTTCGGGCTGGAGTTCCTCGGGCAGCGGCAGGAATTCCTCGCCGTAGCTCTGCAGAGTTTCCTTGCTGAACAGTTCACCAGCGCTCTCCTGCAGGGCCTCGTAGCTCCAGCCGCCCTCGCGGTATTCGGTGGTTGCCGGCGTCGGATGCGTCCACACCTGAAGCCGGTCACCTCCGGCGCCGATCGCCTGGCCGGTGATATCGGACGCTGAGTCAGAGGCGAGGAAGGCAATCAGCCCGGCGACGTCGTCGGCCGTTCCAAAACCGAGGTCGTGGCGGAAGAAGCGCGGCATGGCGTCGCCTCGTTCGTCGGCCTCAACGGCCTTCTGGAAGTACGGGACGGTTTTGGTCATGGCGGTGGCGGCCACGGGGATGACGGAGTTGACGGTCACGCCGGCGCGCTTCATTTCCAGTGCCCAGGTGCGGACCATGCCGACGATTCCGGCTTTTGCCGCGGCGTAATTGCTCTGACCGAAGTTCCCGCGCTGGCCGGTCGGCGAGCCGATGGTGATGATCCGGCCCGGGATGTTGTTTTCCTTGAAGTAGGAGAAGGCCTCACGGACGCAGGTGAACGTGCCCTTCAAATGGACGTTGATGACCAGGTCAAAGTCCTCGTCGGTCATCTTCAGCAGGCTCTTGTCGCGGAGGATGCCCGCGTTTGTCACCAGGATGTCCAAGCGGCCGAACGCCTCAACAGCGCCTGCTACCAGCGCCTTCGCAGCGTCCGTTGAACCTACGGGGACCACCACCGCAGTGGCTTTGCCGCCCTCGGCCTCGATCTGGGCGACCGCTTCCGCCGCTGTTTCAGCGTTCACGTCGTTAATAACGACGGCGGCACCCTGGCGGGCGAGCTCCCTCGCGTAGGCGAGTCCAAGGCCCTGACCACTTCCCGTGACGATTGCAACCTTGCCGTTCAAGCTCATGGCGTGCTCCTTCGCATGCAGTAACCGGCCGAAGCCGGTGGGGCCGATCCCACTGCGGCGTGAGATCCTTGTCATGATCAATGAGAATACGGATCATTGAGAAAGTCAACGATTGTTTTTCATTACTATTGGAGTTGTCATGGGCCTGCAAAGCACCGAAGTGGAAACCCCGCGCCTGGCCGAGGCCAAAATCGGCAGCGATGTGGGGCTGCTGCTCGCCAAGCTGCACGCCACCGGGTCCCTCCTGAACAACAAGGCACTGGCGGACTACGGGCTCCGCGAGAGGTCCTTCTCGGTGTTGACTTTGGCCTGCAGTGGACTGGAGCCAACCCAACGCGAGCTTGCCGATTTCCTCAGCCTCGACCCCAGCCAAGTGGTCAGCCTGGTGGATGATCTTGAGCACCGCGGCTTGGTGAAAAGGGCTCAGGGCAAGCAGGACCGGCGCGCGAAGATCATCGTCTCTACCTCCGAGGGCCGGCGGATCCATAACAAGGCGCGGGCTGCGCTTGAGGTGTGCGAGCAAACACAGCTCGCTGCGCTGAACGAGGAAGAGAACACTCAACTGAGGGCGCTGTTGAAGAAGGCGCTGTGGGGGTAGGTTGGAATGGTGCTGTGCGATTTTAATGCTCATAATTAAGCGCATTAAGTTCTTTAGTGGTCGACTTCTTGACCATTAGGAGATATCTTGGCCCATGACCACCAAGCGCACCTCAAACAGGACGCGACGCACGGCAGGCACGATCGGCGGGCAGCTGTTGACGTGGCGCAAATTGCTCGGCCTCACGGCTGAGCAGGTGGCGGACCGGGCAGGCATTAGCCGAAACACCCTCCGCAAAATCGAGCACGGAGACTTGGGCGTGGGCCTTGAGGCTTTCCTGGATGTCGCCCGCGTGCTGGGTCTCAGCGAGCAGTTGAATACCGCATTCGATCCGTATGAAACAGACTTTGGCCGAGCCCGGGCTGATCAGGAACTCCCGGAGCGGGTGCGTCGGTGACAGAACCCGTCAACGTCGACATCCAAACACCTCAAGGCAGTGTGCATGTTGGCCGTGCCTTTATAGCCGCGCGACGGGGCGTCACAACCACCAGCTTCAATTACGACGCGGACTTCCTCGGCCGACCGGATTCCTACGCCATTGATCCAGCACTGCCGATTGCGCGGGGCACCCCACTCAGTCAGGGGACTTCCGGGGGCATTCGCGGATGCATCCCCTGACCTTTGGGGCCGACACATAGTGACCAAAAGACTCCAGGCCGAATCGCGTCAGCTTGGCAAGAGCCCCCGCACCTTAACTGACAGGGACTTTCTGCTGGGTGTGTCGGACCTGACGCGGCAAGGCGCCCTGCAATTTCGGATTGGGTACGAACCACATCTGAGTGAGCGAACGGACGTGCCCAAACTCGTTCAACTGCCGGAACTCCGGCAAGCCGCTGATGAGGTCGAGGTGGATCCCGACAATCTTGGCCGATCGCAACGGCGGGCAACGGATCGGCTATGTCTCCGCCATGACCATGTTGTCGGAGCAGGACGGCGCCCATGGCGATTATCTGGATCTTTTGGATGTCATCGATGAGAATTCGGAGAATCCAGATGCTGACCGTGAACAGCTTTTTCGAAGGATCGCATTCAACATCGTCGTGAACAACACTGATGACCATCTGCGCAATCACGGTTTTCTCCGGGGCCGCAACGGGTGGCGCCTCGCGCCGGCCTTCGATGTCAATCCAAATCCGGACGTCAATGGCGAACACGCCACATCCATCGATGGCGCAACCCGGCGCGAGGATGCCATGCGGGCACTGCTAGGCGTCTCTGAATACTTTGTCGATGTGGATAAGCGGGAGGAGATCTTGGACGCCATCCACCGTTCCGTGGCCAAATGGCAGGACGCCGCAGATGCCTGCCGCATCCCTACGGTCGAGATCGACTTGTTCACGCCACTGTTCGGCAGGCTTCCAAGGACCTGACCGAACTCCCGCGCCGTTCATGGACAGTTGCACAGCCACTCCCGAAGTCGGTATGCGATTGTCCATTTCGGCGCTCGTCGGGTTGTGTCAGGATCAGGGATCATGAGCTTCCCTCTCTTCCACGATCCCTTGCAGGGCAACGTCACTGTTGACGTCCAGCCCGTGCGTGATCCGCAGATCCACCGCCCCTCCCGCGCCGCCACGCAGGCGCCACGGTCGTCAACCCACGGGACAAGGACGCCCCGCAGCGCACGTCAGCGGGAAGTAGCAAAGGTTGCCGATGACCTCCGCGCGCTGATGGCGAGGACTACCCTCAACGGAACGCCGCGTTAAGAAGCTGCCCAGAAGGGGTACATCCTCACCATGGGCATCCACATCGGCACATCGGGCTGGAGCTACGACCACTGGGAGAACGTGCTCTATCCCCCGGGCCTTCCCGCTGCCAAGCGCCTGTCCCACTACACAGCACGATTTAACACAGTCGAGCTGAATGCCAGTTTCTACCGTTGGCCCCGCGACGCCACCTTCGCGGGTTGGAGGGAACGGCTGCCGGCGGGATTCGCCATGTCCGTCAAAGCGCCACGCGGACTGACGCACGCCAAGAAGCTGTACAGCCCCGAGGTATGGGTGGAACGCATCGAGCGATGCTGGCACGAACTCGGTGACAAAAGGGCCGTCCTGCTGGCGCAGTTGCCGCCTGATTTTGCCCGCGATGATGCCCGGCTCGACTACTTCCTGGCCGCGCTGCCGCACTGGATCCGCGTCGCCGTCGAGTTCCGCCACGACAGCTGGGACCACCCCGATGTGTACGCGCTCCTGGAACGCCACCAGGCCGCCTACTGCATCATGAGCGGCGCCAACCTGCCATGCATCCTCCGCGCCACCGCCCCGTTCGTCTACATCCGCATGCACGGGCCGGACCACCAGCACCTCTACGGCGGCTCCTACTCAGAGGACGATTTGAGGTGGTGGGCCGACAGGATCCGCGAGTGGAGCGGCTCCGGCAAGGACGTTTACGTCTACTTCAATAACGACGGCGGTGGTAACGCCGTGCGCAACGCTGACACTCTGGGGTGGCTGCTTGGGGTTAATTGACCCGGCGGCAGCTATGCCAAGCGGGCGCGCACGATCTCGCTGACGGTCTTGCCATCAAAGCGTCCCGCAACCTTTGCGGTGACAGGCTTCATGACAGCACCGATGGACCGCATGGAGAGTTCCTGGCCTTCAGCTTTCAAGGCACTAATGGCCTCGTCCACGATCGCCTCTACCTCTTCACGCGTCAGCGCTTTGGGAAGGTACGCCTCGATGATCTCGGCCTCTGCGACTTCGGCCGCCGCACGGTCAGCCTCCCCCGCCTCGGTGTAGATCCTTGCCGTATCCCGCCGCTTCGCGGCCTCCTTCTGCAGCAGCGAGGTGACCTGGGCGTCGTCGAGCTCTACCGGCGTCTTGCCTGACTTTTCGCGGGTGGTGATTTCACCCAGGACGTTGCGAACCGTAGTCAGGGCGACTTTGTTGCCTGCCTTCATGTGGTCGACGACGTCGGCCTTTAAGCGTTGTTTGAGTGTCATGGCTCTCCTCGATCGGGTTTCCTCCTGCCATCTTTCCAGCAGATGCCCTCGGGTGCTCAATATCCCGGATTTGATGCTTGCGGTCTGAATAATAAGCATGCTTAGCTTATTGGAACACTGAGCTTGGAGGAGGAACCCACTATGCCCCTTTCGGAACGCGAGCGCCGGGTTCTGCAACAGCTCGAGCGGGAGCTTTTCATCCAGGATCCCGATTTGGCCCGGCAACTGGAATCCGGTGTCCCCGTGCACGGTCCGGTCCAGCCCCGCGTCCGTGACGTCATGGCAGCCGCTTTAGGAGTCCTCCTGGTCCTGCTGGCAATCCCGTTGCACGTGGTCCCGCTTGCCCTCGTCGGCGGCTTCCTTGTGGTCTACGCCGTGGTGTCCCACAAGAAATACAAGAGCCAGTCCCCATCAAGATTCCTTTGATGGCAGCGCCCCGGGTGGAGCCTCCGAGGGAGGTTCAACCTCCAACGGGCTGCTGACAACCACCTGGGCAGGGCTGTGCAGGAGATAGCCGTTAAGCCACGAGAACAGTGCCCGGATCTTTTGCTGCAGCCCGGACAACAGCGCCAGGTGGACCAAGAGCCACGACAAGAACGCGAAGACACCTTGCAACTGGATGCGCTTCCGGCCAAGTTCAGCCACGGCAGCGCCGCGACCCACCATTGCCATGTACCCCTTGTCCAGGTAGCGGAATGGCTCGCGGCTGCCCCCGCTGAGGTCCGCGAGGATGTTCTTTGCCGCCCACTTTCCGGCCTGCTGCGCGACCGAACCCAGCTGCGGAAGTTTGGCCCCGGTCGAGTCCGTGATGTTGGCGGCATCCCCGATGACATATACACCTTCTGCATCTGGCGCAGTCAGGTCCGGGTTGACGTCGATCCGTCCGCCCCTACCCTGGGCAAGCCCTGAGCCAGCAATGATGTCACCGGCCTTCAGGCCCCCGGCCCACACCACAATCTGCCCCGGAACGGAGCTTCCGTTAGCCAACGTCACGCCGTCGCGCCGGACCTCCGTAACACCGACGCCCATGTGAAGTTGAACGCCCACCTTCTTCAAATGCTCGGTGGCGTACTTCTGGGACTTGGACGAGAACATGTTCAGCACGCTGGGAACCATGTCCACCAGGTGTACCCGGCAACGGGAAGCAAGCTCGGGTGAAAAGTACTTCTGAACGACGTACTTGACGTTTTCAGCCATGGCTCCGGCGGTTTCAACACCGGTCGGACCGCCGCCAACCACCACCACGTCCACGGATGTGTCGGGGTTTCCGTCGGCCTCATCCAACAAGCGGGTGAGCCCAGCCCCAAGCCTGGTGGCGTCCGTGACGGAATACAGGGGGAACGCCAGCTCTTCCGCGCCCGGGGTATTGAAGAAGTTAGGGACAGCCCCCACGGCCAGGACCAATACTTCGGCCTTCAGGGTCTGGCCATCGGCCGTCGTGACGGTCCGTTGTGCTGCGTCCACGGATTCCACTGTGGCGGTGAGGACCTTGACCGTTTTAAGGCGACGGAACACCGAGCGCAGTGGCCGTGCAATGGCCGACACCCCTATCTGGGAGGTAGCAACCTGATAGAGGAGGGGCTGGAACTGGTGGTAGTTGTTCGAGTCGATGAGCAAGACCTGTACACCCTTGCGGCCGAGTTCCTTGGCTGCCGCAACGCCCGCGAAACCGCCACCGACCACAATGACCTGGTATGTGTCCTTCATGCGAGCAACATACTTCACTGTCGGTCCAGGCAACAGAGGCTCCCGAACCGCCGTCGTGCGTTTATTCTCTGGACCGGTGGGTACGCAGTGGGTAGTGTTCTGCAATTCGGCAACGCACGCGAAAGGGGTGGCTTTGTGAACGAGGACGGTCTGACGGACGCCGTGCAGGAGGCCGGTGCCGTGGAATTGTTGCTGGTCCGGCATGGTGAGAGCGAAGGAAACGTGGCCGCCACCGAGGCCCGGTTGGCGGGAGCGGAGATCATCGACGTGCCCGCGAGGGACCCGGACGTAAATCTCTCGGGCACGGGCCAGGACCAAGCCAAGGCTTTGGGGACCGCGCTGGCCCGCATCGCCGAGGACCTGCGACCGGACGCTGTGGTGTCCTCCCCGTACGCACGCGCCAGGCAGACGGCGGAAATCGCCGTCGAAACTGCAGGGTGGCCCGTGAAGGTACTCACCGACGAGCGCCTCCGTGACAGGGAATTGGGCATTCTGGACAGGCTGACGAGCCTCGGCGTGAAGAACCGCTACCCCGATGAATTCGAGCGCCGTGCGTGGCTGGGCAAGCTGTACTACCGGCCGCCGGGAGGTGAGTCCTGGGCGGATGTGGCCCTGCGTCTTCGCTCGGTCCTGGACGAACTCAACACCTTGGGAACGGGCCAACGGGTGATGCTGGTCTGTCACGATGCTGTGATCCTCCTGGTCCGCTACGTGCTGGAGGGCATGTCGGAAGACGAAATCCTGGACCTCGCCGCCACCAGATCAGTGCTCAACGCCTCCATCACGCGATACGTGCGCTCCACCGGGGCCGGGCCTTGGGAACTGGAGAGTTTCAACGTTGCCGACCACCTGACAGAGCAAGGTGTTACTGTCACCGAACACGCCGGGGATGCCAGTGTCCACCCGCAGTGAACCCACCCTGGTCACTCCATCGCTTCTGCGTGACTGGCCGCTCCCGGCCCCCGGCGACGATAAGTATTCACGTGGAGCGGTCCTTGTCATCGGCGGAGCACGGGCGACCCCTGGAGCGGCCATTCTTGCCGGGACTGCGGCGCTGCGTGCGGGGGCCGGCAAAATCACGTTAGCCGTTGCCGAATCCGCAGCAGTCCAGGTAGGCGTTGCGCTGCCGGAGTGCGGTTCGATCGGGCTGCCGGAAACGGCTGGCGGTTCGCTGACGGGCGAGGGGCTGGACGTGATCTCCACCTATCTGGAACGGGCCGACACGCTGCTGGTCGGCCCTGGCTTGGACGACCTCGATCTCGCCGAGACTTTGCTTCGGACCCTGTTGGAACGGGAGGAAGCCGACGGCGACTCGAACGCCGACCGGGGTCCCGCCGTCGTTCTTGACGCCTATGCCCTCGGAGCGCTTGCGAAGGTGGAGAACCGGCTCGAACCATGGCGCGGCCGCCTGATCCTCACCCCGAACCCTACCGAGGCCGGGGTGCTGCTTGGCAAGGATGTCGAGGATCTGGAGGCTGCCCTGATGGACATTGCCCGGCGCTTTGACGCCGTGGTCAGCTGCCAGGGGTTCATCGCCGGTCCGGGAGGTACGGAGCCTGAACTTTGGAAGATCACCACCGGTTACGGCGGCCTGGGGACTTCCGGCAGCGGCGATGTCCTGGCCGGCGCGGTTGCCGGGCTGAGGGCCCGCGGAACGAGCAATGCCCCAGCCGCCTGTTGGGGTACCCATCTGCATGCGGCCGCCGCGGATCGCCTGGCAAGCAAGCTGGGGCCGCTCGGATTCCTGGCCCGCGAGCTGGCCGACGAACTGCCGGCGCTGATGTTGGAACTGAACACCTGAGCCCTCGGCTAGGCTCCCAGCATGGGGACAATTGAAAGCAGCACTCAAAGATCGCGTGTCATCGCTAGTCTTGTGGGGCTCGCTGCAATAGCGGCGTTCGCCCTGACGGGAGCCCTGCAGATCCTCGTGTGGAACCCGCTCGCGACCGTTCCCGGTGCCAGCCTGGAAGAAATCCACGCGGGGCTTGCCCAAGCCAACGAGTCTCTCTCCGCACCGGGAGTGGTGTTGTGGGCACTCATCGGAGCAGGGCTCGGTGCTGCGGTGGTGGCGGGGACTGCGACACGGCGCATTCCAAGAATGCGAACTGTGGTCCTTCTCGACCTCCTCATCCTGGGGCTCGGCGCGCCGTCGTACTTTTGGGCAGCCTTCCCTGCAGGAATGGCCCTGGCAGATGCCTTCTTGATCTCCGGCGGCGACCATGCACCGTGGGGTGGGCTGCTGTATCTGGTCAGCGCGGCGGCGCTTGCGGCCGCACTGACCGTGGCCGTTATGACGAGACGGCCACGAGCCGCCTGCGCCTAGGCGGGCTTCAGCAGTTCATGCTCGACGACGGCGGTACTGGACAGGGTTTTGTAGCCCTCCTGCTCGAACAGGACAGTTATCACGTCGTCCTCGTGCCGCATCACCAAACCGGGACCCCACTCCTTGTGGATCACGGTGGATTGCAGGGGGAACAGTTGCTCCGCACCGGAATCTGCCGGGCTGCCCACAGCCGGCTCGTCATGCTTCCGGGCGTCATGGTTCCGGGCGTCAGCGCAGGCATCGCAGTTGCCGCATGGCTCCGGCAGGTCTTCACCGAAATAGCCCAGCAGGAACTGGCGACGGCAACCGTCCGTCTCCGCGTAGGCCCGCATCATGGTGAGCCGGGACTGGTCAACACGTTGCCGCGCTTCGGCCAGTTCCACCGCGCGCTTGACCAAGGCGGCGGGCTTCGCTTTGGAAGCGAGCCGGGTTCCGCGCTTGCCGCTCTTTACTGCACCGGCTTCTTCCAGCTGGTTCACCAACCCGGTAACGCGCCGCGCCGGGAAACCTGTCAGCTCCGCTATCGCGGACTTGGGAGCCGGCCCTCCAGCGTTTTTAACAACCTTCAGCACAGCTCTCAGGGCCTCGGGATCCGGTGAGTGGGTGCCGAAGAACTTGCGCAAACCCAGGTCCTCGGCCCGGTAATGAAGGATCGCCGCGGCGGCTTCACCATCACGGCCGGCCCGACCGATTTCCTGATAGTACGAGTCCAGGGACTCCGGGATGTCCGCGTGCACCACGAATCTCACGTTGGCCTTGTCGATGCCCATGCCGAAAGCCGTAGTGGCCACCACGACATCCAGTTGATCCTCCAGGAACCTCTCGTGGATGTCCTCGCGGTCGGCATCCGCGCGGCCCGCGTGATAGGCCTCCGCCCGCAGACCCTGCTCCGTCAGCTTGGCCGCGTAGCTCTGAGTGTCTTTCCGCGTGGCAGCGTAGAGCAGGCCCAGCCCTTCCGAGCCGGCAAGCTCCACCACGTGTTCCACCACGGCTTTGCGCTTGGCTTTGTCCTCCTGGTGGCGCACCACCTCAAGGCTGATGTTGGGACGGTCGAAACCCCGGACCAGGATCAAGGGATCCCGCATGCCGAGCCGATCCACAATCTCGTCACGAACCGGTGGCGACGCCGTCGCAGTCAGGGCGATCACCGGCGGATTTCCCAAGCGTTCCCGAACGTTGCCCAGTTCAAGGTAGTCCGGGCGGAAGTCATGACCCCAGGCTGAAACGCAGTGGGCCTCATCCACCACGAACATCGTGATATCCAGCTTGGCGATACGCTCGACGGTTTCCTGCTTGGCCAACTGCTCCGGGGCGAGGAAGAGGAACACCGCCTGGCCAGACTCGGCCGCCTGCCACGCAGCCTCAACTTCCGCGTCGGTGCGCGAAGAGTTAATGGCGACGGCGACCCCGTCGCCAAGGTCCTCGGCGAGCCCCTCCAGTTGGTCCTCCTGCAGGGCGATGAGGGGCGAAACCACGACGGCGGGGCGTTTCGTTTGTTGGTGCAGGTACAGGGCCGCGACCTGGTAGGTAGCGGATTTTCCGTACCCTGTAGGCATGACTGCCAGAACGTCCCGGCCCTCGGCCAGGGCGCTCATGCCGGCGAGTTGGCCGTCGCGCAACTCCGGAAGGGAAAAGGAGGACGCCGCGAGGGCAGTCAGGTCAAAGTCAGCTGACATAGAAGATATGGCTCCGCTTGGTGGTTCCTGCGGCCACCTGCATCAGCCGAGATCTCCAGCCTAGCGTGAGCCGGAGGGAAGCGTCTTTTCGCCGGATGGGACCTGTGGATAACCGCTGCGGGTTTCTTGAGGGTTTCCTGAGGAAGTGTTGCGGGTTTGCAGGATTTGTTCTTGATCCAGGCCCGGCACAGTAATTCCTGTCAGCCACACAGGCTGGAACAACAGGCCGGCCGGTCTCACGGTGGCCACAGGAAAGGAACACTGATCCCCATGGCCATCAGCCTCAAAACCACCACCGGCAAGATCCTCGCCTCCGTCGCACTGGTCGGCACCGCAGCCGCCGTCGCCGGCATGGGAACCTACGGCGCGTTCACCTCCTCGACCTCCGCCTCCCAAGCCGTCACCGCAGGCACCGTCACCATCGCCCTGGGCGCCCCCGGCCCCGCCAACACCCTCAACGTCCCCATCGCAGGACTCCTGCCCGGGGACAAAGTCGAAAAGCTCGTCACCCTGGCCAACACCGGCAACTCCGACCTGAACAACGTCACCCTCACCACCACCGCCGGCGCCACCGGGTCCCTGCTCACCACCGACACCACCAACGGCCTGCAACTGACCATCGAAAACTGCTCCGTTGCCTGGACCGGTGCGGCCGCCCCCTACACCTGCGGCGGCACCAAAACCACCGTCCTGGCCTCGGCCCCGGTCATCACAGCGAACAAGGTCCTCAACAACCTCACCTCCCTGACCTCAGCCAAGACCGACAACCTCAAAGTCACCACCGCGTTCCCCACCACCGCGGACAACACCTTCCAAGGCGCCACCTCCACCATCGCGTTCGCCTTCACCGGCACCCAACGCACCGAAACCACCAAATAACCACTGAGCCCCCGAACCCCGGAAACCGGCCCGCTTGCCCTTCGGGCCGGTTCCCGGCCATTCTGTGCCGTTCCTGTGCCGGGCGCCACACGGTTCCTGGACTCTTGAGCGGACCTTGAGGCTACGAAGGATTCTTTCCTGAGGTCCGCTTGGGAGACTTGGAATAACGCAATCCACACCATAGAAACGAAAGTGACGACACATCATGCACGTCAAGCCCATCCTCTGGCGGGTACCGGCCACTCTTGTGGCCCTCCTGCTCGTGCTGATGGGCTTTTCCCTGTCACCAGCCCACGCTAAGTTCAACGACACCGAAAGCGCCGGCATGCCAGTGGCCGCTGCCAAGATCCAGGCACCGGCCGCCAACACTGTTTCGGTGACCAAGAGCTGTGACTCTTTCTTGTGGTTCGGCCAAGCCAAGATCAGCGTCGGCAGCTACACGGCCATTACGTACGCCAACTACTACGAGCTCAAGGTCATTGATCCTGATGGCGTCGTGCAGTTCACCGGTGACCTGAGCAAGTCGGCCGGCAGGTCCTACAGTTCCGGAGTCCAGAATGCTGCGAACCTCAGTGGAACATGGACCTACCAGATCCGTGGCTACTACAAGGTTCCCAACTCCACCAACAGCTGGGCTGGCCTGCCCCTTACCGGTACGCTGAACTGCCCCTGAGTGCCGCTGCCAACGCCTTAGATCGGGTTGCCGAACTCCCGGATGGTTATCCCCGTAAAGTTCGCTGGACCGCCGTCGGAATAGAGGGAGATACCCGTATCGCTGTCCGTAAAGTGGACCTGCTGCGAAAGTACTGTGTGCCCCGCATTGACGAACACTTCCACGCTCTGCATGTCCACGAAGATCCGCAGGTGCACTGAACGGGCACTGGCGTCGATCGGCGCGGCAGCCCGCGTGAAAGGAACCAAGGAGTACCCGTTCAGGTCCGAGGGGCTCCGATCGACGTACACCTCGTTGCCGTACTTACCGATGTTGGTATGCCGCGATCCATCTGCGGAGCGCCCTACGGATACTCCCACGTTCGCTGCGGTATCCCAGGCAATGTCCAGTTCGAGCTCGTAGGCGCGGCCGGTCCATGGCAGGACGTAGCTGCCGTTGACGGCCCTATTGGGAAGGGTGGTTGTTGCGGTGACGTATCCACTGAGAGCGCTGACCGGCGTGCTCAGCAGGGAGTACCAGCCGCCGCCCTGTTTCTCCAGGCGAAGCTCGCGCGTGATGGAGTTCTGGCCGTTGTAGCCATCAGAGACATCAGTGGGGACGTCGCGGGCGGCATACTTCCAGTTGTTCATCCATGCCGTCGCCAGCCGCTTGGTGTCCGGGGCATCCACCGACGGCCAGGTCACCGCGGCGTACCAGTCCCAGCCCCAGTCGAGCCACTGCGGGGTGAGGTTGTCCGCCACGAACGACGTGCCGTTCCACGTTCCCATCCAGTACGCGTAGGTCATGGGCAGCCCAATGCTGTATGCGTCCATGCTCGCGGCGAAAACCCAGTGGCGGGTGCCATCTCCCGCCGTCATTTCGAACAGGTCGGGACACTCGATACCTCCAAGCGCGTGGTTGGGGTAATCAAAGTTGGACTTCCACTGCCAGTTCTTGAGGTTCGGCGAGGTATAGAACGCGGCGTACCTTGCGCGTCCGATCACGCACACCCATTCACCGCGTACCGCATCCCAATGAATCTTCGGGTCACGGAACCATTCGGCGTTATCGATCTCGGCCTGGGTAGTTGCCGTCCGGCCGTCTGTGTTGACGATCACCGGGTCCGCGAGCGCGGTGAAGGTGTAGCCGCCGTCCGTGGACCAGTACAGGTACTGCTCCTGGTACTTGCGGATGCCGTCCGTCGGCTTGGTAGCCAGTACGACGACGGCCCCGGCACCAAAGCCGGCGGTGTTGGCGCTGTCCACCACCCCTGATCCGGACCATACGGGGAAGTTCGGTTGGAGCGGAAGGACGGCACCGTGGTGGGCGAACGACACCCCGTCGGTTGTGGTCGCGTGGTCCCAACCGCCTTGGCCGTTGTTGATGCTGGAGTGCAGGTAGTAGAGCTGGTAGGCCCCGTTCGTGTACACCGGTCGCTGCGGGTCACAAAGCCATCCCGATGGCGGGGTCATGTGATAGACCGCCCGCTGGGACCCGGAGGCCCTGGCTGGATCGGCGGCCGCTCCCCCCATCAGGAGCGCCAGGGCACCGGCTCCAGTTCCTTGCAGGATGGTTCGTCGTGAAAATTCGGGCGTCATGAAGTGGTTTCCTCTCAAACATTCATTGGTTGAGAACGCGATGGCGGAGCGGACACAACTGCGCATCCGGGCACGCCAAAGTGCGCCATCAAAGGGGCTGGATTACTTCGTCCGGAAGGCTTTCCCGGTGTGTCCGCTCGGCGTCGAGGGGACACGGGTGTGCCGTCGGTAGCAAGGACGTTAGCGGCTTGGGGTTTCGCTGGTCAAGCGTTTTAGCGAAGAAATTTCCTGGCGAAAATTAACTTTGCTAAAACGCTTGATCAGGTAGTGTGACCTGCGCTACCTTCATGGTGATCAAACGCTTTAGCAGAAATGGACATCAGCGCAGATGAAACGCCCAGTCTTCTTCCAACCCGCCAACGGCTGGGTCGGAGACCTTATCCCCTTCGAGAAAGACGGGGAGTTCTGGCTCTTCTACCTCCACGAAGTACGCTCGGACCCCAAACCCGGCACCTCCTGGAACCTCATCACCACCAAGGACCTCACGCAGTTCGAGGATCACGGAGTCGCCCTCCCCCACGGAACCACCGCCGAACTGGACTTCAACGCCTACACGGGCAGCGTCGTCGTCGATGAATCCGGTGTCCACCACCTGTTCTACACCGGCCAGAACCCCCGCAACCTGGGCGCCGATGGCCTCCCCCTCCAACTGGTCATGCACGCCACCAGCACCGACGGCATGCAGAGCTGGACCAAGCACCCGGAACTGACATTCGGCGCTCCGGAAGGCTATGAGTCCGGAGACTGGCGGGATCCGTTCGTCTTCCGCGACGAGAGCAAAGGCCAGTGGCGGATGCTGCTCGCAGCCCGGCACTCGACCGGTCCGGAACGGCGCCGCGGCGTGATCGCCCAGTGCCTTTCCACGGACCTGATGACCTGGGAGCACGCCGAGCCCTTCTGGGATCCGCGCCGCTACATCACCCACGAATGCCCTGACGTCTTCCAGTGGGGCGACTGGTGGTACATGGTGTACTCCGAGTTCTCCGAGTCCTTCACCACCAGGTACAGGATGGCGAAGAGCCCCGATGGCCCGTGGACCGTACCAAACCTGGACAGCATCGATGGCCGCGCCTTCTATGCCTCCAAGACAGCTGAACGCGACGGTCGGCGCTTCTTTTTCGGCTGGATCGCCAGCAAAGAAGGAAACAGGGACCATGGGCCCTGGGAATGGGCCGGAACTATGTCAATCCTGGAAGCCCGTCAAAATCCGGACGGCACCCTCGGCTTCTCCTTCGCCGACGAGCTGGTGGAGAGCTTCTGGGAAGACGTGCCGGTGTCCCTGACCTCGGAATTGCCAGCGCGCTTGGACGTGCCGGACAGCTACGCCGCCCTGGTCTCGCAGGAAGAGCTGCCTTCGCAGTTCTACGCGAAAGCGGTGCTGGACATCGCAGCCGACACCACCGAATGCGGGCTGCTCCTGCGGTCAAGCCACGACGGCGACCAGTCCTACATCCTGCGCCTGGAGCCCAAGCGCAACCGCCTCGTCTTCGACCGGTGGCCGCGCACCATCACCGGCGACGCACAGTGGCACGTCTCCGGAGACGTCCCGTTCGACATCGAACTGGAGCGCCCCTGCAACCTGGCCCCCGGCGAGCACAGCCTCGAGGTGATTGTCGACGGCGACACGTGCGTCGCCGTCGTCGACCGCCAGGTTGCGCTCAGCGCAAGAATCTACGACCTGACGACTGGACGGATCGGCGTCTTCGCCGGCGAAGGTTCAGCCACCGTCACCGAACTTGAAATCCGTCAACGCACCGAAAACTAAGCACCCCAACCCCAACCTCTGTTCCAATCAAGGGAGATTGCCGCAATGAAAAAACTACTCCGCGCTGCCGCCGTCGCAGCCGCCGCTGCCCTGGCATTGACTGCCTGCGGCGGAGGAGGAAGCACCGCCAACCCTGCCAACGTCGCTCCGACCGGCGAGATCAAACCACGCGAAATTTCGTGGCTGCTCTCCAGGCCGGCCGATGGGGCAGTCATCAACATCATGAAGAAGCTCGCCGACGACTATGCCAAGGACCACCCGGGCTTCTCGCTGAACCTCATCACCACACCGGACCGTCCCTCCTACATACAAAAACTGGAAACACTGGCCGCGGCCAACAAGCTTCCTGAGCTCTTCGACACCGACGCCACACCGTTCGCCCAGCAGTTGGCCAAGCAAGGCAAGATGGTGGACGCCGACAAGCTGCTGAAGTCCCTGAACCTCTACGACAACTACCGTCCGGGTGCCCTGGACTACCAACGCTTCGACGACGGCTCCCTCTACATGATCCCGTTCCAGTTCGAGCTGGAATTCATCTGGTACAACAAAGCCCTCCTGGAGAAGGCCGGAGTTTCCGTTCCAAAGTCGCTCGACGATATCCCGGCCATGTGCACGTCGCTGAGGAATGCGGGGATTACGCCCATCGCCATCGACGGACAGGACCAGTGGCCGCTGGAACGCTACGTTGCCTACCAACCCTTCCGTGAGGCCGGCCCCGACTTCGTCCAGAAATTGAAGAAGGGTGAAGCATCATTCTCGGATGCTCCCGGCCAGAAGACGGTTCAGTGGATGGCTGCCCTCGGCAAGGCCAACTGCTTCCAGGATGGCTTCTCCTCGCAGGGATACTCGGACGCGCAGAACCAGTTCACGTCCGGCCAGGCAGCCATGTACAACATCGGAACGTGGGAACTGCCAAGCCTTGCCACCGACAAGCTGAACCCGGCTGTCCGGGACAACATCGACTTCTTCACCCTCCCCACCACGGCGGGATCGGTGACGTCGGCCAATGAGTTCGTCTCGCCGTCGGGCATCGGCATGGCCGTGAACTCCAAGACGTACGATCCGCTGGTGAGCGACTTCCTGAAGTTCGCACTGGAGAAGTACCCCACCGAGTATGCGGCCACCGGCGCGCTGTCACCCACCACCAACGTGCAGACCACCATCCCTGCCAACGCCACGCCGCTCTACAAGAAGGCCTTGGAGACCGCCAACGACCTCGGGGACAAGCAGGCCATGCCATGGGATACGCAGTTGGACCCCACCACCAACGGCAGGCTCCAACAAGAGCTGGTGCTGCTGGTCCAGGGCAACATCACGCCCGAACAGTTCACCACCACGATGAACGACGCCATCAAGCAGAACGCGCCCAAGTTCTTCAAGTAAACGTAGCAGCGGGGGGCCGCGAGGCCCCCCGCCCCGAAAGGCCCTGCCATGCTTCCCAACCGGTCAAGGACGTCCGTCCTGGTCTTCCTGCTCCCGCCACTGCTGCTCTACTGCGCAGCCGTGCTCTTCCCCATCCTGCAGTCGTTGTTCCTCAGCTTCTTCTCCTGGAACGGCATCAGCGACATGGAATTCGTGGGACTCCAGAACTACATCCGCATGCTCACGGCGGACGATATCTTCTGGCGCTCCTTCTTCAACGCCCTGCTCTACCTGGCCATCTGCCTGGTCCTGCAGCTGGGCGGCGCCCTTGTGGTCGCCAGCCTCTTGACCTCGTTGCGCCGCGGCCGGGAGCTCATCAAAACCCTCTATCTGCTGCCCGCGGTGATCTCTACGGTGGCGATTGCTTTCCTCTTCGTTCGGATCTACTCGATCGACCCCGTGGGCCTGCTCAACCAGCTGCTGAACTGGATTGGGCTTGGGTCCCTTGAACGCGCCTGGCTTTCAGATGTCAACACAGTGCTGGCCGCTGTTTCCGCCCCCGAGGGATGGCGGTTCACCGGGCTCTACATGCTCATCATCTACGCCGCACTCATCGCAGTCCCCAAGGAACTGGAAGAAGCCGCCGTCCTGGACGGCGCGTCGAAGTGGACCCTCTTCACCAAGATCCGCTTCCCCTACATCCGTCCCGTCTGGATCACCACCACCATCATGGCCACCACCTACGGCCTGCGCGGATTCGACATCCCCTACCTCATGACCAACGGCGGCCCCGGACAATCCTCCGAGCTGCTCACCACCTACATGTACAAGACGGCATTCACCAGCACGGACTTCGGGTACGCAAGCACCATCTCCGTGTTCATCGTGATCGAGTGCCTCGTCGCCGTCGGCCTCATTCTTTTCATGCTCAAGCGGAAGGCAGACTCATGATCGCCCAGACAGCCCCGGCCACCCACACTCCGGCGGTCCCGCCGTCGTCGCGGCCCGTGGCAAAGCGGCGACGCCGCAAGCCGAGCCTGTACCGGACGCTGTCCCGGGTCCTGATCTTGCTCATCGTGATTGTCCAGGTGTACCCGTTGGCCTGGCTCTTCCTCACCAGTCTTCGTACCGAACACGACTTCGCCACCGGAGACCCCTTTGCCCTGCCAAGTTCGCTGACGTGGGAGAACTACGCACGGGCCTTTGAAACCGGCGACCTTGGCCGGAACATCCTGAACAGCTTCATTGTGACCATGGGCGCCAACCTTCTGATCGTCCTGTTCGGCATGATGGCTGCTTACGCCCTCCAGGTCCTTGGCTTCCGTTTCAGCAGGTTTGTGCGCGGTTTGTTCATGGTGGGCATCATCGTTCCCGTCCAGATCGCCCTGGTCCCGCTGTTTATCGACTACTCCACCGTGAACCTCCTGGACACCTACCAGTCCATGATCATTCCGTTGGCCGGGTTTGCCCTGCCCATGTCCATCTATCTGTTCTCGTCCTTCTTTGAGTACATCCCCCGCGAAACCTACGAGGCCGCCTCCCTGGACGGTGCCGGGCCTTACCGGATCTTCGGACTGATTACCCTGCCACTGTCCCTGAACACCGTGGTCACCGTGGTCCTGGTCAACAGCATCTTCATCTGGAACGACTTCATTTTCGCCAACACGTTTGTCCTCTCTGAAGAACTCAAGACCATCCCCCTGGGCCTGCAGAACTACATCGGGGCCATGGGCAAGGTGGACTGGACGGCCACGTTCGCTGCAGTCTGCGTCACCATCACGCCGTTGCTGCTGGTTTTCCTGGTGCTGAACAAGGCCATGATCCAAGGCCTCGAGAGTGGGGCGACGAAGGGATGACCCTCACGGCAGGTGGATATACTCCTGATGGAGGACAGATGATTTCGCAGGAGAAAAATTCAGGCAGCGCGGCCGATGTTCCACTCACCACCGACCGCGTCCATCCGGTCACCCTCCGCGAAGTTGCTGAGGCAGCCGGTGTTTCAACGGCCACAGTCTCCTTGGTAATCAACAAAAAGAAGAATGCCCGCATCGCGGATGAGACACGGCGGCGCGTCCAGGAGGCCATCCGGCGCCTGGGGTACCGGCCCAATGCCATGGCCAAGAACCTGGTCAGCGGAACCTCCAAATTCATCGGGCTCGTGGCGGACGGTGTCGCTACCACCCCGTTCGCCGGCCAGATCATCCACGGCGCGCAGGACGAAGCGTGGAAACACGGCTATGCCCTGTTGATCGCCAACACCGAGGGCAACGTGGACCTCGAAAAGGACGCCATTGCCATGATGCTGGAATACAAGGTCCGGGGCATCCTGTACTCCACTTGGTTCCATCGCGCCACGGAGGTTCCGGAAACGCTGCGGGAGTCGGACTTTGTGCTGGTCAACTGCTTTTCGCCCGATTCATTGACTTCACGCGCGGTAGTGCCGGATGAAGCACAGGGCGGAAAGTCGGCAACTGAAATCCTGCTCCGCGGCGGGCATCGTCGGATCGCCTTCATCAACACCACCACTCCTGCGCCGGCCAAGGATGGACGGCTTCAGGGCTACATGGATGCTCTGGCGGCTGAAGGAATTGCGTTTGATCCCGGGCTGGTGCTGGAGGCCTACCCGGACCAGGAAGGCGGCTACGGCGCTACGGAGGAGCTGCTCAAGCTCAATGTTTCCGCCGTTTACTGCTACAACGACCGCATGGCCATGGGCCTTTACGATGGGCTGCGGGAGCACGGGCTCGCCATCCCCGACGAAATTGCCGTGGTGGGCTTCGATAACCAGGAGGTCATCGCCGCCCACCTTCGGCCTCCGCTGTCCACGGTGTCCCTCCCCCACTACGAACTCGGCGCGGCGGGGGTTCGCCTTTTGCTGGGACTGGACCAGGCAAGCGGTGATGGTCCGGTGAAAATCGAGTGCCCAGCCGTTGAGCGGGCCTCGGTGGCGGTGCACTCGGCTGCTTGATAACGGGCCCGCCGGGTTTGGCAGAGACGCCTTCACCTGTCTAGGCTGGAAATCATAAGCTTACTTAGCTTTGTGTTCCACGCCTAAGCAACCGGAGGACCACCATGACTGACCAGTACACCTTCCGCAACCCGGTCACTGCCTACGAGCAGATCTCCCCGCCCAAGCAACACCAGCCCGAACCGGGCCTCGACGCCGAACTCACGCCCAAAGCGGACCTCGGAGAGGAAAGCTACCGCGGCACCGGGCGGCTCGAGGGCCGCAAGGCTATCGTCACGGGCGCGGACTCAGGAATCGGCGCAGCCACCGCCATCGCCTTCGCACGCGAGGGGGCCGACGTCGTGCTTTCCTACCTTCCGGAAGAAGAAGAGGACGCAGCGCGGATCGCGGGACTTATCGAGGCCGCAGGCCGCAAGGCCGTGAAGGTCCCGGGCGACCTCAAGGACTCCGCAACCTGCCAGGACGTGGTGGACACCGCCGTCGCAGTTCTGGGCGGCATCGACATCCTGGTCAACAACGCCGGCAAGCAGGTGGCGCAGGAAAACCTCGCCGACATCACCGACGAGCAGTTCGACCACACGCAGAAGACCAACGTGTACGCGATGTTCTGGTTGACCAAGGCAGCGCTCCCCCACATGCCTGCCGGCTCCACGATCATCAACACGACGTCCATCCAGGCATACAACCCGTCGCCCACGCTGGTGGACTACGCCACCACCAAGGCAAGCATCAACAACTTCACCAAGGGACTCGCGCAGCAGCTCGCCCCCAAGGGCATCCGCGTCAACGCCGTGGCACCGGGCCCCATCTGGACCCCACTGCAGGTCAGCAGCGGCCAGCCCAAGGAGGAACTGCCCGAGTTCGGCCAGTCCACTCCCCTTGGCCGCGCCGGGCAACCGGCAGAACTGGCACCGGCCTATGTCTTCCTGGCGTCGCCGGAGTCCAGTTACGTCGTGGGAGAGACGCTGAACGTCAACGGCGGCAGCCCCACGCCGTAGCGCGACACAGCAGAAGTACGACGGCGACGCCTCCACGCGCGGGGGCGTCGCCGTCGTCGTAACGCCCTCGCGTCAGGGCCGGACAGCACTTGGGGGAAGTGCGTCCGGCCCTGCGCCGCGGATCCCTTGGGCAGCACCGGCCGACGAGGGGGGTCATGGGCCGTTGCAAGGATCCGCTGGATTCAGTAAAGGCGCGCCGGCGGGCAAAGACACGAGTAATTGGTACTCGCTTTTTGACACTATTGACGTTCGGGCTACTTGCTTGCCCCGGAAGCCCTACACTAGGGCTGGAAGGGGGTGCATATGGCTTCACGGGGCATCTGCGTGGTCATCGAAGATGACCACGACATCCGCGACCTCATCGGCCTGATTCTGAGCGCCGAAGGCTTCGAGGTCCACTCGTTCGAAACGGGAACCGAAGGCGTGATGGCTGCCGAGCGGCTGAATCCCACACTGGTGACCCTGGACTTGGGACTTCCCGACATGGACGGACGGGAAGCGGCAAAGCTGATCGCCGCCGTTTCCCCGGCGCCCATCCTGATGATCACGGCGTTCGCTGAGCGGGAGGATGAACTCCACGGCATCGCCTCTGGCGCTGCGGCTTACCTGATCAAGCCATTCCGGCCCCGGCAACTCCGGGAAGCCGCACTGGACCTGAGTCCCCACGAGCTGGCACCCACCCCACTGGCCCCCACCCCGCTGGCGTAGTTCGGCTATTGAGCCATCAGTCGGTCGCGAACGGCCGCGCGATCCACCCTGAGTTCTTGAAGCAGGGCGGTCACGGGGTCGTGCTCCCCCCTATCCAGTAGTGAAACCACAAGGCTCGACGCCGTGATCTTCCTGGATTTCTGGTCCACCGCGGATTTCAGCATCGCGGCCATGACTTCCTTGGCGCCGGAACTGAAGGGCGGCTTCCTTCCACGGGTCGGCATCTCTGCCCGGGTCAGGTCTTTGCTGTCGAATCCGATGGCCTTCAACGCAGCGGCGTCCAATCGCGCCGCCGCCCTCCGGGCATCCTCGAGCGAGACTCCCAGAGCCTCGGACGGACCACGTTCGTGGAGGGCGCCAAGCAGCAGATGCTCCGTTCCCATCCTCTTGTCGCCCAGACTGCGCGCTTCCTCCATGGCATAGCCGACGATCCGGCGGGTGTCGTGCGTAAATTGCTCAAACATGGTTCAACTCATTCCCTGTAATTGCTCATTCCCTGTACTTGGCATGCACCGATTGCCGGGACACGCCTAAAGCGTCACCGATCTGCTCCCATGTCCAGCCTTGCTCGCGGGCGGCCCGGACGTGGACTGCCTCGACCTGTTCGGCCAGGCGATGAAGTGCACCCACGGCCCGCAGACCGATGGCGGGGCTGGTGGAGTGGATCTGCTGGGACAGTTCATCGGCTTCCATATCCGTCAGGCTAGACTGACAGGATGCCGCTGTCAATACAGACTGACAGGCTGCTTTGGCTGTCATGGCTTGTCGTCGCAGCTAGACTCATCCTCAGAAGGACGGATTGGGGGATCCATACGACGCGAAATCGTCGTTCCGCTGGTCGGTCGAAACCAGCGAGCAAAGGACAACTGTGGCCTTCTTCCAGGATTTCCCCCTCCCAACGCAGCCACAACGGGGCCGCCAAGTCCGGTACGTTCCACCGCCCTGGTCCGGCGCACCCCGCTACGAGCTCCCCGCATTGGTCCAGGTGGGCCAGTTCCTGCACTACAGCCCGAGTCGCGTGATCGCCGTCAAGGGCGTCGAGGTCTTCTCGACCGGATGCAACATCGACCTGACCTGGATCATCCGCCGGTCCGCCGAGACCGACGAAGAGTGGGAAGCGCTCAACGGGGTGTTCTTCCAGCACGGATTCCGGCCGAAAGCCGGCCAGAACCTGCTGGATGTGCTGTTTCTGTTCGGCGTCGAACTCCCTGACGGCTCCCGCGCCTTCACCGGGGCTCACGGAGGCAACCGGTACATGGACCCGTCCCAGCAACCCACGGCTCCCGTCCTGACCTTCAACGGCGGTGGTGGCAGCGGCGGGGATGACGAACTGGCAGGCTCGGGGTCGCTCTGGCTGTGGCCCCTGCCCGATGCCGGCGACCTCCGGCTGGTCACGCAATGGCCAGCCCTTGGCATCGATGAAAGCTCCCTGATTCTCGACGGCGGACAACTGCGGACCGCGGCCGCGGGGGCCCAGGCGTTCTGGACCGACGATTCCGCGGGATCCCAGGGCTGAACCCATGGCATCACCGTGGACCGTGCTTATTGCCGTGCATGCCATCGCCGCAGGTTACGCGCTGATCTTTGGCGCAGTTAACCTGCTTCGCCGCAACAAGGGCACATCAGCCCACAAGGTCCTGGGTCGAATCTGGGCAGTGAGCATGTACGTAGTGGTGCTCAGCTCCTTCGGGATCCGGACCATCGACGGCGGATTCAACTGGCTGCATGCCCTCTCCGCGCTAACGTTCTGCACCCTCACCCTGGGTTTGTGGGCGGTGCGCAAAGGCAACATAGCGTCCCACCAGCGATTCATGACGGGCAGCTATTTCGGGCTCGTCGGTGCGTTCATCGGCGTCGTCGCCGTACCCGAAAGGCGCTTGCCGCAGATGGCCGTCCACGACATCGCTGGACTCGCCCTCTGGGTTGCCGCGCTGGCGCTCACTGCTGGACTGACCGTTGCAGGTCTGGCGCAGCTGCGCGGGAAGGACTTACCGGCCGAAAGTTTGACGAGGTAATACCGCCCTCCCGGCAGGCTGAAAGCAGATTCCGACACAAAACGATGGCGTGTTCGAATTTTTCGATTATCCTCAAAGGTATGACTGCACTCTTGCCGGACCACACAGTCCTACCTCCCGCGAACGAAGACGTGTTGCCTGCTGTCGCAGAAGCACTACACCGCAATGACCACGCTGCCCTGGTGACGGGCGATGGTTCCACGCTGGAACTGCCGGCAGAGGTATACGAGGCATTGCGCGACGTCGTGACGGCAATGGCCGGCGGTCAGGCCATCACTATCGCACCACACAACACCGTGCTGACGACCCAGGAAGCGGCGGATCTGCTCAATATGTCCCGCCCCACTCTGGTGCGGCTACTCGAAGCGGGAGAGATCCCATTCACGCAGCCCGGCCGCCACCGCCGCGTCTATCTCGCGGACGTGCTGGCTTATCAGCAGCGGCTTCGAGAAACGCGACGGGAAACCCTGGATACCATGACCAGAGATGCCGCGGAAGATAATTCCTACGCCAAGCTGAACACCTTCATCGAAACCCGCTGAAGCGTCCATGGCTTTCAGAGTACTTATTGACGCGTGCGTCCTGCTGCCCTATCAGCTCTGCGATCTGCTCCTTCGCCTTGGCGAAACGGACATTTACCAGCCGGTATGGTCCGACCAGATCCTGGAAGAAGTTGAACGCAACCTGGTCACATCCTTGGGCCGGACGGAGCAGCAGGCCGCCCGTCGTGTAGGGCAGATGCGAAAAGTCTTCCCGCACGCAGAGCTCGACCTCTACCCGCAACAAACAACCCGATGTCTGCAACAGCAGCGAGCCGCCTACAGGAACCCGAGCTTCACCCGGTCCGAGTTCTATAACAGTCTCAGCCAGACAGCACCACAGTTTGCTGATGCCGCTCAGGAATCAGAAGGAGCGGGTGTTTATCTGGAGTTTGTTGCGGGCACCGCGCACGGAACGGTCCCGGGTGGGTGATCACTGGTGCGAGGGGCACGGTCGGCCACCTCAGGGGTCAGCTTGAGGTCCCGGACAAGTGGTACGCCCGCAGGCGCGTCGTGGTTCCGGGTTCGTTGGAGCCCCCTGTCGGATTCGAACCGACGACCCCCGCTTTACAAGAGCGGTGCTCTGGCCAACTGAGCTAAGGAGGCGCGCTCCGGTATCCCGGAGCCACGCTAAAGAGCGCTAGATAAGGGTAGCCCAGACCATTCCCTTCAACGAAATCTGCCTGAACCAACACCCGGCTGAACCACAGCGGCCGGCCACCCCGTAACGCAAGGTGACCGGCCGCCGTCGTAATTCAACTAAGAGGCTTAGCCCTTTGCGGTGATGGCCGTCTGGATCTCGGCGTTGAGGTCGGTGCTGCCGTCCCACTGCTTGCCGTCGACGAAGACGGTCGGGGTGCCCGTGATGCCGATTGCCGCGGCCTCCTGGGTGGCAAACTTCACCCACGGACGGTACTGCTTGCTGTCCACGCATGAGTCGATGTTGGCAGCTCCAACCTCCGTGGCCATGGCCTTGAGGTCCTTGTCGGAGATGCCCGCACTGCCTTCGGCCGGCTGGCGCTCGAAGAGCAGGTTGAAGAAGTCCGCGTACTTCTCAGGGGAGGTGTTCGCTACGCAAGCTGCTGCATTGGCCGCGCGGGACGAGTAGTTGGTGGTGGACTGCTGGTCCAGGAACCCGAGGGCGCGGTATTCGAGGGAGATTTTGCCGTCGTTGCGGAGCTGGGTGAGCGCATCACCGTAGGTGGTCTCGAAGCGCTTGCAGATCGGGCAGATGAAGTCGATGTAGGCAACCACCTTGACCGGCTTTCCGGCCTCGGCCTCACCACCGGGCACGGTTACCGTAGCGGGCTTGGTGGCCGGAGCGGAGGGGACGTCAGCCAGGTTGACGGAGCTGGGCTCTGACTTCTGGATCTCGCTGCCTGCCAGCAGCGTGATGCCGCCGTGGACGTTGCCGTTGGCCGGCGTCGGGCCTTGATCGGCGATCGGGGCGTTGTTCTGGATATTGCCGACAACCACGGCTGCGATGATCGCAACAATGACGACGATGGCAACCACGATGCCCCAGCCGACCAGAAGCTTGTTGCGCTTGTCCTTCTTCAACTGTTCTTCGCGGATTGCCCGCGCTTTCTCCCGTGCCTGGGCGGTGCGTTCGGCCTTTGACAGGCGGGATTCGTTTGCGGGGCTCATCAGTTCCTCGGGTTACTCGACGTCGTAGTGAATAGCTAGGGCAACGGGGACAGTTTACGGGAGCCAACTTGGAGCTCCACCGCATACCCTCCCGTCCGGTTGTTGAACGATCAACCGCCGGGGAAGATTCCGCTAGTAGGCTGGGAGTTGAGTCACAGCAACCCCAGGGAGCATTAATGCAGGAACCGGCAAGCGAAAAACTCACAACCGAGCAGGGCACCCGGTCGTCTCCGACCAAGAAGCCCACGGCGAGCAAGTTCGAGTTCATGGTGGTCTCCAACAGACTGCCGGTGGACCGTTGCAATGACGACGGAGACGACGGCGGAGGCGGCTGGCGCCGTTCGCCCGGCGGTTTGGTCACGGCTTTGGCGCCAATGATGACGAAGTCCGACGGCGCGTGGGTGGGTTGGCATGGCGCCCCGGATGAGACCGTGCGCCCGTTCAGCCATGAAGGCATGGACCTGGTCCCGGTACAGCTGAGCAGCCATGAAGTTGAGCTGTATTACGAAGGCTTCTCCAACGCCACCATCTGGCCGCTGTACCACGACGTGATCGCTCCGCCGGAGTTCCACCGTACGTGGTGGGATTCCTACCGGGCCGTGAACAAGAAGTTCGCCGACGCCGTCATCCGCCACGCTGCCGACGGCGCCACGGTCTGGGTCCAGGACTACCAGCTCCAGCTGGTTCCCCGCCTCCTCCGTGAAGCCCGGCCGGACCTCAAGATCGGCTTCTTCAACCACATCCCGTTCCCTCCCCCGGAGATCTTCGCGCAGCTCCCGTGGCGCCGTGACATCATCGACGGCTTGCTCGGCGCCGACCTCCTGGGATTCCAGCGGCCCAGCGATGCCGGCAACTTCATGCGCTCGGCACGCCGGTTCCTGGGTGCCAGCGTCAAGCAGCAGCAGGTCCACGTGAAGGGCCCGGACGGCGAAGTCACGCATATCGCCAGGGCGCAGGCTTTCCCGATCTCCATCGACGTGGACCAGATCCGGGAGCTGGCAGGCCGCCCGGACATCATTGAGCGCGCCAAGCAGATCCGCAAGGACCTCGGCGATCCCAAAACCATCCTTTTGGGCGTGGACCGCCTGGACTACACCAAGGGAATCGGCCACCGGCTGAAGGCTTTCGAGGAACTCCTGGCGGACGGCCAGATCAAGGTCGAAGACGCCACCCTCATCCAGGTCGCAAGCCCCAGCCGTGAGCGCGTGGAGCAGTACCGGCTCCTCCGCGAGGAAATCGAAGGCACCGTGGGTCACATCAACGGCACCTACGACACCATCCAAAACACGGCAGTCCGCTACCTGCACCACAGCTACCCGGTGGAGGAAATGGTGGCGCTCTACCTCGCCGCAGACGTAATGCTGGTGACGGCATTGCGCGACGGCATGAACCTGGTGGCCAAGGAATACGTCACGGCACGCTCGGATGACGACGGTGCGCTTGTCCTCAGCGAGTTCGCCGGTGCCGCCGACCAGCTCAAGCAGGCGTTCCTGATCAACCCGCACGATATCGACGGCCTCAAATCCGCGATCCTGCGGGCCGTGAACCTGCCGCCGAAGGAAGCACGCCGGCGCATGAAGCTGATGCGCAAGCAAATCCTGGACCACGACGTCGACTACTGGTCGGCTGCTTTCCTGGCTGCCCTCGAAGAGAAGGTGGTTCGGGATGACAGCTGAGCATCTGACCTTGTCCCCGGAGTTGCTGGACGCGGTGCGGCGCATCTCCTCCACTGAGCACCTGCTGGTGGCATTGGACTTCGACGGAACACTGTCACCGATCGTTGACCGGGCCGAGGACGCACGGCCGTTACCACGGTCGGCGGCGGCCTTGGAGAGCCTCGCCGAACTGCCACGCACGACGACGGCACTCATCTCGGGACGCGCCCTGGACAGTTTGCGGCTGGTCGCTTCTCCCCCGAAAAGCACGCTGCTGATCGGCAGTCACGGGGCCGAGGTGTGGCTGGGCGAAGGATCCCTCGGACTGGAACTCGATGATGACCAGCGGCAGAAGCTGGCCGCCGTCCGTGAGGTCCTTGCCGAGATCGTGAATATCGCCCCCGGCACTGTGCTCGAAGACAAGCCCGCCGGGGTGGTCCTCCACACCCGGATGGCTGACGACGACGTTGCCGAGGACGCCGTCGAAGCTGCCACCAGGGTCCTCAGCGAGCACCCGGGCGTCTATCTGAAGACGGGCAAACGCGTGCTGGAAACCTCCGTGGTCCATGCTTCCAAAGGGGAGGCTGTGGAGTTCCTCCGCCAGGCGACTGGCGCCACGGCCATCCTGTTCGCCGGTGACGACGTCACGGACGAAGACGCCTTGGGCCGTCTCATGGGGGACGATGTCGGCATCAAGGTAGGCCTCGATTTCACCCAGGCGCAGTACCGGGTGGAAGCTCCGGTCCATGTTGCGGAGTTGCTGGAAGCGTTACTCAAGGAGCGTCGCCGCGTGACGGCTGAATCCTAGAACATGATCAAGTCAACGTGTGATGTTCGTAACATTTAGGCGGTTACTCAAAAAGTCTGACATACTCTTGCTTGTGACGTGACGCACAGTAACCGTGCGGCGTTATGGATCCTCCCCGGCCCCTGGCCCGGGAGTTCAACTGAAGAAAATGAACCATTCACAACGGATCGTCCGGCACGTACCTGCCGGTGAAGGGATTGATAACTGTGGCTACAGTTACTTTTGATAACGCTACGCGTCTGTACCCGGGCACAGATAAGCCCGCCGTCGATAAGCTCAACATCGACATCGCCGATGGCGAATTCCTGGTCCTCGTTGGACCCTCCGGTTGCGGTAAGTCCACCTCCCTGCGCATGCTCGCAGGTCTTGAGGACGTGAACGCCGGCCGCATCCTGATCGGTGACCGCGACGTCACGGACGTTCCCCCGAAGGACCGCGACATTGCAATGGTCTTCCAGAACTACGCTCTGTACCCGCACATGACCGTTGCGGACAACATGGGCTTCGCACTGAAGATCGCCGGCGTCTCCAAGGAAGAGCGCGCAGAGCGTGTCCGCGAAGCCGCCAAGCTCCTTGACCTCGAGCAGTACCTGGACCGCAAGCCGAAGGCACTCTCCGGTGGTCAGCGCCAGCGTGTTGCCATGGGCCGCGCAATCGTCCGTAACCCGCAGGTCTTCCTCATGGATGAGCCGCTGTCCAACCTTGACGCCAAGCTCCGTGTCCAGACCCGTACGCAGATCGCATCCTTGACCCGCCGCCTCGGCGTCACCACGGTTTACGTGACGCACGACCAGGTCGAGGCCATGACCATGGGTGACCGCGTAGCAGTCCTCAAGGACGGCCTGCTCCAGCAGGTTGACACCCCGCGCAACCTCTACGACCGCCCGCAGAACGTTTTCGTCGCAGGCTTCATCGGCTCCCCGGCCATGAACCTGCTGGAACTGCCGGTTGTCGACGGCGGCGTCCAGTTCGGTGGAACGGTTTACCCCGTGCCGCGCGACGTCCTCGAAGAGGCACACGGCCAGACCGTTACCGTCGGTTCCCGCCCCGAGGACCTCGAGACCGCTCCGCATGGCGAAGGCCTCCAGGTTGAGGTCGACGTCGTCGAAGAGCTCGGCGCCGACGCTTACGTCTACGGCCACACCATCCTTGATGGCAAGAGCCACGACATCGTTGCACGCGTAGACGGCCGTCGCCCTCCGATGAAGGGTGAGTCCATCTTCGTCCGTCCGCAGTCCGGCCACGTGCACCTGTTCGACACCAAGACGGGCCTGCGCCTGGGCGACTGATCGCGTCTGTACGTTCCGCAGTGTGATGGCGGCCCGACCCTTCCGGTCGGGCCGTTATCACGTTAACCTTCTTCCCGGAAAGAACGGCATGAACACCACAGACAACCTGATTCCCCGCCCCTCCCACGTTGCGCCCCAGGACGGCCCGGCCTTCACTCTCGCAGCCGGCGCAAGGATCGTAGCCAGCGGCTCCGCCACGCAGGCCGCCGAACAGCTGGCCACCTTGCTCCGCTCCGGCACGGGCCACGAACTGCCCATCGTCGAAGCTTCCCGCCCCGGGGACATAACCCTGGAGTTGGATGAATCGCCCGACGGCGGCCCCGAGGCCTATGCGCTGACCGTCGCCGATGACGGTGTCCGGCTTACAGCCTCCACCCCTGCGGGCCTCTTTCATGGAGTACAGACGCTGCGGCAGCTGTTCCCTGCCGCCATCGAGGAAAGCGCCGGAGACGGCGACGCCGGCACCTGGGTGGTTCCCGCCGTCGAAATTTTGGACGCCCCGCGCTTTGGGTACCGCGGGCTCATGCTGGACGTAGCCCGGAACTTCCTAACAGTGGAGGAGGTGAAGGAGCAGATCGATGTCATGACCCAGTTCAAGTTCAATGCCCTCCACCTGCACTTGACCGATGACCAGGGCTGGCGGATCGAGATCCACCAGCCGGCGGAGAGCCCTTCCGGCCTGGACTACCGGCAGCTGACGGCGATCGGCGGACAGGGTGCCGTCGAGGTGCCAACGGCGCACCCGCCCCGCGGCAACTCCGGCTTCTACACACAAGAAGATTTCAAGGACCTCCAGGCCTACGCCGCCTCCAAGAACGTGGTAGTGATACCCGAGATCGACCTTCCAGGCCACGTCAACGCGGCCCTCGCGGCCATCCCCCAGCTCAACCCGGACGGCCAGGCCAAGCCCATGAGCACCACTTCGGAGGTGGGATGGTCAACGTTGAGTGCGGACCTGCCGGTGACCTACGAATTCGTCCGTGAAGTCCTTGGCCAGCTTGCCGCGATCACGACCGGCCCTTATGTGCACATAGGCGGCGACGAAGCCCACGTCACCGGGCACGATGACTACATCACCATGGTCCAGGAGTTCGTTCGGATCGGCGCCGAAACCGGCAAGGCGGTGGTCGGCTGGAACGAGTACGCCGCCGTCGACCTTCCAGAGGGTTCGGTGATCCAGTACTGGTTCGGCGATCTGGACGCCACCGTCCGGAAAGCCTCCGCTGCCGCACCCACTGTGATCATGTCCCCCGCGGCCAACACGTACCTGGACCAGAAGTACTCGCCGGAAAGCCCCATCGGCCTCGAATGGGTTGAGGGCGGGCCCTTCACCTGGGCCGAGTACTACAACTGGGATCCAGCCCAGGGCGGCCTGCACGACGAACAAATCCTGGGTATAGAAGGACCACTCTGGACCGAAACTGTGCGGAACAACCAACAGGCACAGTGGCTCCTGTACCCCCGGGCCATTTCCCTTGCGGAAGTTGGCTGGTCCGAACAGGAGGTCCGCAACGCCGGCGACTTCCGACGTCGGCTGGGCGCCTTCGGTGAGCGCCTCGCCAAGCAGGGGGTCGTCTTCCAGGAGGCCCCCGACGTCGAATGGTCGGCGAAGCCGGCAGATCCCTTCCCGGCGCCAGGTGCGCCGGTATCCCCCGAATACGGAACAATTGAGGCATGAGCGAGCAAAACGAAGCCCAGTGGCACGACGAACCCACCGACTACGGGCAGATCGGCAAGCTCCCCCGGACCGAGGCCGCAAGTGCACAGGATTCTGCACCTCCGGCCAGTGTCATTGGTTCGCTGAACATTACGGCCGCAGCCGCCGACCCTGAGCTCCTGGACCTGCCGTGGCACATCGCCCTGGAAGATTGGCCAGCTGAGTATCTGGCGGCGCTCCCCCGCGGTATCTCCCGGCACATTGTCCGTTTCGCCCACTTGGGCGGCTCGGTGATCGCCATCAAGGAAACGTCCGAGCACGTGGCGCGCCACGAGTACCACATGCTGCGCAAACTCGCCCGTCTGGACGTCCCGTGCGTGGAGCCCGTGGCCGTCATCACCGGCCGCACCACAGCCGACGGCAAGCCGCTCAACCCCGTGCTCGTGACCCGGCACTTGAAGTTCTCCATGCCGTACCGCGCCTTGTTTTCGCAGATGCTCCGCAAGGACACTCTGACCCGTCTGATCGACGCTCAGGCGCTGCTGCTGGTCCGGCTGCACCTGATTGGCTTCTATTGGGGCGACGTTTCCCTGTCCAACACGCTGTTCCGCCGTGATGCGGGCGCGTTTGCGGCGTATCTGGTGGATGCGGAAACAGGCGAGCTCTACCCGGACCTGTCCATGGGCCAGCGGGAATATGATCTCGAGATCGCCCGCGTGAACATCGCCGGTGAGCTGATGGACCTCCTCGATGGCGGGCTCATCGAGGAGAAGGTGGATCCAGTGGCCACCAGTGAGCTGATCATGGGCAGCTACCGCCGGCTCTGGACGGAGCTCACTGAGAAGGAATCGTTCGAACTGGGCGAGCGCTGGCGTGTGGGTGCCCGCATCCGTCGCCTCAACGAGCTCGGCTTCGACGTCGAGGAATACGCCATCAAGACCACGGCGGACGGCTCCACCATCCAGCTTCAGCCAAAAGTCGTCGACGCCGGCCATCACCAGCGGCGGTTGCTGCGCCTTACCGGCTTGGATGCCCAGGAGAACCAGGCACGCAGGCTCCTGAACGACATGGACCAGTTCCGGGCTGACAACAACCCGGACCTGGACGAGGAAATCAGTGCCCACATCTGGGTCAGCCAGATCTTCGAACCCATCGTGCGTTCCATCCCCCGGCACCTCGCTGGAAAGCTGGAGCCCGCTGAGGTGGTGCACGAAGTCCTGGAGCACCGCTGGTACATGAGCCAGAAGCAGGACCGCTACGTGCCCCTGGCTGAAACTGTGCAGTCGTACCTGGACACCGTGCTGCAGCACCGCCGCGACGAGGCAGCCATCATGCTGAACCCGGACACGGAGCTGCTCAAGATCCTTGAGGTCGAGGTAGAGGAATCCGGCCGGTACGACGACGAGGAAGAAGACGCCTACCCCGACGCCGACGACTAGTCAGGGTTCCAGGGTTTCCGCGAGCCCGGCGAGGACAGGTTCGCGGCCCAGTTCAATGTGCGAGTACGCCAGGGAGTAGGCCAGGTCGGGCTTGCCTTTGAGGATCGCGTTGCACAGCTCGGTGTGTTCGTCGCGCTGGAGTTCGTGGCTGCGGTTGTGGGTGAGGCCGAAGATCCAGCGCATGCGCCCGAACAACGGCTTCACCGACTCGATCAGGAGGCTGTTCCCGGAGAGGCGCACGATTTCGGCGTGCAGCTCGGCGCTGATCAAGGCGACGTCGTCAGTGCGGTCGTCGTCGATGGCCGCACGGGAGGCCTCCATGAGTTCCTCGAGCCGACCACCGTCGCCACCTTCGGCCACGCGGGTTGCCGCCATGCGGGCTGCGAACGTCTCCAGGCAGAGCCGGACGTCGAAGAGTTCGTTGACATCGGTGAGCGTCAGCTGGCGCACCACGGCACCGCGCCGCGGGAAGGTGGCCACGAAGCCGTCCTGCTCCAGCCGTTGGATGGCCTCCCGGACCGGGATGCGGGAGACGTTGTAGATCTCGGAAAGTTCACGTTCGCGCAAGCGGGCACCTTGGGCGTATTTGCCCGTAACGATGCCTTCGAGCACCAGTTGGTACACGTTCTCCGCGCGGGCCTCGTCATCGCGGCCATTCCCGGTTTCCGGCGTCGCCTCAGCCACTGTGGAACTTCCCTTCAATCCTGCGTACGCTCCCCTCACCGGTCGGCGCCGGTCAGCGTTCCAACCGAGCATACACGGGAGGAAACAGCTCGTCGGCGGACCGGTTCCGGGTGTCACGGTCGCTGTAGGCCCGGCGCATCGTGTCGAAAAGTTCCTGCCCCCTGGCCCGCCAGAATTCCAGGTCCACACCGTCGATGGCACCGTCGGCCATGATGGTCCTTCCGGCTACTACTGACAGCACGGCCTGGCGGGCTGTTCCATTGAGAAGGAGGGTTCGCAGCGGGTCCTCGTGGACGCCGTCGCGAATGTCGCTTAGGGAGAACGCCACCAGGTCTGCCTGGGCACCCGGTTCGAGCCGGCCAAGGTCAGGGCGCCTTAGCGCCTGCGCACCGCCCAGGGTTGCGGCGTCGAAGTACCCGGCGACGTCACCGGCGTCGTTGGTTCCGGCGAGGATTTTGGCGAGCTGAACTCCGGCATCGATGCCGCGAATGAGATCGGGCGGGAAGGAGTCCGTACCCAGGGAGATGTTGATTCCCGCTTCCTTGTAGGCGTTGAAGGAATCCAGTGTGCTGCCGTAGCGCATGGAGGTCAGGGGGCAGTGGATGATGCTGGCGCCGCTGTCGGCCAGCCGGGCGAGGTCTCCACGGTCTTCGCCGTGGACCGAGGGATTTCTGTCAGTGTAGGTGGCATGCGGTATCAGGAGGCGCTCGTTGAGCAGGCCAACCTGATCCAGGAGTTCCAGGGGCGTCATGCCGTGCCAGTCCATGATGAGCTGACGTTCAACCAGGCCTTGGAGTGAGTGAAGGCGCACCAGGACATCCCGTTCGGTGGAGGCAACTGCAGTCTCCTTGAGCAGCTGGAAGTCCAAGGTCTCTATCCTGCAAGGAAGCAGTACTCCACTGACCAGGGGATCGTTGAGTTCGTTGGTGTAGTCAATGAAGCGCAAGGCACCGGCCAGGCCTTCACGGCCGCGGTCGTCGTCGAACATCACTGAGCGTTCACCGTCGGACAGCACCACGTTCACGCCAGAGCGATAGGCGGGGCCGAGGTATCCGCGCAGCCCCAGGCGCCGGCTGGTCTCCGCCATGCCCACCAGTTCCTCGACGGGCTCGGCCCATTCGGAGTGCACTTCGGAGGCAATGGGCATGTAGGTGGTGATGCCGTGCAGGACCAGCTGTATCAAGGCGTATTCGCGGATCTGCTGGCGTTCTTCGGCGGTAAAGACGTTGTCGCGGCGGTTCCGGAAGTAGTCCTCCGACCACTGATGGCCTTTGGCCTGCTCCGGACCGGCCCAGCTGTCCAGGATGAGGTGGTCGATGTCCGTGAGGGCATCGAGGTCGATCAATCCCGGCATCAGCAGGGCATCGCCCAGGTTACGATCCTCATCCACCGGCCCGGCATAGTCATGGCCCACGTAGTCGATGGTGTGGCCGCTGTAGACCACACAGGCGTTTTCCAACAGGACATGGCGCCCGTTGTGATGGCCCAGTACATAGCGGGCGGTGACTTTGACGGGCACGGTGCCTCCTGGTTCCCGTCCCGGGAAGGACGGCTCGTCTTACTCTCTGGTATTCCAAACAGTACATTATTTGTGATTTACATCGCATGAATCCTGCTCTAGTCTATTTTGGTATACAAGAACTCCGGAGCCCGCTCCAGATCACGAAACGAGCAGAACCGTTGACCCAAATACAGTCCGTCGAACCCAACACCGGTAGCCCGCCGCTTCCACCAGCAACGACGCTGGCGACGACGCCGGCGGGCACTGCCGCCACCGCCGAAGCACGATCCCTGCTCGCCACCGCGTGGATGAGGATCAGGCGCAGCAAGATCGCCCTCACCAGCTTGTGCGTCGTCGTGGCGATCATGCTGTTCGCGGTCCTGGCCCCCGTGCTCAGCGCAATGTCCGGGAACGATCCCTTCACCTCAAACACCAGCCCGGAGGTACTCGACGATTTCCAGACTCCCGGGCTGCCCCTCCCCGGTTACATGTACCCCTCGGCCCAGCACTGGTTGGGCGTGGAGCCCGGCCTGGGCCGGGACCTCTTCGCCAGGCTCGCGTACGGCGGCCAGGTTTCCCTGACAATCGCTTTGCTGTCCACTGCGGTCTCCGTGGTCCTTGGAACGGTCCTCGGCGCCGCCGCCGGCTACTTTGGCGGCAAGACCGACGCCATCATCAGTCGGATCATGGACCTCTTCCTGGCCTTCCCGCACCTTCTGTTGGTGCTCTCCCTCACGCCCATCCTGCAGTCACGCCTCCGGGACACCCCGCTGGGCGAAGGCAGCTTCCTCCCCATGGCTTCGCTGGTGATCATTCTGGGCTTCTTTGGCTGGGCCTACCTCGCCAGGATCGTCCGCGGCCAGGTGTTGAGCCTCCGCGAGCGCGAGTTCGTCGAAGCCGCGCGGTCCTTCGGTGCGTCGCATCTGAGCGTCCTGTTCAAACAGATCATCCCCAACGTCATGGGTGTCGTCCTGGTCTACGCCACCATGCTGATCCCCACCAACATCTCCGCTGAAGCAGCCCTGTCCTTCCTGGGCGTCGGCGTCAAGGACCCCACACCGTCGTGGGGCCAGATGCTCAACGCCGCCCAATCCGGCAACTGGTACCTCAGCGACCCATGGTTCCTTGCCGTCCCGGGCGTCATGCTCATCGTCACCGTTCTGGCGTTCAACCTCCTCGGCGATGCCGTCCGGGATGCACTCGATCCCAAGGCCTCACGCCACTAACAAACCTCCGTTTCACTCACATCCCTAGGAGCATTATGAAAACCCCCACGAGAGCACTGGCGCTTTCCGTGCTGATTGCCGTGGCCGCTACCGGCTGCGCGGCAGGCCAAAACCAGCCTGGCAGTTCCAAGCCTGCCGAATCCGTCACCGAGCTGGCGCCCGTTGTGGTCAAGTCCGGCTTCACCGGCAAGGGCGGCAACATCAACGTCCTGATGTCCTCGGACTTCCAGACCTTGGATCCCGGAAACAGCAACTACGTTCAGACCGCCAACGTCGGACAGCTCTTCTACCGGACACTCACCATGGCCAAGGAAACGGCGGGGCAACCGCCGACGGTGGTGCCGGACCTCGCTACGGACACCGGCAAGGCTTCCGACGACGGCCTGAGCTGGACCTTCACCCTCAAGGAAGGCGTGAAGTTCGAGGACGGCACGCCCATTACTTCGGCCGACATCAAGTACGGCGTGGAGCGCACCTTCGCGCAGGATGTTTTCACCCAGGCGCCGCAGGAGTTGAATGCAGCGCTCGACGCCGGCGGGTACAAGGGGCCTTACAAGGATCCTTCCGCTGTGCTCAAGGCGGTTGAAACACCGGACGAGCGCACCGTGGTCTTCCACCTGAAGAAGCCGTTCGCCGAATTCCCGGCGCTGGCTTCCCGGTCCAACACCGCGCCGGTCCCCAAGGCCAAGGACACCAAGCTGGACTACACCAACCACCCGGTATCGTCCGGTCCGTACATGGTGGAGTCCTACAACCGGGGCAAGTCGTTGAAGCTGGTCCGCAACCCGCACTGGGACCCGTCCACGGACCCCAACCGTTCGGCGCTTCCGGACACGTTCAGCTTCTCCCTCTCCACGTCCCAGGCCACCATCAGCCAGCGGCTGCTGGCGGACTCGGATCCAAACGCCATCACGCTTGATTCCAACGGCGCCCTGCAGACCTCGGACTCCGCGAAACTCGCTGACGCCAAGGTCAAGGACCGTGTGGCATCCGGGCTGCTTGGCTGCAACGATGTCCTGAGCCTGAACACGGAAAAGATCAAGGACCCGGATGTCCGTAAGGCAATCGCCCTGGCCCTGGACCGCCAATCCATTCTGGTGCAGTACGGCGGACGACGCTTTGGCGAACTGACCCAGAGCCCGCTGAACGACAAGATGCGCGGCTACGTGGAGACGCCGCTGGAACTTGACCCGGCCGGCAAGCCCAAACTCGAAGAGGCCAAGAAGCTGCTTGAAGGAAAGGAATACCCCAAAACCCTTACGTACGGCTACGCCAACAACCGCGACGCCTTCAAGAACACCGGCACCGTGGTCCAGCAGAACCTGAAGGCCCTGGGAATCGACGTTGAGCTCGTGCCGATTCCCGCCCCGAACTACTACTCGGTCCTTGCCAGCGAGCAGCTCCCGGACATGGGCCGCTCCGGTTGGTGTGGAGGGGCCGATCCCGCTTCCGTCCGTACCTCCGCGGATCCGTTGCTGGGACCGAACAATGACGGCACCAGTTATGGCTTCTCCAACACGTCCCGCTACTTCGATCCCGAAGTTTCCAAGACGATGTTCGAGCTGCGCAACACGGACGGCTCCTCCGAGGAACTGGGCAAGAAGTGGTCGGAAGCCTTTGGTACAGCGTTGAAGACCTACCCGATTGTGCCGCTCATCCGCACCCACACCAACAGCGTGGTGGGCTCCAATGTCCGCAACGCCCAGGTGGGCTACTTCTTCGGTGGCATCGACCTCTCGATCGTCGGCGTCGAGCACTAACTGCGCTTTCGAACCATTAGTCCAGAAGGAGAAGCGGGCCGCCTGCAGTAGCGGGCGGCCCGCAACCACCACCATGATGACGTTCATTCTTCGCCGGGCCGGATCTTTGGTCCTGCTCCTTTTCGCAGTAAGTTTCATCACCTTCACCTTGTTCCAGCTGGGACCGTCCGACCCCGCAGCGGCTGCCTGCGGCCAGGAGTGCACACCCGAGCGCGTCTCCGAGGCCCGTGTTGCCTTGGGCATGGACCAACCGTTTTTCATCCAGTACTTCGACTACATCCGGGGGCTCTTCTCCTCGAGGATGATCGGAGCCCCGGGGGCACAGACCCTCTGCGAATGGCCTTGCCTGGGCAAGTCCTTCCAAACCAACGAGAACGTCGCTGACATCATCGGCCGATCACTGCCCTACACCTTCTCCATGGCCATCGGCGCGTTGGTGCTCTGGACCATCACGGGCGTGGGGCTCGGCCTCCTCGCTGCGTTGCGCAAGGGAACCCCGGTGGACAAGTTCATTGTCGGGGCCGCCTCTGTGGGCGTCTCGCTGCCTATCCCCGTCACAGGCCTCTTCCTGCTGCTCTTGTTCGTCAACCAACTCCATCTGCTGCCCTTCACCACCAACGAGATCAACAGCCCGTTCGGTCCACAGGGTCCGGGAGCCTGGGTGGCCAACTACCTGCTACCCTGGATCGCCTTGGCAGTGCTCTTCAGCGCCTCCTACATCCGGGTGACGCGCACCAACATGATTGAGACGTTCGGTGAGGACTTCATCCGCACAGCACGCGCGAAAGGCCTCGCACCCCGGACCGTCACGTTCAAGCACGGCGTCCGGGCCGGCATCACCCCGGTAGTGACGATGCTGGGCATGGACATTGGCCTCTTGCTCGGCGGCGCTGTCCTCACGGAGCAGATCTTCTCCGTCCCTGGCCTGGGTTTCACGGCAGTGCACGCCGCCATCTCCGGCGACCTCCCTGTCACCATGGCCATCACCATGCTGGCCGCGTTCTTCGTCATCGTCGCCAACGTTGCCGTGGACCTCGCCTATGCCGCCATCGATCCCAGAGTGAGGCTCCAATGACCCAGCTCCACACAGCAACAACAACGGCGAGCGCCACAGCTACCGCGTCTTTCCTTGAGGTCCGCGACCTGACCGTGAAGTTCCCTACGGACGACGGCGTTGTCTCCGCAGTGAACGGCATGGACTTCACGCTGGATCGCGGCCAGACCCTTGGCATCGTGGGTGAATCGGGCTCCGGAAAGTCCGTAACCAGCCAGGCGCTGATGGGCCTGTTGAAAGGCACCTCGGCAAAGGTCAGCGGCCAGGCAATGTTCCAGGGCAAGGACCTTGTTGCCCTCCCCGAGTCGGCCATGCGCCAACTCCGCGGCCGCAACATCGGCATGATCTTCCAGGATCCCCTCTCGGCCCTCCACCCCTTCTACACGGTGGGGCACCAGATCGCGGAGGCGTACCTGGTCCATAACAAGGCGAGCAAGAAGCAGGCCCGGGCTGCCGCCGTCGACATGCTGGGACGGGTGGGAATTCCCAGCCCGGAGCAGCGCTTCGACGAATACCCGCACCATTTCTCGGGGGGCATGCGGCAGCGCGCCATGATCGCGATGGCGTTGATTTGCGAGCCCGAACTCCTGATCGCGGATGAGCCCACCACAGCCTTGGATGTAACGGTCCAGGCCCAGATCCTGGATCTCATGTCAGAGCTCCAGGAGGAGACCAACTCGGCGCTCATCCTCATCACGCACGACCTCGGCGTCGTGGCCGAGGTCTGCGACAACGTTCTGGTCATGTACGGCGGCCAGTGCGTCGAGTCCGGGACGGTGGACGAAGTCTTCTACGACACCCAGCACCCGTACACCTTGGGCCTGCTCAACTCAATGCCGACGCTCACCGGCGACGCAAGCCAGCTGACCCCCATCCCCGGCCAGCCGCCGTCGCTCCTTGACCTGCCCAAGGGCTGCATTTTCAGCGCACGGTGCCAATACGCCGATCTCGCCGGCGACGGCATCTGCGCCAGCCAACGGCCCGGACTCCGCGTCGAAGATGGGCACGGCAAGCGCTGCCACCTGAGCGGCCCGCAGATCATCACCATCCGGAATTCCCGTTAGGACTGCCATGGAACAGCAAGCAATTCTCCAGGTAGAGAACCTGCAGAAACATTTTCCGCTGAAGGGCGGCCTCCTTCCGGGCGCCGCCAAACGTTCGGTCAAAGCGGTCGACGGCGTATCGTTCAGTCTCGCTCGAGGCCAGACTTTGGGGCTGGTCGGTGAGTCCGGATGCGGCAAGTCCACCACCGGACGCATGGTGGCCCGGCTACTGGATCCGACCGGCGGACGAATCCTGGTGGACGGCGAGGACATCAGCCAGCTGCGCGGCCGGGACCTGTACAACTTCCGGCGCAAGGTCCAGATGATCTTCCAGGACCCTTTCGCGTCCCTGAACCCGCGACAATCCGTGGGGACCGCCATCGCGGCTCCCATGGTGGCGCAGAAGATCAACCCACCCGGTGGACTGAAGAACAGGGTCAAGGAACTCCTGGACCAGGTGGGACTGAAGCCGGAGCACTACAACCGCTTCCCCCATGAATTTTCCGGCGGGCAGCGGCAGCGGGTGGGCATCGCCCGGGCCATATCACTGAACCCGTCGGTGATCGTGTGCGACGAACCTGTGTCCGCCTTGGACGTTTCAGTCCAGGCGCAGGTAGTGAACCTGCTCCAGCAAATCCAGCGGGACACCGGGGTTTCCTACATCTTCATCGCCCACGATCTCTCTGTGGTCCGGCACATCTCCCACGAAGTTGCCGTCATGTATCTGGGCAAGATCGTGGAACAAGGGCCCCGGGATGCTTTGTTCAGCAACCCCTTGCATCCGTATACCAAGGCCCTCCTTTCCGCTGTCCCGCTGCCCGATCCGCGTGCTGCCCGTGAACAGGTGAAAGTGCGGCTCCGGGGAGATCTTCCGTCGCCCGCCAATCCGCCCAGCGGCTGCGTCTTCCGGACCCGTTGCCCGCTGATCGGCACACTCCCGGAGGAGCAACGCAGGCGCTGCATCGACTCGATTCCGGCGCCCGCCACACCGGCCGCGCCGGCCTGCCACCACGTGGACAGTGCCGCAAAAGTCTTGACCGCCGCGCAATAACCGGCAGTCAATGGATTCACTACCGAAGGAGCAAGCATTGAAAACCCTGATCCGCGCCGTCCGCCCCTGGGGGCAGGCCCTCAGCGACGTCACCCTCGCCGCAGGCGAAGCGGGCGACTCCGAATCGGGCGGCAAGATCACCGCCGTCGAACCGCATGACCCGTCACGCGCCATTCCAGGCGACGTGACCGTCGTGGAAGGCCGCGGGCGCTTGCTGCTGCCATCCTTCTCCGACGTGCACGTCCATCTGGATTCCACCCGGATCGGCTTGCCGTTCCGTGAACACACCGGCGGGCCGGGTGTGTGGACCATGATGATGAACGACCGGCAGAACTGGCGCAACGCCGAGGTGCCCTTGCAGGACCGTGTGAACGACACCCTAGGCCGGATGATCGCGCGGGGCACCACCCGGGTCCGTTCTTACGCCCAGGTCGACGTGGACTGCCGTCTGGAGCGTTTCGACGCCGTTGCTGCCGCCAAGGAGAAGTTCGCGGCGCAGGCGTCCGTGGAGATCATTGCCTTCCCGCAGGCTGGCCTGTTGCTGGAGGAGGGCACCGTGGAACTCATGGAAGAAGCCCTCAAAGCCGGGGCCAATGTGATGGGCGGAATTGATCCTTGCAGTCTGGACCGGGATCCGGCCAGGCATCTGGACATCGTGTTCGGCCTGGCGGAGAAATACCAGGTTCCCATCGATATCCACCTCCACGAACCGGGCGAGCTGGGTGTCTTCAGCACCGATCTGGTACTGGAGCGGACCCGTGCTTTGGGTATGCAGGGCAAGGTGACCATGTCCCACGCCTACCAACTGGGCAGCGTCAATGAGGCCACTACCCGGAGGTTGATTGATGCCTTCGCGGAGCTTGACGTCTCCCTGGCTTCGGTTGCTCCCGCTGCCGCCGGTCAGCTGCCCATACCTCTGCTGACCGAGGCCGGGGTCCGCCTTGGCCTGGGCGAGGACGGTCAGCGCGACTACTGGTCCCCCTACGGCAATACCGACATGCTGGACCGGACCTGGCAGCTGGCCTTCACGCACGGTTTCCGGAAGGACGAGCTGATTGAGCACTGCCTGGCGATCGCCACCATCGGTGGTGCCAGCATTCTGGACCCCGGCGCGACCAGGCTGAAGGACACCGCCCACCGGCCCGGCGTCGAGGTCGGCGATCCCGCGGAGCTGCTCCTGGTGGACGGCGAAACCGTGGCCTCCACGGTGATGGACCGGGGCAAGGACCGCACGGTCATTCATGCCGGTCGCGTTGTGGCGGACCAGCTGGACCTCGCTTAGCTGTTGCCGAACCCGCTCTTGCACGGAGCTCTGGCCGTCGTACGGTGAGGACTCCGCGTAAGGGCGGGTTCTTTGCTGCCCGGCCTACTCGCTCCGCGCCGTGGGTGCTCCATCCATCGGGGTCCACCACGTATCCGGCGGCGTCACCGTGAACCGGCGTCCGGTCACGGAAGAGGGAATGATCCTGATGAACTGGTCCTTCTGGCCCGCCTCCCAAGGGAAAAGCAGGAGGCCGATGGTATCCAGCACTTCCTGCGTCAGGCTCACAGCGGTGGCTTGTCCCTTGACGACTACGCTCCAGGCCACTTCGGTTTCAGGATTCACGCCGTCGGCCTCGATGGCGACAGGGGTATCGCTGAGTGCCGCGTGCAGCTTGGTGCCTTCTCCTGTCCGGAACACCATGGTGCCGTGGTCCACCTTGTAGTTCACGGGAAAAATGTCCGGGTGGTGGTCCACCACCACGGCCAGCCGGCCCACAGAAACGCCGCGGAGCAGCTCCCAGCATTCGTTGGTTTCAAGGATTTCCGTGGCCGGGCTACTTGGCTGGTTCGTCGATGATGAGTTGCTCATACCGCGAGGATACGCCGCTGGATTGCCCTCTGACAGTCCCGGGACCGACGCTCACCAATGGCCCGCGGATGGCGAAGAAGCCGGCGACGGCGAGCACCACCGCTTCCGCGGCCAGCACGCAGAAGGTTACCTCCCAGCCTCCGGTGATCTCGTGCAGCAGCCCCGCCAGCAACGGACCCAACGAGGCCAGCGCGAAGCCAAACCCTTGGCTCATGGCGGACAGTTTCCCGGCCGACTCCGGTCCGGCCGATCGAATCACCATCAACGCCATGCCGAGTCCGAACCCGGCACTTTGCACAACCCCCAGGATCCCCACTGCCAGGAACTGGAGCTCCGCAGGCGCCGCCAGAACACCGAGCAGTGCCGCAGCCACCGAGAGTCCCAGCCCCGGCGCCAGGATCCGAAGGATCGCAGGCCGGCTGGCCAGGACGGGAGCCAGGAGGCTGGCCGGGAGTCCGGCGAGGCTGAACCAGGCAAGGAGCGCAGCGGCATCGGCAGGGCCAAGCCCGCGGGACACCAGGTAGACAGCCAGCCAGGATGTGATGGCGAAGTACAGCATGGCCTGGAGGCCAAAGAAGGCCGTCACGGCCCATGCGGTGCGTTGCCTTCTGAGCGGAGTGCTAACGTCTGACGGCGCTCCTGGCGCGCCGTCCGCCTTGGCGCCGACCGCGGTGGCACCGACCGCCGTGGTGACGGAGGCGGGCGAGGCGACTGCCGCCGTCGGACGCCCTCCAGAGCGGTGGATCAGGAACGCACCGATGAGGGCCGGTACCGCCCATACCGCCAGTGCCGAGGGAAGATTACCGCCGAAGGCCAGTTCCAGGGGTTGGACCAGGCCCGCACCGAGCGCCGCGCCGAGACCGAATCCCATGGTGCACAGACCCGTCCACCAGCCAGTCCCCCTGTTGGCCTTGACGATCTGGGGCACCAGCACACTGGCGGTCATGATGGACATACCAGCCAGGAAGGTCCCGGGCAGCAGGAGTGCAGGTACGGTCGAGCGGACAATCAATGCTGCCGCCAATACCATCAGCGCGACGGCGACGGCCCGGCCGGTCCCGAGGCGTCGGGCCAACCACGGTCCGATCGGCCCGGACACGCCGAAAGCAAACACAGGCAGGGTGCCCAGCAGGGGCAGCAGAGCCGGATCCAGGCCGAACACCCCGGGTACCTGCGCCATGACGCCTGCGACGGTGGTGATGGCGGGACGGAGATTGACGGACACCAGCACCAAGGCGAGCAACACCAAAGCCGTAGAGACATGGGAGCGACGTCCCGAAGGTTGGGGCACCGCCCGGCGCTGTTCTGACACGTCGATCTCCTCATAGCCTCTTTGGTATACCAAATAAGACTATGGGTTGATCGCTTGGATGTAAATCCGCGTCCACAAGCGGCATGACGTCAGCCAGCGTTACGTGGTGACAGGCTTGGGATACCAATTAGTGCGTTGCGGGAACCCCGCCACACGCCCGCCCCTTCGGACTCGCTAGATGGCCTTCCCCGGATTCAGGATTCCCTGAGGATCAAACAGCTCTTTGATCCTGCGCTGCAGCTCCCGCACCGGTTCAGGCTGCTCCAGCCCGAGCCACCGCAGCTTGTACTGCCCTACCCCATGCTCACCGGTGATGGTGCCACCCATCTCCAGGCCCACACGGATCGATTCGTCCAGGGCAGCATTGAGTCGCACCAAGGCATCGGCGTCTGTTGCGGGATCCACCCGGTCCATCCAGAACGTTGGGTGCAGGTTACCGTCGCCGGCGTGGGCCACCACTTTGAGGTTGACCTCGAAGCGCTTGGCCATTGCCTCGAGCGAGGCTACGAAGTCCACCAGGCGCGACCGCGGCACGGCGATGTCCTCGCCCACCCTGAACTCATCGTCCACCTCCACGCCGCGGCTGTTGCGGCGCAGTTCCACCAGCATTTCGGCCTCGGCGCTGGCTTCCGTGGTCACTGTGGCGCCGCCTGCGGCGAGAACCTGCCGGACGACGTCGGCCTCTGCAGCCGCACCGAAACCGTCGGCTTGGATCAGGAGCAACGACTTGCCACGCTTTTGCAGATCCCCTCCGTGGAGTTCATCAAGCTGGACCAGTGTTCCGTTGTCGAGCAATTCCATGATGGCTGGCTGCACGCGCGCCTTCCCCACCGCCAGGACGCCCGCGGCGGCACTCCGGAAGTCCTGATAGAACGCGGCGATGGTGTGGACCTCCCGCGGCAGGTACTTCAGCCGGACGGTCACCCCCACCACGATGCCGAGGGTTCCTTCCGAGCCCACCAGCAGCGCCGTGAGGTCGTAGCCGGCCACGCCCTTGAAGGTCTGGTGGCCGGTATGCATGAGCGACCCATCCGCCATGACGACGTCGAGCGCCAACACCGAGTCGCGTGTCACCCCGTATTTGGCGCAGCGGAGCCCTCCGGCGTTGGTGGCGACGTTGCCGCCAATGGTGGACATTTTGTAACTTGCCGGGTCGGGCGCATACATCAGGCCGTATTCGGCGGCGGCGGCGTTCAGGTCGGCGTTGATGACGCCGGGTTCGACGACGGCGGTCTCGTCATCGGGGTTGAGGTCCAGAATGCGGTTCATCCGCTCCAGGCTCAGGACGATGCAGCCTTCGGTGGCGTGGGCCCCTCCGGACACACCGGTTCCGGCCCCGCGGGCGACGATCGGCACCTGGTGCGCGGCACAGCTTCGAACCACGTGCTGCACGTCCGTCACCGATTCGGCCCACACAACGGCGAGCGGCAGGTGCCGCTCCACCATTGGCCCTTGATCGACCGAGTAGACCGTCAGGGTTTCTTCGTCCCGGGCTACCTGCCTGGCCTCGAGGCCGCTGGCGAGCCCGTCCAGGAAGGCCCCACGTTCAGTGCGCGCCCCGGCGTTTGCCTCACCCATGGTGCGGCTTCTGATGCTTTCTGCTGATGTTCCGGCGATGGCCGTTTCGTCCGACAAGACATTCCCTCCACATGAGCAACGCGGACACGCCAAACCGGCAGTCTTCGCAGTCGTCAGGCCAGTCTAGCCAGAGCATCGCGGATGCTTTCAGGGCCGCATCTGCAAACGTTTCCACCAGTCCGACTGTCACGCTGCACGCAATGCGGTGTGCATAGCTAAAGGCTTGTAATAACAGCAGCCTTAGCACTGGAAGCGTTTACAATTTTGGTGATCCTCTTCTACGATGACTCCATGTCCGTTGATTCCTTGCTCCAGGATTCCGCCGTCGAGCCCCCTGCAGCGTTTACGCAAATCACCCCCATCCACGATGCCTCCACGGCCCACGGTTGGTGGCGTTCCGCAGTGATTTACCAGATCTATCCGCGGTCCTTCCGGGATCTCAGTGGCGATGGCATCGGCGACCTCGCGGGCATCACCGCCGAGCTCGCGCAGCTGGCAGGCCTGGGAGTCGACGCCGTCTGGTTGTCGCCGTTCTACCGCTCGCCTCAGCGTGACGCCGGGTACGACGTCAGCGACTACTGCGACGTCGATCCCCTGTTCGGAACGCTGACAGACTTTGATGCCCTGATTGCCGAAGCCAACAGGCTCAATCTCCGGGTGATTGCCGACATCGTCCCCAACCACTGCTCGGACCAGCACGTCGATTTCCAGGCCGCTTTGGCAGCGGGACCGCACAGCCCCGAGCGGGAGGTCTTCATTTTCCGGGACGGACTTGGACCGGACGGCAACGAACCACCCAACAACTGGCAGTCGCACTTCGGCGGACCGGCCTGGACCCGGGTCATCGAGCCTGACGGCCAGGCAGGACAGTGGTACCTCCACCTCTTCGATTCCTCGCAGCCGGACTTCAACTGGGACAACCCTGCGGTCCGCGCCGAGTTCGAACGCGTCCTCCGCTTCTGGTTGGACCGTGGAATTTCCGGCTTCCGGGTGGACGTAGCCCATGCACTGGTGAAGGCTCCCGGCCTGCCGAACTGGGGCGGACGGGCCGACGGCAACAGTTCAGAAGGCTTCCCGGGGCAGGACGCTCCCATGTTTGGCCAGCCAGCCCTGCACGACATCTACCGTCGCTGGCGTTCCATCCTGGAGGAGTACGGCCCGGACCGCATCCTGTGCGCCGAGGCCAACGTGGATCCGCTCCCCCGCCTGGCCCAATGGGTCCGCCCTGACGAAATGCACCAGGCTTTCAACTTCCCCTACCTGCACGCCGGCCTGGACCTCAACCGCCTGCGCCACATCATCACCGACTCGCTGATCTCCCTGGACGCAGTGGGCGCCCCGAGCACCTGGGTCCTGTCCAACCACGACGTCGTCCGCCACGTCTCGCGCTTCGGCTACGACGGCCCGGGCCCCCGTGATGGCGACGGCATCGGCCCGGACGACGTCCAACCCAACGAAGAACTCGGACGACGGCGGGCTGCCGCGGCGACCGCGTTCATGCTCGGCCTGCCAGGCGGGGCCTACCTCTACCAAGGCGAGGAGCTTGGCCTTCCCGACTCCACGAGCATCCCGGCAAGCATGCGCCAGGACCCCACGTTCGCCCGCACCGGTGGGGCCAGGATCGGGCGCGACGGCTGCCGCGTTCCGCTGCCTTGGCGTTCTGCTGAACCCCACGCGGGATTTGGGCACGGCCTGGATCCCTGGCTGCCACAACCCGAGTCTTGGCCCACGTTGGCGAGGGACCAGCAGGAGTCCGATCCGGCGTCGCACCTTAACCTGTACCGCGCGCTGCTTGCCGAACGGGCGCGGCTTGGGCTGGGCGCAGGGTCGCTCGCCTGGGTGGAGGACTACTGCACGGAATCCACCCTCGCGTACCTGAATGGAAACACCCTGGTTGTCATGAACGTCGGGGCGGAATCCCTTCCGTTGCCAGCGGGCGAGGTCATCCTGCGCAGCTCCGCGGCCGAAGCCACGCATCCACTAGGCTCGGGGGAGACAATCTGGCTTTCAGCCAGCTAATTTCCCACCAAGGAGCAGCATGACCGGCATCAAGGACGTAGCCGAGCACGCAGGGCTTTCCGTCGCCACGGTGTCGCGGGCCTTGAGCGGCAAAGGGCACGTCTCCCCCGCCAGCCGGGAGCGTGCACGCGCCGCGGCTGCCGAGCTCGGTTTTGTGTTGTCCTACCATGCCTCCAGCCTGGCCTCCGGCCGTACGCACAACGTTGGCCTGGTGGTTCCCTCGGTCCACCGCTGGTTCTATTCAGCGGTGGTCGAGGGTGCTTCGGCAGCGCTCCTCGAAGCCGGCTACGACCTCACCCTGTACAACATCGGCGAAAACCCTGCGCGCCGCCACAGCGTCTTCAGCGATTTCCTGCTGCGCAAACGCGTCGACGCTGTGATCGCCGTGTCCCTGGAACTCAGCGAAAGCGAGACCCGGCAACTCCACGCCATGCACCGGCCCATCGTGGGCATTGGCGGTCCACTTCCGGGAGCTTCTACCATCCGAATCAATGACGCTGGCATAGCAATGCAGGCCACCAACCATCTGTTGGGGCTTGGGCACAGCAAGATCGCGCACATCACGGGAAACGAAGCCTACGACCAAGACTTCCAGCTGCCCGGAACCCGCCGCAGCGGCTTCGAAAAGGCAATGAACGACGCCGGCTGCAAGGTCAGGCCCGAATGGATCGTTACGGCTGACTTCACCATCGAAGGTGCGTACGCCGCGGCGCGGCAACTGCTCGGGAGTGCACGTGACCGGCCCACCGCCGTCTTCGCGGCCTCCGATGAAATGGCTATCGGCACCATCCTGGCAGCCCGCGATTTCGGACTACGCATTCCTGAGGACCTCTCCGTCATGGGCATCGACGGACACGACCTTGGAGCCGTCCTGGGCCTGACCACGATCGACCAGGACGCCAAAGGCCAGGGGGCCTTGGCCGTCCAAACCCTCCTTGGAGCGATCAACAACGGCCTGGTACTCGAGCCTGCCGATGCTGAACACCCCACCACGTTGGTGATTCGGAACAGCACAGCCGTGCCGAAAGCTGTTGTCACTTAGGGCGCAGGTAACGCGCCCACGGGGCCGCTATGGCAGCGGGCGCTCCATGAAGAGTTCCAGCTTGGTGGTGTCCTGCGGGTAGGGGCGGCTGGCGCCGTTCATCACGAAACCGTGGCGGCGGTAGAAAGCCTGGGCACGCGGGTTGTCCTGGTGGACACCCAGTTCAAGGGAATGCGCGCTGAGCTCGTTCGCCGCTGCCTCGCTCGCCTGCTGCAGGAGTTCATCGGCCAATCCAAGTCCACGATATTCGGGCGCTACGTACACACTGATAAGCACTGCCTGCAGCGGCCGGCTCGGATCCTGGGGATGCTTCACGGCTACCCGCATGAGGGCACAGAACCTGGAGCCATCCTCACCGTCGTCGGCCACCAGGGTGATGCTCGCGTCACCGGACATGGCGACGGCGCGCTCCTGCCACTGGCTGTCCGTCTGTCGCCGTGCAGCGTCAATGCTCTCGATGTAGGCCATGGGGGTATCCGCGAGCATCTCCAGACGGACCTTTTTCAGGAGTTGCCAGTCCGCTGCGTTGAGCCTGCGAACCCTAGGCAACTGCTCCGCCCATGAACCTTGCGTAACGCTCCAGGACCCGGGGCCAGCCTTCGGCGTACGATGCCCTCGAAGCTGCAGGATCTTCTGCACCCTCCCAGCCGTCATGGATCAGGCGGACTTCCGTGCCGCCCTCCACTGCACTGAAGACCACCCGGATCTCGGTGGACCACAACGGCGTGCCGGCGGGGTACCAGCTGGCATGGAAGGACAACGGCGGCTGCCAGTCATCAATGGTGCCCCACACTGATGTACGGCCGTCCTCGGCCGTCTCCAGGATGAGGTTCTCCTCAAACTCCACGTGGGAGCCCGCGCCATAAACACTCTCCTCTTCCAGCGGCCACCACAGATGGGGATGATCCGTAAATCCCTGGAAGGCATGGGGGACAGTCGTGGGTACGACGACACTGACGATGAGCGGCTCAAGGTCCTCGCCGGTGCGGGACGCCTCGGGCTCTTGTTCAGGGTGGCTGAAGAGGTTTTCCATGACCACCCACTCTACCGGGGCTGGAGGCGCCGGGGGTGGCGGAGGCTGCCCTCATTGCATGGTGTGTGTGGTTGTTAAAGTCGAAAGGCCCCAACCGTCGTGGTTGGGGCCTTTCTG
>NZ_JAQZBY010000014.1:0-127278 GCF_028736865.1 Paenarthrobacter sp. AB444 | reverse complement strand
AACCAGACCTTGGCAAATCAGCGTTACCGCGATTCCAAACCCGACCTCCGAGCCCCCACCCTGCAAACGCACGCTCGAAAGCGCACCGTTTTTCAGGCTGTTATCAAGGGGTTCGGCCTCCGCAGTTCCCAGCTCCAAGCTGTCTCACTCGCGGCGACTCAGAAGACATTACACGCCCCCAACACCCAACACAAATCCACCCCCACACCCACCCAAAACCCCGCAAACACAAGCCAAACCCGCCCACACCACCCCAAAACCACCCGAAACCCAGCCAAAACACGGCCCGTGAACCCCATCACACCAAGCGACCAAGCAACCCAACCACCCGCCGTCGAACACCACCCACATTAGCGAGCGTCCACACCAAACCCGGGGGATGTGAGCGAGGATCCACGCCAAACACGGGGGATGTGAGAGAGGGGCCTTCAACACAAAAAGGGCCGGCAACCATAACGGTTGCCAGCCCTTTCAGAGCTTCACATCGGAGGTCCTAGGCGGAAACCTCGATGGTGGCCAGGTTCTTCTTGCCCCTGCGAAGGAGCAGGAAGCGGCCGTGCAGCAGTTGGTCCTCGCCGATAACGGCGTCGGGATCGGAAACCTTGGCGTTGTTGACGTACGCGCCACCTTCACCGACCGTGCGGCGCGCTGCGGACTTGCTGTCGGAAAGACCAGAGGCGACGAGGAGGTCGATGATCCCCAAGGAGTCGCTGCCGATCTTTGCAGACGGAAGCTCAGCGGTGGCAGCGGCGAGTGTCGGCTCATCGAGCACGGTCAGGTCCCCGTTACCGAAGACAGCTGCCGAGGCAGCAATCACCTTCTCGGTCGCGTCGACACCATGGACCAGCGAGGTCACTTCGAACGCAAGCTTCTTCTGGCCTTCACGGGCAAACGGGCGCTCGGCCACAGACTCCCCCAAGGCTTCGATCTCCGCACGGGAAAGGAAAGTGAACACCTTGAGGCGGTCCACGACGTCGGCATCGGCCGTGTTCAACCAGAACTGGTAGAACGTGTACGGGCTGCACATTGCCGGGTCCAACCAGATGGCGTTGCCCTCGGACTTGCCGAACTTGGTGCCGTCGGAGTTGGTGATCAGCGGCGTTCCCAAGGCATGGACACTCTTGCCCTCGACCTTGCGGATGAGCTCGGTTCCGCTGGTGAGGTTGCCCCACTGGTCCGAACCGCCGGTCTGCAGCGCACAACCGTAGTCGCGGAACAACTGGAGGTAGTCCATGCCCTGCAGGATCTGGTAACTGAACTCGGTGTAGCTGATACCTTCGTCCGAGTTCAGCCGAGATGCCACGGCATCCTTGCGCAGCATGGTGCCCACGCGGAAATGCTTGCCGATCTCCCTGAGGAAGTCGATGGCGCTCAGCGGGGCAGTCCAGTCAAGGTTGTTGACCATGCGGGCCGCGTTGTCGCCCTCGAAGCTGAGGAAACGACGCACCTGGCCCTGCAGGTAGCCCACCCATTCCGTCACTGTTTCCTTGGTGTTCAAGGTGCGTTCCGCCGTCGGACGCGGGTCGCCGATCAGGCCGGTGGAGCCGCCCACCAAACCGAGCGGCTTGTGGCCGGCCAACTGCAGTCGACGCATCAAAAGCAACTGCACAAGGTTGCCCAGGTGCAGGGATGGTGCAGTGGGATCGAAGCCACAGTAATACGTGATCGGGTCCCCGGCGAGCAGCTTTTCCAGTTCAGTTTCGTCAGTGGAAACGTGGACCAGGCCGCGCCATTTGAGCTCCTGCCAGATGTTGGCGAAAGCTGGATCGTTGTGCTGGGACTCGATGTTGTTTACGTGTGACACGAGATCTAAGTTAGCAGGATTGCGGGTACCGGTTTGCCTAGCGCTCAATGCCGGCGGGCACGGGTGCCGCCGCAATCAGGCGCAGCCGCTGCGTGGCACGCGTCATGGCAACGTACAGGTCCCCTACCTTGCCGTGCTCATGGTTGAGCATGGCCGAGGGTTCCAGGACCACGACGCCGTCGAATTCCAGTCCTTTCGCTTCCTTGGGACTGATCACCACGATGTCCTGCTCATAGCTGCCCGCGCCGGCACCAATACGGTGTCCGTAGATCTCCTTGAGCGCTGCAGTTGCCTGCGGCAGCAAGGGACCGTCGGCAATGACGGCCAGCAGGCCGCCGTCGATCGCTTCGAGTTCCTCCGGCAGGACCTCAACCAGCCGCTGGACGATGCCGTCAGCGTCCACGCGATCCACGATCGGTGACCATTTGCCTTCACGCACGGCTTTGGGTGCCGAGACCACGAGCCCTGCCCGGTTGGCCATGCGGACAGCGGCTTCGGCAATCTGGCTGGGCGTGCGGTAGTTGACCGTCAGCTCCTCGAGCGTCCAGCGGTCACCGAACGACGGCGCCAGTGCGCTCTGCCACGAATTGGCACCTGCTGCTGCACTCGTTTGGGCGATGTCACCGACGATGGTGAAGGACTTCAGCGGGCAGCGGCGCACCAACAGCCGCCACTGCATGGGCGAAAGTTCCTGGGCCTCGTCAACCACGATGTGACCAAACGCCCACGACCGGTCGCTCGTAGCGCGCTCGGCGGCCGTGAGGCGGCTTTCGCGCTCCTGGTTTTGTTCCGCGAGTTCCTCGGCCGTGACCAGGACATCGACGCCCATGGAAGCCATGTTGGCCAGGGTCTGCTTGGCGTTGGCGAGATCGCGTGCCCGGTCTGCTTCCTGCTGGGCCAGTCCCCTGCCCGCTGCCGGATCCAGTTCGCCGAGCAATTCTGCAGCCTCATCCAGCAGGGGAACATCCGCCTCGGTCCATGGCGCGTCAACCGGCCGCTGGAGCAACGATCGCTGTTCAGGGGTCAGGTGCGGCGTGCAGGCTTCAAGGATGGCGGGCTTGCTGAAGAGCTCCGAGATGAGCTTCTCGGGCGTCATCGGCATCCAGCACAGGTTCAGTGCGATGCGGACATCCCGGGCAGAACGGACGTCTTCGGCGAGGTAGGCGCGGTCGGCATTGTTGCCAATGTTCGCTTCCTCGACCATGTCCGTCAGCTGTTCCGTGAGCTCACGAAGGAGGATCTTCACGAAGGTGAGCCGTGCCTCATTGTGGGGCTTGCCCGTGGCTCGCGCTTTTTCCCGGGCCCGGCGGACCTGGCGGACGGTGAGCGTCAGCTTCCTCGAGTCGACTTCCAGGATGCGGTCTTCGGCCGGCGTCCGTTGCCGGTTGGCCACAGCGTTGGCCACCACCTTGGCCATGTCCAGCTTGCCCTTGAGCGCGGCGACGTCAGCGTTTTCCTCCGGCACGGCATGGATACCGGGCATGAGGCGGCCCAGGCTGGCCATGACCACACCGGTCTCACCCAGGGACGGCAGCACACGTTCGATGTAGTGCATGAAGGACGACGACGGCCCCACCAACAGGACACCCGCACTCTTGAGCCGTTCGCGGTGGGTATACAGCAGGTAGGCAGCACGGTGCAGGGCAACAGCGGTCTTTCCTGTACCCGGCCCACCCTGGACCACGAGGGCCCCCGAGATGGACGAACGAATGATCCGGTCCTGCTCGGACTGGATGGTGCCAACGATGTCCGACATGCGGCCGGTGCGCTTGGAGTTCAACGCCGCGAGCAGGGCACCCTCACCCTGCAGGGAGTCGTTGTCCGCCAGCATCCCTGCATCCAGGACGTCGTCCTCGATGGCCTTGACGTCACGACCTTGAAGGATCAGATGGCGACGACGACGCACGCCTTGGCGGTCAAAGGCGGTCGCCTGATAGAAATGGCCCGCTTCGGGAGCGCGCCAGTCCACCATGAGGCGCTGGAGATCGGCCGTGGACAGCCCGATGCGGCCGATGTATTGCGCCTCACCCGAATCAAGGTCCAAGCGGCCAAAGACCAAGCGGTCGTCGACGGCGTCGAGCTGGGCCAGCCGGTCCTCGTACAGAGCCGCGAACGCATCCCGCTCTGAGACGTTCTGCATGGTTCCTACCGCGCCGGCCTTGCGCACCTGCGCCAGCTGGGCGCGCTTTTCGGCGCGCAGCTCATCGAGCCGGGCGTAGAGCCCGGCAACGTATTCCTGCTCGTGGACCAAATCAGCGTCGTGCATCGAACCGTAACCCCTATCGCAAAAGACAGACCTACCATTCTACAGCGATTTTGGTAAACGTGCGGGATACAGGGTCATCTGGCGAGCGGAACAGCCGAAAGTTCACGCCCCGCGGGCAGGTGTGGGCGCGGAGTTACTACACGGTGGTTTTGCGGTTCCGGGGCCGGGCAGCCTTGTACCTGGACACCGTGGGGTCATCCTCTATCCAGAAACGCCACGGATATTCGGTGCTTCCTCCGGGCCCAGCCACTCCAACGCGAGGGCCACTGACGACGGCAGGCGCCGGAGACTCCGGCAACCACAAGCTGAACGGCGCGGCGAGCGCGTCACGGCCGGTGTCCGCCGTCGTGAGCCCCAAGGCGGAAGCTAGCCGTGCCGGGCCGCTGGCCAAATCCTTGGGCGTTTTGGATGCCGGCCGCCGTAACGTGGCGAGGCCTTCGCCGTCGACAATCTCCCCTGCCCTCAGAAGCAGGGCCGAGGCTTTACCGGCCGGGCCGCAAACCAGGTTCGCGCAGTAGTGCATGCCGTAGGTGAAGTAGACGTACAAGAACCCCGCCGGCCCGAACATCGGTGCGTTCCTCGCCGTCTGCCCGCCGAATGTGTGTGAGCCGGGGTCCGGGTGTTCGGAGTCCCGCGGGCCCATATAGGCTTCCACTTCGGTCAGCCGCACCGATACCGGGCCAGCGTCCGAGTGGTGCGTCAGGACTGCCCCCAGGATGAGCGGCGCAACAACGCGCGGGTCCCCCTCCAGGAACTTGCGCACTGCCTTGGGGTCGCTGACCCCTTTCTCCGTTGACCAACCCATGCCCTCGACCCTAGCAAAACGTCAACAACGGCCATGTCCGATTTCCGCTAGAAGTCTCCTCCGGCGGCTGGGAGGATGAAGCCATGGACTTCTGGCAGCGCTACAAGGCGATCGATGCCCGCGACACCCGCTTCGATGGCCAATTCTTCACGGCGGTCCGTTCCACCGGCATCTACTGCCGCCCGTCGTGCCCGGCGCGCACGCCGAAAGCGGAGAACGTCACCTTCTACGAAACCTCGGCCGCAGCCCACGAGGCCGGGTACCGTGCGTGCAAGCGTTGCCTTCCCGAAGCCGTGCCGGGTACGCCTGCCTGGAACCTGCGCTCGGACGTCGCCGGGCGGGCGATGCGGCTGATCAACGACGGCGTCATCACCCGTGAAGGAGTCGACGGGTTGGCGCGTCGCTTGGGATACTCGGCACGGCAGCTCAACCGCATCCTCGGCCACGAATTGGGCGCGGGCCCGCTTTCCCTGGCACGGGCCAGCAGGGCGCAAACGGCCAGGACGCTGTTGGTCTCCACGGACATGCCACTCGCGGACGTGGCCTTCGCGTCGGGGTTCAACAGCATCCGGCAGTTCAACGACACCATCGGCGAGGTGTTCGCCATGACCCCGACGGCGGTCCGCGCGACGGCGGCTCGCACGACGGCGGCTCGCACGCCGGCGGTTCCCGCGACGGCGGCAAAGTCGGGTCCCGGACGGGCATCTGCGTCGGGCCACGCCTCTGGTTCACTGACGCTCAACCTGCCATACCGGGAACCGTTCGATCCGGGGATCTTCGACTTCCTCGCCGCGCGTGCGATACCTGGCATTGAAGCGGCAGAGGCTGAGCCCGGTGGGACTTCCCCCGGCACACGGACGTACAGCCGCACTCTCCAGCTCCCGTGCGGTACAGCCTGGTTCACCGTCACCTACAGCCCCTTACTGCCGGGCAAACCATTGCGGCTGACCGCCTCGGCCGTGGACCTGCACGACCTTCCCGCGCTGTTGAGCCGGGTACGGCGGCTCTTCGACCTTGATGCGGATCCGGAGGCCATCGATGATGCCCTTGCCATGGATCCCCGACTTGCGGGGAGCGTCAGGGCCATCTCGGGGATAAGGGTTCCCGGGGCAGTCGATCCGCCAGAGCTGCTGATCCGGGCAATGATCGGGCAACAGATCACAGTCGCCGCGGCCCGGACGGCCCTTACCCAGTTGTCAGCTGCCGGATCCCGTATCGACGCAGCCGTGACCGGTCCCGATGTGCTGTTCCCGACCGCGGCAGAAATCGCCGAGCACGGCCGCGCCCTGCTGCGGGGACCCCAACGCCGTATCGACTCCATCATTTCCGCGGCCGAAGCGATGGCCTCGGGCGCTCTGGAATTCGGCTACGGGGACGACCTCGGAAGTCTCGGGCGGAAACTCCTTCCCCTTCCCGGGGTTGGGCCGTGGACGGTGGGCTACGTGGCCATGCGTGTTTTGGGCGCCCCGGATGTTTTCCTGGCCAACGACGCCGCGGTGCGAAATGGTTTGAAGGAACTGCCCGCCGGCCCCGGCCTCAGCGCCGATTTCCGGGAAGTGAGTCCTTGGCGTTCGTACGCCACGATGCACCTGTGGCGGGCAGCCGCCAAGCGCTAACCCTCGCCCACATCCCCCAGCCTTCCACCCAACCCTCGCTCACATCCCGAGGCGGCTCCCGGCGTCGAAACGCTACAGCGCCTCTGGGGAACGTGAGCGAGGGTGCGGATCAAACCGGGGGGATGTGAGCGAGGGTGCACATCAAACCCGGGGAATGTGAGCGAGCGTCCGCACCAAACAGCGGGAGAGAGGGTGCGGGATTACCGGGTGGGGGGCTCTGCGGGGACTCCGGCGGGCCAAGGCAGGAGTTCGGGGAGGTCCACGCCGTCGGCCGCTGCAGTGGCGCGGAGCGAGCCCAAGCTCGGTTCCCTGCCCGCCAGCCACGCAGCGATATCCGTGATCATGCCTGTGATCGCGATGGACGTTCCTCCGCTGCCAAGCGTCCTCGGAGGCAGGCCGGTTGGTTGGAGCACGAACTTGTACTCCCCCGGGACCCTTGCCGTTAGGAAGTCGAACAGGTGCTCGCAGAAGGACCGGTTCCAGGTCTCCGGGCCGAAACCCATCCCAAGGTCCGACGCATGGATGGTCAGTTCGCGCCACAGTGCCAGGCCGCCGTCGAGCACCGTTCCGTCACGGTAGCTGATGCGCGCCTGCCAGCCGTCCGGACCCACAGCGTCGAACGCTGCAAGCGCCGAATCAACCGCCGTGGTGACGGACGCCGTGTGCTCGTCCAGGCTGTGACCGGCCGCAAGATTGATGGCTTTGGTCCGGCCTTCCATACCGCCGTCATACAGTTCGATCTTCTCGCCCCGCCGGGCATACTCCAGTTGCCGCGCCATCGCGTTGGCAATACCGGTGAGGTGGGCCAGTACATGCCCGCGGGTCCAGCCGGGAAGTTCAGAGGGTTCCGCGACGGACGATTCGTCCATCTTTGCCAGGAGGCGGGTGACGTTGCCGGCGGCTTTGTGAAGCTCTGCGGGCAGCGTTTCAGCTGTGATCAGGGTCATAGGCCCATGCTAATGCACGCTTAAACGCAGAGCGGGATGACGCCCGGAGGCCTCATCCCGCTCTGCGTGGACGAACGCTAGGACGCGTAGGAGCGCGCAGCCTCAAGTTCCGTTTCAAGTGCTGCAAGCTGGCGTTCGACGGCGGCCGGTGCCGTTCCGCCCTGCGAGTTGCGGCTGTTGAGCGAACCTTCGGTGCTGAGCACAGTGCGGACTTCCGGGGTCAGGTGCTCCGAAATCGCTGCATACTCTTCGTCGGTCAGGTCCCACAGCTCCACACCGCGGCTTTCGGCCTGCTTGACGGCGGCACCGGAGAGCTCGTGGGCCTCGCGGAAGGGGACGCCCTGGCGGACGAGCCATTCGGCGATGTCTGTCGCCAACGCGAAGCCCTGGGGTGCCAAGGACTCCATACGCTCGGTGTTGAATGTGAGAGTGGCGATCATTCCCGAGACGGCCGGGAGCAGCAGCTCCAACGTGTCCGCAGCGTCAAAGACCGGTTCCTTGTCTTCCTGCAGGTCGCGGTTGTAGGCCAGCGGCAGGCCCTTGAGCGTAGCCAGCAGTCCGGTCAGGTTGCCGATGAGGCGGCCTGCCTTGCCGCGGGCCAACTCGGCAACATCCGGGTTCTTCTTCTGCGGCATGATCGAGGACCCCGTGGAGTACGAGTCATGCAGGGTGACGAAGGAGAACTCCTTGGTGGCCCAGAAAATGACTTCCTCGGAGATCCGGGAGAGGTCGACGCCGATCATCGAACACACCCAGGCGAACTCGGCGAAGACATCGCGGGAAGCGGTGCCGTCGATCGAGTTGTGCACGGCTGAGTAGAAACCGAGGTCGGCAGCTACAGCCTCCGGGTCGAGTCCGAGGGAAGAACCCGCCAGCGCACCGGAGCCGTACGGTGAAACACCGGCACGCTTGTCCCAGTCCTGGAGCCGCTGTACATCGCGCAACAGCGCCCAGGCGTGGGCCAGCAAGTGGTGGCTCAGCAGCACCGGCTGGGCGTGCTGCAAGTGCGTGCGCCCGGGCATGGCCACGCCCTGGTGGGCCTTGGCTTGCTCAACCAGCGCGTCAATGGTGGCGAGGACACCCTGGGCAATGATCCGGGCGTGGTCGCGAAGGAACATGCGGCCCAGCGTCGCCACTTGGTCGTTGCGGGAACGTCCGGCGCGGAGTTTGCCGCCCAGCTGGATACCGGCACGCTCGATCAGCCCACGTTCCAGGGAACCATGGACGTCCTCGTCGCTCTCAGCGGGAAGGTAGGCGCCGCTGGCGACATCCTCATCCAGCTGCGTGAGCGCTGCCAGCATGCCCTCAAGTTCGGCGTCATCGAGCAGTCCGGCCTTGTGCAGCACGCGGGCGTGCGCCTTGGAACCGGCAATGTCGTAGCGGGCCAGCCGCCAGTCAAAGTGGGTGGACTTGCTCAGTGCGGCCAGCGCGTCCGCGGGGCCGCCGGCGAAGCGGCCTCCCCACAGCGCGCCTTCGTTAGTTGCCGACGTCATTACTCGCCTGCAACCCGCAGGTCACGGCCCGAGGCAACCTTGGAGGACATGCCCCACAGCTCGATGAAACCACGTGCCATGGACTGGTCGAAGGTATCGCCGGTGTCGTAGGTGGCGAGGTCGAAGTCGTACAGCGAGGTGTCGGAACGGCGGCCGTTAACAATGGCCTGGCCACCGTGGAGGACCATGCGGATGTCACCGGAAACGTACTTCTGGGTGTCCTCAATGAAGGCATCCAGGGAGCGCTTGAGCGGCGAGAACCACTGTCCGTCGTAGACAAGCTCGGCCCAGCGCTGGCCAACAGTTGCCTTGAAACGGGCCTGCTCACGCTCGATCGTGACGTCTTCGAGGTGCTTGTGCGCCGTGATCAGCGCCATGGCACCGGGAGCTTCGTAGATCTCGCGGGACTTGATGCCCACCAGGCGGTCCTCGACGACGTCGATCCGGCCAACACCCTGGGCGCCGGCACGGCGGTTCAGTTCCTGGATGGCCTGCAGCGGGGTGACCTTCACGCCGTCGATCGCTACCGGGATACCGGCCTGGAAGGAAATGGTGACCTCATCCGGCGCCGGCGGGAATTCCGGGGTGGCGGTGTAGTCGTAGATGTCCTTGGTGGGAGCGTTCCAGATGTCCTCAAGGTAGCCGGTTTCGACGGCGCGTCCCCAGACGTTCTGGTCGATCGAGTACGGGTTCTTCTTGGTGGTCTCGATGGGCAGTCCCTTTTCCTCGGCGAAGGCGATGGCCTTGTCGCGGGTCAGGGCGAGGTCGCGGACAGGTGCGATGCACTTCAGGTCCGGGCCGAGGGTCTGGATGCCGACTTCGAAGCGGACCTGGTCGTTGCCCTTGCCCGTGCAGCCGTGGGCAACCGTCGTGGCGCCGAATTCGCGGGCAGCCTTGACCAGGTGCTTGACGATGACCGGGCGGGAGATGGCCGAGACCAGCGGGTAGTGGCCCTGGTAGAGGGCGTTGGCCTTCAAGGTGGGCATCGCGTATTCGTTGGCAAACTCGTCACGGGCATCAGCGACGTAAGCCTCGACGGCGCCGCAACCGAGGGCGCGCTGGCGGATGGTCTCCAGGGACTCGCCGCCCTGTCCGACGTCGACGGCCACAGCGATGACCTCGGCGCCGGTGGCTTCACCGATCCAGCCGATGGCTACGGACGTATCAAGGCCACCGGAGTAGGCCAGAACAATGCGCTCAGTCACGAGAGTGCTCCTTTGTTGTTGCTTGGTTCATTCGAATCTAATGCTGTGTGGATCAGTGCCGTGGAAATCAGTCAGTTGCCGGGCCCGGCTTCCTCGGCCATCTGCAGGAAGCGGGCCGCCAGTTCCGCCCCACCGTCAGCGTCCCTGGACACCAACATCACAGTGTCGTCGCCTGCGATCGTACCCAATACCGACGGCATCACGGAGTGGTCGATCGCAAGTGCCAGGAAGTTGGCGGCTCCCGGAGGCGTACGGAGCACAGCGATGTTGCCCGAAGCCTCCGCCGTAACCAGCAGTTCCCCGCACAGCCGCGTGAGCCGGGCATCGAGAATTTCCTGGGTAACGCCGCTCTTGGCGTTCCGGTCCCCGCCCTCCCCCGGAACCGCGTATACCAATGCTCCATCCTTGCCACGGACACGCACCGCGCCAAGTTCCACAAGGTCGCGGGAGAGCGTGGCTTGGGTGACCTGGACGCCGTCGTCTGCCAGCAGTGCTGCAAGCTCTGCCTGGGAACGCACGGACTCACCTGTCAGGATCGCTGTGATGCGTGCCTGTCGGGCGGTCTTGGTGGCCGGGCTGGCGCCCGGAACGGAGGGGTTGGTGGACACTAGAACGTGCTCTCGCCGGTTCCTTCGACGGGGGCGAGGCCCTCGACGAACGCAAGTCCGGAACGGTGCATCAGCCAGGCCATGAGCGCCTTCTGGGCGTGGAGGCGGTTCTCGGCCTCGTCCCAGACGATGGACTGCGGACCGTCGATGACGCCCGCCGAAATCTCGTAGCCGCGGTAGGCCGGGAGGCAGTGGAGCACGACGGCGTCCGGCGCTGCCTGTGCCATGGCTGCCTCATCCACGGAGTATTCGCGGAACAACTGAAGGCGGGCTTCTTTCTCCGCTTCCTGGCCCATGGACACCCACGTGTCGGTGGCCACGACGTCGGCACCCTTGAGAGCCTCGGCAGCGTCGCTCGTGATCAGCACGGACCCACCGGTTTCGGCAGCCCGTTCTTCCGCTGCGACCACGATGTCAGCGGCCGGAAGGTAGCCCTCCGGACCGGAAATCCGGACGTGCATTCCCGCCGTGACGCCGGCCAACAGGTACGAGTTCGCCATGTTGTTGGCGGCATCGCCCAGGTAGGCCATGGTCAGTCCGGCGAGTTCACCCTTGTGCTCCTTGACGGTCAGGAGGTCGGCCAAGAGCTGGCAAGGGTGGTAGTCATCGCACAGTGCGTTGATGACGGGCACCTTGGAGTTCTCCGCCATTGCCACCAGGCCCGAGTGGGCGCCGGTGCGCCACACGATGGTGGACACCATGCGCTCCAGGACCTTTGCGGTGTCCTCCACGGACTCCTTGTGGCCGATCTGGGCTTCACCGGGGTTGATGATCAGGGCGTTGCCACCCATGTCGGCAATGCCGGTCGCGAACGAAACACGTGTGCGGGTAGAGGTTTTGTCAAAGATCACGGCGACCGTCTTGCGGCCGTTGCCCTCACCGGCGAAAGGCTGCACGCTGTACGGTGCTGCTTTCATCCGGGCGGCCAACTCAAGCACTTCGGCCTGTTCGGCCGGGCTGAGATCAGTGTCCTTGAGGAAGTGACGGGTGGAAATGCTCACTGTGCGTCCTTAGCGGTGGTGGCGGTGGCCGTAGCGATCAGGTCAGGCAGGGCTGCCAGGAAACGGTCAGCCTGTTCGGTGGTCAGGATGAGCGGCGGCGCCAGGCGGACGGTCCGGGGACCGGGACTGTTGATGATGAAGCCTGCCTCAAGGCCGGCGGTCACCATGGCGGGGGCGATCTCCGCGTCGACGTCGAAGCCGATCAGCAAACCTTCGCCACGGACTTGGGCAACACCCTCGACGGCGGCAATCCCCTGGCGAAGGTACTGGCCAACCGAGGTGACATTCTGCAGCACGCCCTGGGTTTCGATGGCATGAAGGGTGGCCAGCGCGGCGGCCGTGGCCACTGGATTTCCACCGAAAGTGGTGCCGTGTTGCCCGGCGGTGAGCAGGGCCGACGTCGTACTTCCGTATGTGAGCAGGGCGCCGATCGGGAAGCCGCCGCCGAGACCCTTGGCGAGGGTGACGGCGTCGGGAACGATTCCGGCGTCTTCGCTTGCCAGCCACTTGCCGGTCCGGCCGATGCCAGTCTGGACCTCGTCGAGGATCAGCAGTGCGCCGGCGGCTGTGGTGGCCTCGCGTGCAGCCTTCAAGTATTCGGCGCTGAGGGGCCGGACGCCGGCTTCACCCTGGATCGGTTCCAGGAACACGGCCGCGGTGGAATCGTCGACGGCGGCACGCAGGGCCTCGATGTCACCGAACGGAACGTGGACCACGCCACCGGGCAGAGGCTCGAAAGGCGCACGGTAGGCCTCTTTTGCCGTGAGCGCCAGGGCACCCATGGTCCGTCCGTGGAACGCGCCTTCAAGGGCGATGATCTTGGTGCGCTTGCCATCGCCGTTGTTCCGGCGGGCCAGTTTGAAGGCGGCTTCGTTGGCCTCCGTGCCGGAGTTGGCGAAGAAGACCTTGGAGCCTGTCGGAGCCTTGGTCAGTTCCAGCAGCTTTTCAGCGAGCGCGATCTGCGTTGGGCTCGTGAAGAAATTGGATACGTGCCCCAGTGTGGCCAGTTGGCTGGAAATGACCGAGGTAACGAACGGGTGGGCATGGCCCAGTGCGTTCACTGCGATGCCGCCGAGGAGGTCCAGGTATTCCTTGCCGTCAGCGTCCCACACCAGGCAACCGGCGCCACGGACCAGCACACGCTGGGGAGTACCGAACACACCCATCAGGGAACCCGAGTAGCGGGCCAGCCAATCGGCACCACTGCTGTGGCCTGTGATGGCATCGGCCGGAGTTTCGACCACTGCTGCTTCGTTGGTGCTCATGCGTTCACGTCCTCGTCGGGTACTACTTGGGTGCCGATGCCCGCCGTCGTAAAGGTCTCCAACAGCATCGAGTGCGCCAGGCGGCCGTCGACAATGTGGGCGCGCTCGACGCCCTCATCGATGGCTTTCAGGCAGGCGGCCATCTTGGGGATCATGCCGGATTCGAGTTTGGGGAGCATGTCGCGGAGCTCTGAAGCGGTCAGCGAGGAAATCAGCGAGGATTTGTCCGGCCAATTGGCGTAGAGGCCTTCGACGTCGGTCAGGATGACCAGCTTGGAGGCCCCCAAGGCTGACGCGACCGCAGCCGCGGCGGTATCGGCGTTGACGTTGAGGACCTGGCCGGTGGTCTGGAAGCCGTTGCCGTCCTCAGTGATTTCCGGGGCGACGGTGGAGATCACCGGGATGCGGCCAGCGTCGAGGATGTCCTTGATCCCTGCGGGATCCACTCCCACGACTTCGCCCACCAGCCCAAGGTCCACTTCTTCGCCGTCCACCACGGTGCCTGTGCGCACGGCACGCAAGAGCCCGCCGTCTTCGCCGGACATGCCGACGGCGTAGGGACCATGGGAGTTGATCAGGCCGACGAGTTCACGTCCGACCTGGCCCGTGAGGACCATGCGCACCACGTCCATGGCTTCAGGGGTGGTGACCCGCAGGCCGCCCTTGAACTCGGACTCGATGCCGAGCCGGCCAAGCATGGAGTTGATCTGGGGCCCGCCACCGTGGACAACCACCGGGTGGATGCCGACGTGGTGGAGGAACACAATGTCTTCGGCAAAGGCGCGGCGAAGGTCATCGTTCACCATCGCGTTGCCACCGTACTTGATCACCATGGTGGTTCCGGCGAAGCGCTGGATCCATGGCAAGGCCTCGATCAGTGTTGCCGCTTTGTCCTGGGCCGCACTCATGGACGTGTTCTCGCGGGTATGCGCAGTCATCGTCATCCCTTAGCTCGAGTACGCGCTGTTCTCATGCACGTAGTCGTGCGTGAGGTCGTTGGTCCAGATGGTCGCTTCGGCGTCTCCGGCCTGCAAGTCGATCTCGACGAGCACTTCGCGTGGTTCCAGATCCACCAGGTTGCGGTCATCGCCGATGGCCCCGTTGCGGCAGATCTGGATACCGTTCATGGCAACGTTGAGCTGGTCTGCTTCGAAGATGGCATCCGTGGTTCCGACGGCGGACAACACCCGGCCCCAGTTGGGGTCCTTGCCAAAAATTGCGGCCTTGAAGAGGTTGGAGCGGGCCACCGAGCGGCCCACGATTTCCGCGTCCCGTTCGCTGGCAGCGTTGAAGGTCCGGATGGCGATGTCGTGGCTGGCACCTTCGGCGTCGCCAATGAGCTTGCGGGCCAGTTCGGCGCACACGGCGGTCACCGCTTCGGTCAACTGCTCTGCCGACGGCAGTGCTTCGGAGGCGCCGGAGGCCAACAGCACCACCGTGTCGTTCGTGGACATGCAGCCGTCCGAATCGGCCCGGTCGAACGTGACGCGTGAGGCGTCGCGAAGCACAACATCGAGCTCATTGGCCGGTACTTCGGCGTCCGTCGTCAGCACCACCAGCATGGTGGCCAGCCCCGGGGCGAGCATGCCCGCGCCCTTGGCGATCCCGCCTACTGTGTACGGTTTGCCCTCAGCGTCCTTGCCGGTGAAGACGGCTTCCTTCGAGACGCTGTCGGTGGTCATGATCGCAGTGGCTGCGGCACTGCCGCCGTCCTCGCTGAGCTCCTTGGCGGCTGCCTCGACGCCCGGAAGGATCTTGTCCATGGGCAGCTGCTCGCCGATCAGCCCGGTTGAGCACACGACGACGTCGGAAGCTGAGACTCCCAGCACTTCTGCCACTTTCTCGGCCGTGGCATGGGTGTTCTGGAAGCCCTGCGGGCCTGTGCAGGCATTGGCTCCACCGGAGTTCAGCACAACGGCGTCCACACGGCCGTCGCTGACCACTTGGCGGGACCAGTGCACGGGCGCTGCTGCCACCCGGTTGGAGGTGAAGACTGCGGCGGCGGCCTTGGAGGGGCCATCGTTGATGACGAGTGCCAGATCGGGTTTGCCGGAGGCCTTGATGCCGGCCTTGATGCCAGCGGCACGGAATCCCTTGGGGGCGGTAATGGTCACGGTGCAACTCCCTGCAGGTTCAGGCCGGCTGTTTCATCCAGGCCGAGGGCAATGTTCATGGACTGCACGGCTCCGCCGCCGGTCCCTTTGGTCAGGTTGTCGATGGCGCAAGTGACAATCACGCGGCCCGCGTGGGCATCGAACGCAAGCTGCATGACCGCGTGGTTGGACCCCTGCACCGACTTGGTGGTGGGCCACTGGCCTTCGGGCAGCAAGTGGACGAAAGGCTCGTCGTCGTAAGCATCCGCCCACGCCTGGCGAAGCTCGGCTTCGGTGACGCCGTGCCCAACCTTGGCAGTCGCCGTCGTAAGGATGCCCCGGCTCATGGGGGCGAGAGTCGGGGTGAAGGACACCGTTACAGGTTCGCCGGCGACGTTGCTGAGCCCTTGTTCGATCTCCGGCGTGTGGCGATGACCGCCACCCACGCCATAGGGGCTCATGGAACCCATGACCTCCGACCCGATCAGGTTGACCTTGGCCGCCTTGCCCGCACCCGAGGTTCCGGAGGCGGAAACAATGACGACGTCGTCCGTCAAGAGGAGGTTGTTGGCGAACCCGGGCGTCAAGGCGAGCAGGGCCGACGTCGGGTAGCAGCCGGGTACGGCGATCCGCTTGGCGCCTTTGAGCGCCTCACGCTGGCCGGGCAGTTCCGGCAGCCCGTAAGGCCAGGTGCCGGCGTGCTCGGAGCCGTAGAACTTCTCCCAGGCCGAAGCATCCTGCAAGCGGTGGTCCGCTCCGGCGTCGATGACTACAGTTCCCTCCGGCAACTGCGCTGCGATCCCGGCCGAGCTTCCGTGTGGCAGGGCCAGGAACACGACATCGTGACCGGACAGGTTTTCCACCGTGGTCTCTTCCAGGATCCGGCTGGCCAAACCATGGAGATGCGGCTGCAACTCCCCTAGTCTGGAACCGGCGTTGCTGTGCGCGGTGATCGCGCCGATGGTGACGTTGGGATGGTTCGCCAGCAGGCGCAGCACTTCTCCCCCGGCGTAGCCGCTGGCACCGGAGACGGCAACAGAAATAGTCATAACACCACTGTACAGCAAGATTATTCATGCTGCCCGATATTTATGCATGCCTAGTGTGGGCTGTCACATTTGTCAGGACATTGCGCGTATGCTTATTGGAGGGTGATCCAAACCGTGCAGTCCGAACGTCGGCTGCAGCGTTGCCCGTTAGCGATACGGGGCACACCTATGGCACCCACGTCCACCGCTGAGCGCCCCAAAGCACGCGCAATTCAGCCAAATCCCGTTGTCCAGAGCTACTCGGAGCTCCTCAAGTCCGTCAAAGCAGCAGGGCTTCTTGAACGTCGCAGCGGCTTCTACATCTGGGTCTTCGTGGCCCTCATGCTTCTCATGGCCGGAACATGGCTTGGCTTCGCCTTGATTGGCGAGTCCTGGTACCAACTGCTCATCGCGGCCGCCGTCGGCATCCTGTGCACGCAGTTGAGCTTTTTGGCCCATGAGGCCGGGCACAAGCAGATCTTCGCCTCGCGCCGGGCAAACGATTGGTCGGCCCGCCTCCTTGCCACTGGAGTGGCCGGCATCAGCTACTCCTGGTGGGAACAGAAGCACGGCGCACACCACAACCATCCCAATGTCATCTCCAAGGACCCGGACATACGGAACAACGCACTGGTCTTCCACGAAGATGCCGCGGCGGAACGAAAGGGGCGCCTGGCGTTCCTGACCAGGAAGCAGGGCTGGTTCTTCTTCCCGCTCCTGACACTGCTTGGGCTGAGCCTCCAGTTCGATTCCTTGCGCTTTGTCTTCGGGAAGCAGAACGTCCGCCACCGCTGGGTTGAGACTCCCATCCTCGTGGCGCGGCTAAGCGCCCTCCCTGTCCTGGCCTTCACTTTCCTGCCCATAGGAATGGCCTTTGCCTTCCTTGGCGTCCAAATCATGGTCTATGGCTTCTACATGGGGGCCTCGTTCGCGCCCAACCACAAGGGCATGCCCGTCCTTCCGAAAGACAGCCGCGTGGATTTCCTCAACCGTCAGATCCTGACTTCACGCAACATTTCCGGCGGACGCTTCATGGACTTCCTTCTTGGTGGCCTCAACCGCCAGGTGGAGCACCACTTGTTCCCGGATATGGCGCGGCCCCAGCTCCACAAAGCATCAGCGATTGTGCGCGAATTCTGCGCCAAGCATTCCATCCCGTACACCGAAACAACCCTGGTGCAGTCTTACGGCATCGTGGTCCGGTACCTTAATGACGTGGGCCTGGCAGCCGGCCGCGGCTTCGACTGCCCCGTAGCTTCGACGCACGGACGCTTCTAGGCGTTCGACAAGGAAGGTCCCAACCTCCCTAGGATGGATTCTGGAACCGGGCACCGGAAGGACCGCCCCGGAGTTAGGAGCCACCATGACGCACGCCATCGTTGCACAGCACGCGGGAGGACCCGAGGTCCTTGAGTACGCTTCCGTCGAAGTACCGGCACCGGGCCCCGGACAGTTGCTGATCAAAGTTGCCGCGACCGGGGTCAACTTCATCGAAACCTACCAGCGCAACGGCACCTACAAAGTGGCCTACCCCTTCACTCCCGGCGCCGAAGCAGCAGGGGTCGTGGAGGCCGTCGGTGAAGGTGTTGAAGAATTCGGCGTGGGAGACCGCGTTGCCACGGCCGAAGGGACCAGGACGTACGCGGAGTACGCCCTCGTGGAGGCGGCCAAAGCGCTTCCGGTACCCGCCGGCGTCGACGACCACACGGCAGCCGCCCTGCCACTGCAGGGCATCACAGCCCACTACTTGATGAACTCGTCTTTCCGGGTGGAGCCCGGCCACACGGTCCTGCTGCACGCCGGGGCCGGCGGCGTGGGCCTGCTGTTGACGCAGCTGCTGAAGGCACGCGGAGCCCGCGTCATCACCACCGTCTCCAGTGATGAGAAGGCCGATCTGTCCACCCTGGCAGGCGCCGATGAGGTCCTCCGCTATGAGGGATTCGCCGACAAGGTCCGCGAACTCACCGACGGCGAGGGCGTCAACGTGGTCTACGACGGCGTTGGCAAGGACACCTTTGACGAGTCCCTGAAGAGCCTGCGGATCCGTGGCGCCATGGTGCTTTTCGGCGCAGCCTCAGGACCCGTACCACCCTTTGACCCGCAGCGGCTGAACGCCGCCGGATCGCTGACCCTGACCCGCCCGACCATGGCGCACTTCGTTCAGAACGCCCAGGAACGCCGGTGGCGCTCCGCAGAAATTTTCGACGCCGCCGCCAACGGCACGCTTGCGGTCAGGGTCGGCGCCACGTACCCGTTGGCTGAGGCTGCCCAAGCCCACCGTGACCTGGAGGGCCGGCGGACCACCGGCAAAGTCCTGCTGGTGCCCTAAGATCAGCGCCCGGCTCCCCAAACTCGTGGTGACTCCCAGGCCAACAGCAGAACAAGGGACCATGACGGGAAGGAAACCACCGACACCTTTTGTTCACCTTTCTGGGAAAAGCTGACCCTGTGAGCACAGATCATCCCGTGGGGGCCGGGCAGCGGCCTGCCCTGAGTACCTATCGCCCCCAGTTGCCCGGCGGCACCGCAGCACCTGCCGAACGTACCCTCGTGGACATCCTGGAAGCCACTGCGGCGTCCTTCCCGGAATCCTCAGCCTTGGACGACGGGCACAAGTCACTGAGCTACACCGAGTTGCTTGCCTCGGTGAAGTCCTTCGCGCGCACCCTGAACGCGGCCGGACTGGGACGCGGCGCGAAAATCGGCGTCCGCATCCCGTCAGGAACCAACGAGCTCTACATCGCCATCCTGGGCATCCTCATGGCCGGAGCCGCCTACGTTCCGGTGGATGCCGACGATCCCGACGAACGGGCCCGTCTGGTCTTTGGCGAGGCGAAAGTGGCCGCGGTCATTGGTGCAGGACTGGACGTCCAGCTTGCCCAAGCTGCGCGGGAACCTGTTGCCGTGCCCGGCAAGCCCGGACTGGACGACGATTCGTGGATCATTTTCACCTCGGGCTCCACCGGCACACCGAAGGGCGTGGCCGTGAAGCATCGTTCCTCTGCCGCCTTCGTCGACGCAGAAGCACGGATTTTCCTGCAGGCCGAACCGATTGGCCCCCAGGACCGGGTGCTCGCGGGCCTGTCGGTGGCTTTTGACGCCTCCTGCGAAGAAATGTGGCTCGCCTGGCGCCACGGCGCGTGCCTTGTACCGGCTCCCCGCGCGCTGGTCCGCACCGGCATGGACCTGGGACCGTGGCTCATCAACCACGGGATTACCGTGGTGTCCACTGTGCCCACCCTTGCGGCCCTGTGGCCGGCCGAGGCGTTGGAAAACGTCCGCCTGCTCATCTTCGGCGGGGAAGCCTGCCCACCCGAGCTGGCCGAGCGGCTCGCCGTCGATGGTCGCGAAGTGTGGAACACCTACGGACCAACAGAAGCCACCGTTGTGGCTTGCGCCGCTCCCCTGGGCGGACCCGGCCCCGTCCGGATCGGTCTGCCGCTTGATGGCTGGGACCTCGCCGTCGTCGATTCCGACGGCGTCCCGGTGGAAGAAGGCGAAGTCGGCGAACTGATCATCGGCGGCGTCGGCCTCGCCCGCTACCTGGATCCGGCCAAGGACGCCGAGAAGTACGCTCCCATGCCGACGCTGGCCTGGGACCGCGCCTACCGCTCCGGGGACCTGGTCCGGTTCGAACCCGAGGGCCTGATCTTCATGGGCCGGGCCGACGAGCAGGTCAAGCTCGGTGGACGCCGAATTGAACTGGGCGAAGTTGATGCAGCATTGCAGTCCTTGCCGGGCGTGGCGGGCGCTGCCGCTGCCGTTCAGACCACGGCTGCCGGCAACCAGATCCTCGTGGGCTACTTGGCCCCCGCAGAGGGTGTGGAGCTCAACCTGGACGCTGCTCGAACGCTGCTCTCCGACAACCTGCCTGCGGCCCTGATTCCCCTGTTGACCGTGGTGGATTCGTTGCCCACCAAGACAAGCGGCAAAGTTGACCGCCACGCACTCCCCTGGCCGCTGGCGGGAGCAGGACCCGCCGAGACCGGCAATGCTCCGCTGAACCTTCCCGAGGACGCCCGCTGGATCATTGACCAGTGGGAGGCTGTCCTGGGCAGCCCCGCCGGGTCACTCGACGCCGACTTCTTCGCCCATGGTGGCGGCTCCCTCGCCGCTGCCCAGCTCGTGTCGGCTCTTCGTCTCCGCTACCCGACGATCACCGTGGCAGACATCTACGCGACACCGCGTGTCGGCGCCCTGATCGACGCCGCCCGGCAGTCATTGCCCGACGGCGGCACGCCGGGTCACGCTGCGGAGCGCACCGTCCGTCCCACGGCCCTGAAGTCGCAGATCTTCCAGATACTTATGGGAGTGCCGTTGCACATCCTGGTGGGAATGCGGTGGCTCACCTACCTCATGGCTGCCAACAATATGCTGGCCACCTTTGCCGGATTTGACGCCGCTCCCGTGGTGTCCTGGTGGTGGGTCGGGCTTTCCTGGCTGGTCTTCGTCAGCCCCTTGGGCCGAATGGCAATCTCGGTGCTGGCAGCCAGGATCCTGCTCGGAAGAATCCAACCGGGTACCTACCCCCGTTCCGGCAAAACACACCTGCGGCTGTGGCTCGCCGAACAAATCCAGGACCTTTCCGGTGCCATCGGCCTGGCCAGCGCCCCGTTCGTCCCCTACTACGCCCGGGCTTTGGGAGCCAGGATTGGAAGGGACGTGCACCTGCACTCGTTGCCGCCGGTCACAGGGCTCCTGTCCTTGGGGAACGGGGCCAACATTGAACCCGAAGTCGACCTTTCCGGTTGGTGGGTGGACGGTGATTCGGTCCACATCGGCCAAGTCCACGTCGGAGCAGGCGCGGTGGTGGGATCGCGAAGCACTCTCATGCCCGGCGCAACCATTGGCGCCGGCGCCCATGTCGAGCCCGGCTCCGCAGTTGTTGGCAAGGTGAAAGCCGGTCATCTGGTGGCAGGCTCACCAGCTCAAAGGCGGGGAAAGGCAAAGCACGACTGGCCTGAGGCAGCAGTTCGCCGTTCCGCAGTTGATCGACTGTGGCTTTTCGCCTTTGCGGCCGCCTCGGCCCTGCTGTCCCTGATCCCCTACCTCTCAGCCTTCGCGGGGGCCCTGGTGATCCTGTCCTTCATTCGAGGGCACGATTCCCTGGAAACTGCCCTCCCCCGGATTGCCCTGTCCGTGCCTTTGGCAGCGCTGGTCTGGTTCCTGGGCAACCTCCTCATGGTCCTTTTAGTGACGCGGCTCCTGGGCTTGGGCCTCAGGGAAGGGTACTACCGGGTCCGCAGCAGGGTCGGTTGGCAGGTCTGGGCAACCGAGCGGTTGCTGGATATGGCCCGTGACCTCCTCTTTCCGATTTACGCCAGCCTGTTCACGCCCCTTTGGCTCCGTTTGCTGGGTGCCAAGGTTGGCAAGAACGTGGAAGCCTCAACTGTTCTCCTGGTACCCGCAATGACCACCATTGGAGATGGTGCCTTCCTTGCCGACGACACCATGGTGGCGTCCTACGAACTTGGCGGCGGCTGGATGAAGATCGCTCCTGCCAAGATCGGCAAACGCTCGTTCCTTGGCAACTCCGGCATGACTGCCGCAGGACGCAACGTTCCCAAAAACTCCCTCGTGGCGGTGCTCTCTGCCACGCCGGCCAAGGCAAAATCCGGAACCTCGTGGCTCGGCAGTCCGCCGGTCCGGTTGCGCCGCACCGCCGTCGACGCCGATCAGAGCCGCACTTTCGAACCACCCTTCAAACTGAAGCTGGCCCGTGCCCTGTGGGAGCTGTGCCGTTTGGTCCCGGTCATCCTTACGGTGGCCATAGCCGTTGCCGTCATGGTGGTCCTGGACTGGATCGCACGCGGTTGGGGCTACTGGGTCGCGGCACTGCTTGGCGGCGTCGTCATGCTGGCGGCCGGGGCTGTGGCCGCGCTCAGTTCGGTGATCGCCAAATGGACCCTGGTGGGGACCATCCGATCCGGCGAACACCCCCTATGGAGTTCCTTCATCTGGCGCAATGAGGTGGTGGACACGTTCATTGAAATGGTGAGCGCCCCCTGGTTTGCCCGCTCGGCCGCCGGCACCCCGGCCCTGGTGTGGTGGCTCCGCGGGCTTGGCGCCAGGATCGGCCGCGGAACGTGGTGCGAGAGTTACTGGCTTCCTGAAGCCGACCTCGTGACTCTCGGCGAGAACTCCACCGTCAACCGGGGTTGCGTAGTCCAAACGCACCTGTTCCATGATCGCGTCATGAGCCTGGACACGGTGACACTCGGTAACGGTGCCACGATGGGTCCCCACGGCGTCATCCTTCCCGCGGCCAGTATCGGTGACGGCGGAACTGTTGGACCGGCGTCGTTGGTCATGCGCGGTGAGACTGTCCCCGCAGGAACGTACTGGATGGGCAACCCGGTGAGCCCGTGGGTGGGTCCGACCACAGAAGCGCCACGCCTGAAGTAGATTGGGAGCTAATGACTGCACCCATCAGCATCCCCAGTCCCGACCCCTACACCCTGGATCACGGCAGCACGAGTTACCGGGTGGATAGATACGAATTGGACCTCGACGTCAGGCTGGGCAGCAACAAGCTGATCGGCAGGGCTGTCCTGCACTGCACGGCGCTTGAGGCGACCACCCAGGTGGTGCTGGACCTCGTGGGCTTGCGGGCATCCAAAATCCAGCTGGACGGCAGGAAACTGCAGAAATTCAGCCACAGGGCCGAACATTTGGTACTCACCCCGGCGTCCCCGATCAAGCCCGGACGACAGTTCACGCTGGAGATCCGCTATGAGGGTAATCCGCAACCGCGCCGCGGACTATGGGGAGATGTGGGGTGGGAAGAACTGAACGACGGCGTGCTGGTCGCAGGCCAGCCGAACGGCGCCGCATCCTGGTTCCCCTGCAATGACCACCCGCGCTACAAGTCCACCTTCCTGATCTCCGTGACTACCGACGACAACTACCGGCCGGTCTGCAACGGCAAGCTCGTCTCCCACTCCCGCAAGTCCAGCCGGGAGACCTGGGTTTACGAGCAAGTCGAGCCGATGGCAACATACCTTGCCACTGTTCAAATCGGCCGGTACATCAAGGTTCCGCTCCGGGCAGAAGGTACCCATCACCGGGTTCCCCAGTTCGTCGCGGTCACAGCCGAGATGGCCGGGGATGCCTTGGAAGGCCTGCGACGCCAGCCGGACATGATGAAGACCTTCGAGGATTGCTTCGGTCCGTACCCGTTCACCGACTACACGTCAGTGGTCACCGAGGATGAACTGGAAATACCGTTGGAAGCCCAGACAGTCTCCATCTTCGGGCGGAACCACATGAAGGAGGCCTGGGAATCGCAGCGGCTGATCGCCCATGAGCTTTCCCATCAGTGGTTCGGGAATTCGCTGACAGTCAGCAACTGGAAAGACATTTGGCTGCACGAGGGATTCGCCTGCTACGCCGAATGGCTGTGGTCCGAAGAGTCCGGAACCATGACCGTAGCCGCTCGTGCAACTGCCGCGTGGAAAAAGCTCGACGCCGGGCCGCAGGACCTGCTGGTCGGTGACCCCGGTCCGGAGCTCATGTTCGATGACAGGGTCTACAAGCGCGGGGCCTTGGCCGTTCATGCGCTCCGGGTGGTGGCCGGGGACGAGGCTTTCTTCGCTTTCCTTCAGCACTGGACCGCTGGGAACCGGCACGGATCAGTATCCACGGAGTCCTTCATTACAGCAGCGGACGCCTTCATGCCGGGCTTCGATACGGCATCGATCCTGCGGCCGTGGCTCTACGAGGCCGCGCTGCCGACGCTGCCTCCAGCGGGTTAGCCGAGGGCCAGGGCAGCAACCAGTCCTTCCGGTTGCCCGGCAGGCAGTTCCCTTTCGGTGACATCCCGCAGGCCAGGCCGGTCCAGTACGTCCACCTCGGCGGGGTTCCGGCGCAGGCCGTCGCCGGTCATCTTCAGCCAAGCTTCCTTACGCGCCCATAAGCGCGTTCGGTGCAGAGCTTGATGTCTTGCCGGCATTGATGCCAGGAAACGCTTCTCGCTGCCTGTCAGCGCCAGGTCATCGAAGCCGTCGAATCCGGCCTTGCCTATCGCTTCAAGGTCCACTCCCAGCCGGAAGCCATCCGTTGGATGCGCGACGCCGGCCAGCAGCACCCAGCCCGACGCCCGGGAGGCGCTGACCACCAAAGGTGCGGGACCGCCGTCGAGCATGAATCCCGGCCGGCCGTGGTCCTGGCCAGGGCCACACTGCGGACAGTGGTAATCGGGCCTGAGCCGGTTGGGGTCGACGTCGAGGAGCGAGGCGGCAAAATTCGAAAGGGCCAGCCGACCCGCGACGAACTCCGCACGGTCCACCGGGTTGGCGAAGCGGAGGGCCCGCTGGTGCGCGGGGTCCCCCAGTTGCGCGGGCAGGTTCGCCTGAAGGTGCACGTCGCTGAGCCTGTGCAGCTCCAGCACCGGGATTTCCACGGATCTCCTTTCGCAGCTCCCCTACAGGCCAGGCGCCTTGACTGGGCCGTCTTCAGACTATCCTCCTGCCGTCCGGGTACAGGCGCTTGCCCATGTGCTTGGGCGTTCGGAGAACAATGGAACGGTCCTCGATCTCCACATACGGCAATCGTTCGCCCAGCTGCCGCTCCAGGGCGGCCATGTCCTCAACGCGCCGGAGCCAGACCGACAACACCAAGGAGTATTGACCTCCGGTCGTGGCGACGAGCCGTGCGACATCCAGCCTTGCCAGGCCCGCAGCGACCCCGTCAACCTTGGCCGGTGGCACCCGCAGGAAATACCAGACGCTGACCGGCCACGGCGAAAAAGTCCGCGCAATGTCCAACCGCACCACTACCCGCTGGGCTCCCAGGATGTTTGACAGCGCAGACTTGGCCCGGGCCGGGCTAATACGTAGCCACTGCGCCAGGTCGGAGACTGAAGCCCTTCCCTCGATGAGGAGAATTCGCGTCAGTTCGTCCTCCACGGAGTCGGTCACCACGGACTTGCTTGGCTGCGGCTGGGGTACAGACCGTTCCAACGCGCTGACCTCGTCGTCATGCAGGGACTTCAACCGCCAATGCTGCGCATCAGTGACGATCCGGATGATCCTGTGGGTCCGGATGCTGGTGATTCCTGCAAAGGTGGCCAGCCTTTCCAAGAGAAACGTTGTCAGCCCGGCCTCCGATGCGGACAGCACGGACAGCACCAGGTCACGGCTTCCGGCGGTCTGGTCGATGGTGATCACTTCCCGCTCACGGGCCAGATCACGGACAATCCCTGCCAACGTGGAGGGTATGCAGCTGATCTCAACGACAGCCCCGACAGAGCTGGCCCCGGCGCCTCGATAGGATGTCATCCACGCCAAGCCAGTGTCCTGAAGAACGGCCCATCGTCGAGCCAGGGTGACGGCATCCGCCCCGACAATTGAGGACAAGGCCGCCCATGGGGCGCGCGGCCGTACCTGCAGGGCGTGCAGCAACCGCAGATCGCGCTCATCGAATTCGAAGTCCCGCAAGGGTTGCCCCACCTGCCTCAGCTTCCCCGTAGTGGGGCACACCAATTATGACTCGCTGACGTCTGGCCCCCAACCCCTTGTGACCTCAGCAATGCACTATCGCGCGTCCTGAACATCGGACGGCACACACGCTGGTGGACTGCCCAAATTAACCCAGCCGGGTTACTTCACTGACGTCAGGTAGTTCGCCAAGGTCGGTGTGATGCGGGTTCCCGAATTTGAGCTGCCGCCGTTGGTGTGGATGGCCACGATGGTGTTGCTGCTGTTGTAGACTGGTGCACCGCTTTGGCCACCGTACGTATCCATTTTGTAGAAGACCTTCTCAGTCTGGGTGCTGTCGATGGTTCCGGTCATGGACCACATGGTGCCGAAAGCCTTATCGCCGGGATAGCCCCTGACCGTAGCGCTGGTTCCGTTCAGGCTGGCGGTGGTGCCTGCATAGTTCAACCAACCGGTGGTGTTGCCTACCGTGCAGTCGAGCTTGATGACGCCCCAGTCCGCATTGGTGTTTGCCGAATCGATCCAGCGCTGGTCCGTGTAGATCTTGCTGGCCCCGCAACTGCCGTAGGGGTCCGTTGACCCGTTCCGCCCGGGCGCTACCTTAACGCCCCAGGAGTAGTCCGCGGTCGAGCCGGTGCCGCCTTCATGCACGCAATGGCCAGCGGTCAACACCGTGTCAGGGGAGATAAGTGCCCCGGAGCAGATGTATCCGCCATTGAATTCGATCTGCACGATGGAGCGGTTTGGTGCAGCCGTGGTGTCGGTGATCCGAACCCTGCCATCAGCGCCGATGACTGAGTCGGTGGAAGCGCCGCCGTTCTTGGAGGGCATTGCAAGGCTGTACCTGTCGGCCAACGGGGAGGCTGCGGAGCCGGAGGTCTGCGTCTTGTCCACGGCGTGCGATACCGGTTGGAAACCGGAGTTGGCGACCGCAGGCGTCGGCTCTGACGCTACGGCTGCTCCGGTCAGCGAGGATGTCAGGGCCACAACCGCAGCTCCGACAAGCACAGCAAGCTTCTGCTTTTTCATGGGTACCTTTCAAAGAGCAGCTCTCGTGGAGCCGCGCGAGGGATGTGATACACATGTTTCACATGTGCATGACAGAACTGTCATACACATGTGAATATTCTGTCAAGATGTTGGGAGTCGAATCTCGGTAAAAGAAAACCCCGGGACCGAAGTCCCGGGGTTTTACAGGAAGGAGACTAGCGCTGGACGGCGCCGAAGCGGTCAGCCGCAACGGCCACGGCCGCGGCGCGGGCTTCGGATGCCTCGTCTGCCGTCAGCGTGCGATCGTTTGCCCTGAACCGCAGGCCGAAGGCCAAGGACTTCTTACCGTCCTCAATTCCCGGACCAACGTAGACGTCGAACAACGCAACGTCCTCGAGCAGCTCCCCGGCGCCTTCCCGGAGCGCAGACAGAACCTGGTCAGCGGGCACGTCCTGCGGAACCACCAATGCAACGTCCTGTGTCGCCACCGGGAACCCGGAGATGTGCTTGGCGACAATGACGTCGGCAGCAGCGTCGAACAACGCCTCAACGTTGACCTCGACAGCCACGGAACGGGCCGGCATGTCCTGCGAAGCCAGGAGCTTGGGGTGGAGTTCCCCGGCGTAACCAACGACATCGCCGTTGCGCAGCGCGAGCTGGGCGGCACGCCCAGGGTGGAACGCCTGGTGGCTGCCCTGGCTGACAACCAGTTCGACACCAAGGACGTCGGCGATCAGCCTCGCGACATCAACGGCGTCCGCCCAATCCCAGGCACGCGGCTTGTGCGTTGCAGCGGCCGGAGAGTCATGGCCGGTGAGGACAGCGCCGATGTGCAGCGGCTGGTGAGGGACGCCGTCGTACAGCGCATCCAGAACCTCATCGCTGGGCTTGGCGCCCAGCGGCGGGATGGACTCGGTCCCGAGCTTGTCACCTGGGAGGAAGACCGAGCCGGCCTCATAGAGCGCAAGATCGCGGAATCCGCGCGAGTGGTTCCGGCGGGCGACCTCGATAAGGCCCGGCAGGATGGAGGTACGGAGGTAACCGTGTTCCTCGCTGATCGGGTTGGCGAGCTTCAGTGCCGGGCGCGGCGCACCTTCCTCCGCCACGCCGAACGTGTCATTGGCAGCCTTCGTGACGAACGGGTAGGACAGCACCTCGGTCAGGCCGGCATCAGCCAGCGCCTGCACTACGCGACGCTTCTGCTGCTGCGTGCGGCTCAAGCCACGCCCCGGAGGAGCCACCGGCAAGGTCGCCGGAATGTTGTCATAGCCCACGAGGCGCGCAATTTCCTCGGAGAGGTCTTCCTTGGTTTCAAGGTCGTTGCGCCAGCTGGGGGCAGTGACGCGGTATCCGGTAGCGGTCTTCTCCACGACGGCTCCCAGGTCCTCCAGGGAGGTGGTGATCTGATCTTCAGTGAAGTCGATACCGATCCGCGCTGAGGCGAAACCTGCAGGCAGGTCGATGACGACGGCGTCAGGCGCGGTCCCGACGTCGGTACCGGCCTGGTCCGCTGTTCCACCGGCGAGCTCCACCAGGAGATCCACCACGCGCTGCGCGGCAATGTTGGCAACGTGCCAGTCAACGCCACGCTCGAATCGCTTGGACGCTTCGGACGGCAGCTTGTGTCGACGGCGGGAGCGGGCAATGGACACTTCATCAAAGTGCGCCGCCTCCACCAGGATGTTCGTGGTGGAATCGGACACCTCCGTGTGCGCACCGCCCATGACACCGGCAATGCCGATGGCACCGGAGTCATCGGTGATCAGCAGGTCCTCGACGTCGAGCGTACGTTCCTTGTCGTCGAGGGTAGTGATCTTCTCCCCTGCGACAGCGCGGCGGACAACGATGTCGCCCGCCAGCTTGTCGAGGTCGTAGCAGTGGTTAGGTTGACCCAGCTCCAGCATGACGTAGTTGGAGATATCCACGGGCAGCGAGATGCTCCGCACGCCCGCGAGCCGAAGGCGCGAGGACATCCACGGCGGGGTCGGACGGGACGCATCCACTCCCCGCACGGTGCGGGCAACAAAGCGGTCGCAGCCAGGCTTGCCGTAAATGGGCGCGTCATCGTTAAGCTTTACGCCGTAGCCACCCTGCAGGGAGGCAGGCGCGTTGACCTTGGACGCGGGGTCCACGAAAGACGTTCCAGTGGCATGGGCGTACTCCCGGGCAACGCCACGGATGGAGAACGCGTAGCCACGGTCCGGCGTGACGTTGATTTCAGCTGCCTGGTCATAGAGACCCAGCAGTTCCATCGCGTCGGTACCGACTTCCGGGTCAAGTCCAATGCGGGAGAGGACGAGGATGCCGTCGTGGTCATCACCGATGCCAAGCTCGCGGACAGAAGCGATCATTCCCGCGGACAAGTGTCCGTAGGTTTTGCGGGCGGAGATCTGGAAGTTGCCAGGCAGGACAGCGCCAGGCAGGGTGACTACCACCTTGTCGCCTTCAACAAAGTTATGGGCACCGCAAATAATGCCCTGCACACCCGAGGGGTCGATGCCCTTGCCGGTGAGGGTCTGCTCCTGTCCTTCCGGAACGACGCGGACCTGGCACCAGTTGATGGTCTTGCCGTTGGTCTGCGGTTCCTTGACCAGGCTCAGGACCTGGCCAACAACGATCGGCCCCTTGAGCTCGTCCGTGGGACGATGTACGTCTTCTTCTTCGAAGCCGACCTTGACCAGGTCCGCCATGACGTCTTCGGCCGTTGCGTCGGCCGGAACCTGCGCGAATTCACGCAGCCAGGAAAGTGGGATACGCACTGTTAGATCTCCATCCCAAAGTGCTCGCTGAAACGTACATCGCCTTCGATCATGTCGCGCATGTCGCCGACTTCGTTGCGGAACATGAGCGTGCGCTCAATGCCCATGCCGAAGGCAAAACCTGAATAGACGTCCGGGTCAATACCGGCCGCCCGGAGGACGTTGGGATTGACCATGCCGCAGCCACCCCATTCGATCCACCGCGGGCCACCCTTGGCGCCGGGGTGCCAGATGTCCAGCTCCGCAGACGGCTCCGTGAACGGGAAGTAGTTGGGGCGCAAGCGGATGGAAGCCTCATCTCCGAACATCTGGCGCGCGAAGTGCTCCAAGGTGCCGCGGAGGTCCGCCATGCTGAGGTTCTTGTCGATGGCCAGGCCCTCGAACTGGTGGAAGACGGGCGTGTGCGTGGCATCGAGCTCATCGGTGCGGAACACCTTGCCCGGGCACAGCACGTAGATGGGCACCTCGCGCTCCAGCATCGAACGGACCTGCACTGGAGAAGTGTGGGTGCGCATGAGCAGGTGTGCTTCAGGAGGCTCCACGAAGAACGTGTCCTGCATTTCACGTGCCGGGTGGTCCGGCTTGAAGTTCAAGGCATCGAAGTTGAACCACTCGGATTCGACTTCCGGGCCCTCGGCGATTTCCCAGCCCATGCCGACGAAGATGTCCGACACCCGGTCCTGCAGGGTGGACAGCGGGTGGCGCGCACCGGCACGACGCCGACGCGGGGCCGCGGTGACGTCAACCGTTTCCTCGATCAGGATGCGGGCGTCATTCTCTGCTTCAAGCACCTGGGTCCTGGCGGCGAGTGCCTGGTTAACCCTGCCGCGCGAGGAGCCCATGAGCTTACCGGCGGCCGCCTTGTGCTCCTTGGCCAGGCCACCGATTTCGCGGTTGGCAAGGCTCAGGGGCGACTTCTCGCCCGTGTGGGCAAGGCGGACAGCCTTTAGTTCATCAAGGGAGGAAGCTGCCCCAATAGCGGCGATGGCGTCCTCGACGGCGGCGTTGATGGCGGCCTCATCCAGCGGATTCGGGATGGCGGCGCCTGGCAAAGTGTCAGTCATCTACTGTTCTTAGCTACGAGTTGGGAGCGGCCGGCAAGGCAGGCCTGCAAAACGAAAGGGTAGTGCTCACCGCGGACGGCGGGCACTACCCTTCAGTCTAGTTGAAGCGCACCGGCGTGGTTTAACCGCCGGATGTCAACAGTTCGACGGCGGCAAGCCGCCTGCGCTCCTAGGCCCCCGACGCCGGTGGCGCGGTGGGCGGCGGAGGTACCTGGCCGTCGTCGTGCGCAGCGCCTGCCTGGGGTGCCTGCTGTGTTCCTGGCCTGTAGCCCTGGCCTGCCCAGTCCTGCTGCGGCGGTTGGGCTGAAGGCCCGACCGGCGGCTGGGGCGCGGCGTAACCCTGCTGCTGGGCAGGGTAAGCCGGCTGGCCCGCGTAGCCCTGCTGGGGCTGGCCGTTCCAGACCTGGCCGTTGGGTGCGGCCCCTGCGAGCGCCGGCGACTTGCGGGAGGAATTCCTCCGCAACAGCACGAACAGCAGGACCAACGCCGCGGCGACCACCAGGACAGCCACCAGGGTCCAGATGATCCACATGGGTATGCCGGGGTTGGCCTCAGCCTTCACCTGCACTGCCGTTTCGTTGATCGAGAGCATGTCAAAAGTCGCCGTGTTGCCGTCGACAACTGCGCCCTTGGCCTCCACAACCTTCCCGGGGAAGGTGAACTTGACGGAGGCTTCGTCAAACATTGACTTGGCCATGCTGGAGGCCTGGGGATCACTGGCATCGGTGCCTGTGACGCTTCCTATCGACATGATGTAGAAGTCGCCGTCCCTTTTCAGGTCAAAAGGGTTCGCCGAGCTGGACGACTCGGCCAGCTTGGCCGGGTCGAGGTTCACTGCCGTGATCCGTTTGCCCTTGTACTTGTCGTCTTCGTAGTCCACAACGGTGGCACCCTCAGGAATATCCATTTCCTGGCTGCCGCTGCCGTTGGACTTCATGAATTCGTCGAAGGACTTATCGCCCAGAACGGACTTCTGGATCGCGTAGACGACCTCGTAGTCGACGCTTTTTTCGTTGTTGACCTTCACCGACATGTTGAGCTTGACGCATCCGGTCAAGGCCACCATCACGGCTATCAGCACACCGATCACGCCCACGGCGCGTTTGACGTTCATTTCTTCTTTCCCCCATTCATCACCTGCACGAGTGAGTGCTGCAACAGCGTATCCCCGCCTGCCGGCCCCCGCCACACGCAACGGGGCTAGCATGGCTTCATGACACCCGGTCAACGCCTGCGGCAGGCAGCCAACGTGCTGAATCTGTCCACACCTCTGGGCCTGGCGGTGGCCCTCGCGTCCCGCTCCACGCTCTCGAAGGGACCGCGAGGCCTCCTGATAGCAGCCGGGTACAGCTGGAAGCTTCCTTTCGCCGGCGCTTTTACCGTGGGGAACGTCATCCTGTACCGGGCACCGCACGGTGTTGCGGGAAGCGACCCAGTGCTCCTGGGACACGAAGAACGCCACAGCACCCAGTACGCGTACTGCCTGGGCCTGCCCTTCTTCGCCCTCTATGGAGCAGCGGCCTGCTGGTCCATGGTCCGCACCGGGAACCCTGGAAGGGCGAACTTCTTCGAGCGCCAGGCCGGGCTGGAGACAGGCGGATACGTTGAGTCGCCCAACCGTGGGCAGCATCGGCAGACCGACCATCGAATGGAGGCTTAGGCATGGAACGAACCATCACAGTGACCGGAACCGGAACCGCAACGGCGGTTCCGGACCTGGTGACGTTGACTCTCGGCGTCGAAACCCGTCGGGAGACCGCAGCGAAAGCATATGACGACGCCGGCAGGTCGGCGGCCGCGGTCGCCGCCGCTTTGCGCACTGCCGGGGTCGCGGACGCCGAGCTTCGAACGAGCGGATTGAACCTGCGCGCCGACCTCGTGTGGGTCGAAGGGCAGGGCCAGAAGGTGACGGCCTACGTGGCCTCCACGACGCTGCACGTCGGGATACATTCCCACGCTGACGCGCCCGCCGCCATCGCCGCGGCGGTAGCCGCCGGAGGTGACGACATCCGCATCAACGGCCTGGAACAAGGCATGGCCAACCCCTCGGCTGTCACGGCACAAGCGCAGGAAGCGGCATGGCGGGACGCAGTGGCCCGCGCCGAACAGTACGCAGGCCTTGCGTCGGCCAGTCTTGGATCGGTGATCACGATCTCCCATCAACCGGCACAAAGCAGCCCCATCCCCGTGGGTGGACTGGTCCGCGCCTCCTTCGCCGCTGAGGCCTTGCCGGTCGAGGCGGGTGAGTCCGCCGTTTCGGCCAGTGTCATCGTGCAATGGGAATTGATCTAGTGGATGGCCCCTGCCCCCAGCTTGGAATCCACCTGTGTGTTAAGTGAAGTCCTGGCAACCACCGCAATCCCTTGGGCGGTGACGTCAAGCGGCATTGAAGGGGCCGAGCCACCAGGGGGTACCTGCTCCGGAGCATAGGGAACGTGAATGAAGCCACCCCGGACGCCCGGCCGGGTCGCCAGCGAATGCATGAGGCCAAAAAAGAGGTGGTTGCAGACGTAGGTACCGGCCGATTGGGAGATTTCACCCCTGATACCTGCAATCTGGAGGTTTCTCAAAGCGGCTTTGATGGGCAGGCCGGAGAAGTACGCTGCCGGGGCTCCTGGGATAACTTCCTCGTCAATGGGCCGCTGGCCTTTGTTATCCGGAATCCTCGCGTCGTCGCAGTTGATGGCAACACGTTCCAGCGATATCCGGTCCCGGCCTCCCGCCAAGCCCACGGCCACCACGATTTCCGGGTCGAGGCGTGACACGGCCTCATCGAGAACCGTCACCGATTCGCCAAAAACGCACGGCAGCTCGATGGCTTCCACAGCGAGGCCCTCCGCTTGCAGCAACTGCCTGGCACGTTGGACAGCAAGCCAGGAAGGGTTGAGGGTTTCCTGACCGAAAGGTTCGAAGCCCGTAAGGAGAATCATGGGCCAACCATAGCAACGCCTGGTCCCCCACCGGCATGGGAGTTCGAAGCCTTGACATTCATTCGAACATACCTTCGAATAGAGTTCATGAGATGGGACGCACAAGCACTTTCACCGACGCGTGAACCGGCACCGGAAACGGCCGGCAGCCCGGCTCCAGGCCCTGCCCCGGCAATGGACGCCCTGCTGCCCTTGGCCGGGCTTGTGCGTTCCGTCTCTACACCCGAATTCTCCGGAGTCACCTTCCATGAGGTCACCGCCAAGTCAGTGCTCAACAAGGTGCCTTCGGGTTCCAATATGCCGTTCGAATGGACGGTCAACCCCTACCGCGGGTGCAGCCATGCCTGTGTCTACTGCTTCGCACGCAAGACCCACACCTATTTGGAATTCGATGCCGGCCGCGACTTCGATTCCCAGGTGGTCGTCAAGATCAACGCAGCCGAGGTACTCCGCAAGGAACTGGCCAAACCTTCCTGGGGACGCCACCAGGTAGCCCTCGGCACCAACACGGACCCATACCAAAGGGCTGAAGGCCGCTACGCCTTGATGCCTGGCATCATCCGGGCCCTCGCCGATTCGGGCACACCGTTCTCCATCTTGACCAAAGGCACCCTGCTGGCCCGTGACATTCCCCTGCTGAAGCACGCCGCCACCCAGGTTCCGGTGGATCTTGGGATCTCGCTGGCCATGACCAACCAAGACCTCGCTGCCCTCATCGAATCGGGAACGCCCTCTCCCAAGGCACGGTTGAAGCTCATTGCCCGCCTTCGGGATGCAGGTCTGGGCTGCGGCGTCATGGCGATGCCCATCCTTCCGTGGCTCACTGATTCCGACGAAGCCCTCGATTCACTGTTCTCGGAATTGGCCCGGGCCGGAGCCACGGGTGTCTCCGCCGGCGCCCTCTACCTCAAGCCTGGCACCCGCGAGTGGTACATGAAGTGGCTTGCCGCAGAACACCCCGAGCTGGTGGGCAAGTACCGGCGCCTCTATGGCAATGGCTCATACGCCTCCAAGGAGTACCGTGCGTGGTTGTCGGGCAGGACCAATCACTTCAAGGCCAAATACGGTTTCACGGGCAGTTCCGGATTCAGTCACCGCAATGCGCGGTACACAGCGGCGCAGGCAGCGTCACCGGCCGGGGCAGCAGTCGCCCCCTTGCCGGGACAACAGTCACTGTTCTAGCTGCCACACGCCCGCGTCAGGCGGGCGTGGACACCCGCTCCAGGAGTGCTCGAACAATCGGGAGGTCAGCTGGTATCCAGGGAAGGGCCAGGGCCTCCCCCTGATCGGCCAGCGGGACCCAGCGGAGTTCGTCGTGGTCTTCCAGTGCGGCAGGCTGACCCGCTGTCACTTCAGCGAACCACACGCGCATGGAGGCCCGCTGATTGAGCGCCCACCCGGCGGCGTTGCCCGATTCCAGCTCGAGGCCGAGCTGAACTTCGATTCCCAACTCCTCCGCGAGTTCACGATGCAAAGCGTCCTCCGGGGTCTCACCGGACTCGACCTTGCCACCAGGGAATTCCCACATGCCCGCGAACTGTGGTGGGGCCGTACGTCGGGCAACCAGCAATCTTTCCGGCGCTTCCAAAGAATCGACAATAGCCGCACCAACGACGTTTATCACTGCAGTCACCGCAACAGTCTAAGGGCCGGACCATGGGCATGGTCACAGCGGTAACGCCCGGTCCCGCCAGCGAACTAGACTTGTTATCGGATTTTCTCCCATTTTTCCCAGCCCAAACGTCGCCCCCAGAAGCAGGTTTATGTCTACCACCATGTCCCAGCCCGTTGCCGTCAAGAAGCCAGGACGCCACCTTGGCTTGGCCATTTTGGCTTTGGCCATGGGCGGGTTTGCCATCGGCACCACAGAGTTCGCCATGATGGGCCTGTTGAAGGAGGTTGAGACGGGACTGGGAATCAGTACCCCGCAAGCGGGCAGCCTTATCTCGGCGTACGCCCTGGGAGTAGTGATCGGCGCCCCCGTCTTTGCCGCCCTGGGAGCCAAGCTGCCCCGCAAGCATCTGGCGCTCGGCCTCATGCTTTTCCTTGCAGTGGCCAACCTGACGTCGTTCATTGCTCCGGACTACGGTTTGATGCTGTTGTCCCGCTTCGCTTCGGGCCTTCCGCATGGAGCGTTCTTCGGGGTGGCAGCCGTCATCGCTGCGGGCCTCGTGGCTCCCACCAAGCGCGGCTGGGCGATCTCCATGGTGATGGCCGGCCTGACGGTCTCGAATGTCATCGGAGTCCCCTTGGCCACCTGGGTGGGCCAGACCTTTGGCTGGCGCCTGCTCTTTGTCATCGTCGGCGCCATCGGCCTGCTGACGGTTGCCATGATGTGGAAGTTTGTCCCCTTCGAAGCCGCGCACCCGGACGCCAGCATCCGACGGGAACTTGGAGCACTCAAGAGGCTCCAGGTATGGCTGGCCCTCCTGATCGGCATCATCGGCTTCGGTGGCTTCTTCGCCGTGTACACCTACATCGCCCACACCATGACCTCGGTGGCGGGTATCCCCGAAAACCTCATTCCCGCCGTCGTTGCCCTCTATGGTCTCGGCATGGTTGTCGGAAACATCATCGGCGGCCGGCTGGCGGACAAGTCCGTGATGGGTACCATCTACTGGGTCATGCCCGGGATCGCCGCCGCCCTGGTGGTGTACGCCATCGCAGCCCACTGGGCTTGGTCTGCCTTCCTGATGGCCTTTGTGGTCGGTGGCATCGGTTCGATGCTGACACCGGCACTGCAGACCAGGCTCCTCGATTCAGCCCCTGGGGCTGCCTCGCTGGCCTCCTCGCTGAACCACTCAGCCCTCAACATCGCCAACGCCCTGGGTGCTTTCCTGGGTGGCACGGTCATTGCCTGGGGCTGGGGTTACGTCGCCCCCGCCTTGGTAGGTGCGGTACTTGCCCTCCTGGGCCTGGGCGTTGCTGTCATCAGTGGCGTGGTGGAACGCAGGAGCGCCCTAGCTGCCTGATCGGCCGTCGCATTAACGACTAATGGCTCCGCTTCGGCGGAGCCATTGGTCGTTAATCAGCGTGATGCCCTTAGGCCTGGGCCTGTACCCGCTCAATGTCGGGTTCAAGGTAGATGACCCGGGCGATCGGAACTGCTGCCCGGATCCGCTGCTCGGCGTCGTCAATTCCCTTGGCGATCTCTTCGCCTGTCTCAGAGGCTCCCATGGAGATTTTGGCGGCCACCAGCAACTCTTCCGGTCCGAGGTGCATGGTCTTGAGGTGGATGATCCGGGTCCCGTCGGCCTGCAGGGCTTCGGAGATGCGCTGGACGTCTTCCTTCGTGGCGGACTCCCCCAACAGCAGCGATTTGGTTTCCATGGCCAAAACGACGGCGATGGCTACCAGCAGCAAGCCGATCATCGCGGTCCCGAGGGCGTCCCAGACTCCGTCTCCGGTAACCAGGGTCATGCTGACGCCGAAGAGTGCGAAGACCAAGCCCAGCAGTGCGCCGAAGTCTTCGAGCAAAATGACGGGCAGTTCCGGTTGCTTGGCGTTGCGGACAAACTTGACCCAGCTTTGCTTGCCGCGGACGTGGTTCGACTCGATGATTGCCGTGCGGAAGGAGAAACCTTCAGCGATGATCGCCCCTACCAGGACAGCCAAGGGAACCCACCAGAAGCCTCCCTCGATGCCGTGCGGATGCTGGAACTTCTCCCACGCCTCGTACAGAGCAAACAGGCCACCGACGCTGAACAGCACAATAGAGACAATGAAGGCGTAAATGTAGCGTTCGCGGCCATAGCCGAACGGATGCTCCGGGCTTGCGGCCCGCTTGGAACGCTTGCCTCCAACCAACAGCAGAACCTGGTTACCGGAATCGGCCACCGAGTGGATTGCCTCCGCGAGCATGGACGATGACGCCGTCAGGAAAAACGCAATGAACTTCAGAACAGCAATGGTCAGATTGGCGGCCAGAGCCGCCACAATCGCTTTGGTACCGCCACCAGCAGCCACGAAAGCTTCACCTCTTCGGATATGGGAAAGAATGGGAAAGGCCAAGAAGAGTCGTCATCGTCTGATCTTGCAAGCATTACCGTACCCGGCAGGGCGGTATTTACACATTCTCCACTCTGGCGCCTTGCTGCGAACGCGCACTCGCGTAAAGACACACAGTGGCCGCAGTGCCCAGGTTCAAGCTTTCTGCTGCTCCATAGACAGGCACGGCAACACGGTGGTCCGCCAGTGCCAGTTCATCGTCCGACAGGCCTTGCGCCTCATTGCCGAAGAGCCACGCGGTAGGGGCTTCCAGGGCATAGTCGGACGCCACGGAGTCATTGCCCAACCGCCGGGCGGCATTTTCGTCCTGGAGCTTGTCCAGGTTCAGGGTTCCGTAACCGTCAGCGGCAAGGATTCCGATCCCGCGCTCCCGGCACTCGGCCGCCAGTTCCTTGACGTCCACGCCCAGGACTACTGGAAGATGAAAGAGCGAACCGGCGGTGGAGCGGACAGCTTTCGGGTTGTAGATGTCCACGCTGGAGCCGGTCAGGACTACGGCGTCTGCCCCTGCCGCATCAGCGGCACGAAGCACAGTACCGGCATTGCCGGGGTCACGCACCTGGCACATGACCGCGAGAAGCCGGGGACCGGCGTCGAGCACTGATTCCAGGCTGACGTCCACAAAACTGCAGACCGCCACGATCCCCTGGGGATTGACGGTGTCCGCCATGGCGGACAGAACGTCATCGCTCGCCAACCGGAGCAACGTACCCTGCGCCAAGTCGGCGAGCTCGGGCAGGCGGTCAAGGCACGCCTCGCTGGCAAAAACTTCATGCACGACGGCGGCTCCACCGGCCGCCGTACGCTCACGGTGGAGGGTCAACGCCTCACGCACCGCCTGCGGACCTTCAGCAAGGAAGCGTCCGCGCTTTAAACGCGCCGGGCGCCCGGCAAGCTTGGCGACGTCCCTCACCCGATCTGCTCGGGGATTGGTCATCGGAAAGTCTTGCGGGCGCCCGGTTTCGTTCATATATAGAACTTTAGTGGCAGTTGCGACTAGTTCTTGATCTGCTGGCGGGCTTCGCCGCCGGCCGGCTCGAAACCGGCAGCCTTTGCAGCTTCGACCGTGGAGAACCAGTACTCAGCAGCGGTGGTGTTGTACCAAGTGGAACCCGGTACGTGGTACTTCTTGGACTCGGCGTTGCCCTTGATGGCGTAGCCTTCCGGAGCCTCGTCACCGTCGGCGGCAACTGCACCGTCGATGGCCGGCTTCTCGGAAACGACAGCCTTGACAGCCGGAGCCGTAGCAACGGCCGGAGCAACCTTGGCCTTCGGGGCAGCCTTGGCAGCCGGAGCGGAGGTGTCAGCCGGGAGTGCACCCTTGGCAACGTTCACCAAGGCGGCGAAAGCGTTGGCGTCGGAGACAGCCAGTTCGGCCAGCATGCGGCGGTCAACCTCAACCTCAGCAGCCTTCAGGCCCTGGATGAGACGGTTGTAGGTGAGGCCGTTGGCGCGGGATGCAGCGTTGATACGCTGGATCCAGAGGCGACGGAAGTCGCCCTTCTTCTTGCGGCGGTCGCCGTAGCTGTACACAAACGAGTGCAGCAGCTGTTCTTTTGCCTTGCGGTACAGGCGCGAACGCTGACCGCGGTAACCCTTGGCGCGTTCGAGGACAACCCGGCGCTTCTTGTGGGCGTTTACCGCCCGCTTCACACGTGCCACGTGCGTACTCCTTCAGAAATCTTTATCCCAAGCTGCTACTGCCGGAATCCCGGCTGGCCTGAGAAGGCTTTTGGTGTAGTCGGTCCCTGCCGGATGGCAGTAACCAAAGAACTTGGAACTTAGAGGCCGAGCATCTTCTTGATGACCTTGGCGTCACCCTTGAAGACGAGCTTGTCGCCGGCGAGGCGACGGGTCAGCCTGGAGGACTTGTGCTCCAGGTAGTGACGGCGGTTGGCCTGCTGACGCTTCAGCTTGCCCGAACCGGTCAGCTTGAAGCGCTTCTTAGCACCGCTGTGGGTCTTCATCTTCGGCATGGGAACCGATCTCCTTACGTATCCACGGACAAGTCCGCGATTCTATCGCGCAGCCGGCCAACGGGGGCCGACGTGCTGGTTGCTTGCCGGTGGAGGCGAGGCCTCCGCGGCGTTGAACTAGGTGGTCTTGCGTGCTGCAGGCTTCGGCGCGGCCTTGGGGGCTGCAGGCCGGGCTGCGGGCTTGGGAGCCGCCGGCTTGGCGACAGGCTTGGGGGCCGAGGGAACTGCAGGCTTCGGAGCCGCCGCCGGAACAGCAGGCTTGGGAGCCGTAGCTTCCGGAGCGGCCTTGGGAGCCGGGGTCTCCTCAGCAACGGGAGCTTCCTCCGCAACCGAAACTTCCTCAGCAGCAGGAGCCTCTTCTGCAGCCGGAGCAGCTTCTTCGACAACCTGGGCATCTTCAGCTGCGGGAGCTTCAGGTGTTGCTTCTGCGGGCGCCGGAGCTTCCTGCGTGGTTTCCGCTTCGGCCACCTTGAAGCCTTCGGGCAGAAGGTCAGCAATGCTCTGCGTCAGCGGAGCCTGCTCCCCCGTGGTGTCCACGCGTGCTGCGGCCTTGGCTTCGTTCTGCGCCTTGGCTTCTGCGCGCTGGCTGGCACGGCGGGCTTCAGCCTTGGCTTCTGCCTTGTTCTTCAGCGGTCCGATCACCATGACCATGTTGCGGCCATCGATGCGCGGGCTGGACTCGATGACGCCAACTTCAGCCACATCTTCAGCGAAACGCTGCAGCAGGCGGATGCCCATTTCGGGACGCTGCTGCTCACGGCCGCGGAACTGGATCATGGCCTTGACCTTGTCACCGGCTCCGAGGAAGCGCAGAGCGTGCCCACGCTTGGTTTCGTAGTCGTGCTTGTCGATCTTGAGGCGGAAACGAATTTCCTTGAGAACCGTGTTGGTCTGGTTCTTGCGGGCTTCGCGCGCCTTCACCGCGGCTTCGTACTTGTACTTGCCGAAGTCCATCAACTTGCAAACAGGAGGCTTGGCCTGCGGCGCAACTTCAACGAGATCGAGATCGGATTCGGCAGCCAGACGCAGTGCGTCCTCGATGCGGACAATTCCTACCTGTTCGCCGGCAGGACCGACCAACCGCACCTCGGGGACGCGGATACGCTCATTGATTCTTGGCTCGCTAATGTTAAAGCTCCTGTGGTTGTGGTGGTGTCACCGGCAAAAAGAGAAGGCCCCCAATTGCTGGCGCAATCGAAGGCCTCGAAGATCGGCTGCACTTCCCCAAAGGGAAAGTACGCACAGCCGGGGATAAACCCCGGAGTGTCCGACCAGGTACCCGGCAACCTCTTGTCCCGTGAGGGAATCCTGTCCCCGAAGGGAAACGGCTGACGCGGGTGGGAGAGAACTCCGCTTGCAAACTGAAAGACAATTCTACAGAAACAACCCGCCAAGCGCACATTGTGGCTGGCGGGCCTGTTGACTACAGATCTTCACCGCGGATATCCATGGTGAATAACGACTTCCAGTCGGTCTGTGACAAGCTTACCAGTATGAGCACTGAAGACAGCAATTCCCGCAACACCTTCGGCGGAGACGCCCCCGCCGCCGACGCCGGGGTCTCCCAGCAGATCCGTGACATCGCCGAGGTACCGGCCGTGGAAGTCATCACTACCGGGGCCGTTCACCTGATGAGCGCGGCAGCCGTCAAGGTGGGGCTCGCGGACGACCCCAACGCAGAAGACCTCAAAGACCTGGACGAGGCCCGCAAGCTGATCACCGCACTTGCCGGCCTGGTATCCGCCGCCGCTCCCGAAATCGGTTCACAGCATGCCGGCCCGTTGCGCGATGGCCTGCGCTCGTTGCAGCTGGCCTTCCGCGAAGCCTCCATCATCCCCGACGCCCCCGGCAAGGGCCCGGGCGAGAAGTTCACCGGTCCGGTGAACTAGCCGCGGACTGCCGGAATAACCACCGACGGCGGGTCGACCACACTGGTCGGCCCGCCGTCGTCGTCTGCTGACCCTGTTGCGCCTCAGACCCGGGCGGCGCGACGACGGATGGACGTCAGGACCAAACCCGTAGCGCACAGCGCGACGCCGGCGATGCCGACCGCCGCGAATCCCCCGGACGGGCCGACAGTGTCGATGAAGACCCCGGCCAAGGGTGCGCCCAGCGCGACGCCTGCGGTGAGGGCAGAGCCATACCAGCCCATCGCCTCGCCGCGACGTTCCTCATCCACCAGATCGGCCACCTTCTCGGAGGATGCCGACAGGACCGGGGCGCACAGGAGGCCCGGGAGCAGCGAGAGGAACGCAAGGGTCCAGGTGTCATGGGCGAAGCCCATCGGAATGGTCAGTGCGGCCATGCCCAGCAGAAGGACCATGGGCGATACTGTCCGCTTCATTGAGCCGTAGATCAGGCCGCCGATCACTGACGCGGCACACCAGAAGAAGAACACAATGCCGATTTCATTTTGATGCCCGCCACGCTCCAGCAGCCCCACGATGCTGACGTCGGAGCCGCTGAGCACCATGCCCGAACCGGCTGCGACGGCGAAGAGCGCGGCAACAGAGACCGTAAACCAGGTGAAGTTCCTGGCCACCCGGTTCTTCAGCGCCGACGTACGCGAGGTGGCGGACGCCATTTCGGAGGCCGCTTCCTGGACGTGCGCAGGAGCCGATGCCACCATCGCGGCTTCCGCCGCGGCCAAATCGGCAGACTCGCGGTCAGCGGATTCCTCCGGAGTGCACGGGACGTCGCTGCGGGTCGGCGGGTTGAACCACATGAGGAAAAGTCCAGCCACTGAGACGGAGACACCCACGGCAGTAAGGCCGACGGCCGAAAAACCGCTCGTGGCCACCACGGCCCCCACGGCCGGACCAATCATGAAAACCAGCTCCGTGGCAATGGAGTCAAGGGCGAACGCCGAACGGCGCTGTTCCCCGTCCACCAGCACACCCAACGACTGGCGGACCACACTGAAGATCGGCAAGGTGAAGAGGCCACCGATAAAGACCAGCGGAAGCAGCCACTGATAGGAAACATGCGGCACAACCGACCAAATCACGGCTTCGGAAATGACCGAAGGGATCAAGGCCTTCCGCAGACCCACCATGTCCACCCGGCGGCCACGCCATGGCGCCCCCAAAGCGATGCCGATGGTCATGACCGCGGCCGCGGCACCCGCAGCGGCATAACCTTGCCCCAGCGTCTGGACAATGTGGAGGGTCAGGAGCACCCCGGCAGCGGAATGCGGTATGCGGGCAATCATGCCCACCACCAGCAGACGGCGGACAGGCCGGATGGACAGCATCTCTTTGTAGAGAGCGAAGTTCACTCAATCCTCATTTCCCCGGGCAACCCCGGGGAACCGGACCTGCCATTAGTGCGGCGCGGGCTCCTGTGCTGCACGCTGCAGTTTGATCTCCATGGAGTCGACGCCTTCGGCAAAGGAATCCATGCTTGCCCATGCTTCGTTCAACTGGCCGACAAGCGCCTGGACCGCCGCGGCGTCCAGCCCGTCCTCAAGGAAAAGCACCACACGCAGTTCCGGACCTGCGCCGCCACCTTGCACCTGACGTCCATCGGACGTGAGGGATGCGACGCCACCACCAGCCTGCGTCTCAAGGCGCCGGACCGCGGCGAAGCCTGAAATTGTCGAAACGAGAGCAGTCTCCAGTTGATCATCCAGGTATGACGGCGTCCAGTCCTTCTGCTGGGCCAAGGCCCACAGTGCCGGGCGCCTGACCACGAAGGCGAACTCGGAACCGGGATCCACAACCAGCAACTGGGCGCCTTCGGATACTGCCGAAAGCGCCGCCCGCGCGGCGTAAACAGCTACCGGGCGCGCCTGCGGGTGCCACAATTCCAAAGCGGCCGCAGAGGTGAAGACCGGCATTGCCGTCCGGCCGTCGGGAGCCTTGAGTGTGACCAATGCCATATCGGCCTGCTTGTCGGCATGCAGCCCGTCGACACCTTCGGCTTCCTCGGCAAGTTGGGCCACGACCGGGACAAAAACCCGTGCCGTCGCCAAGGAAGCCACCACGTCGGCTTCGCCGCCGGTGCCGTTGAACAGCCCCGCTATGGCAGCGAGGTAACCGGCGTCCGCGCTTCCGTCGTCGTCGTCGAAGTTGTGGATCTTGGCGTCGTCACCGGCCAGGCTCCTCCCGGCCCACGGCTGGCCGGCAGAATCCGTCGCCCCGCCCGCACCCGCCAAGGCCGCCGCGATGTGGCCCGGCAGTTCACGCCTCTGCTGCAGGTTGGACTCCGGCTCGTTGGATTCCGAGCCGGCTGAGTGGCGGCCCATCAGCGGCGGCCGGCCACGTCCAGGGCCTCGGGCAAGGTGAAGGCGCCGGCGTAGAGAGCCTTGCCCACAATCGCACCCTCAACACCGAGCGGCACCAGTTCGCGCAGGACGCGGAGGTCCTCCAGGCTGGAGATACCACCCGAAGCCACCACGGGCTTCCCGGTCTTCTCCACCATCTGGCGCAGCAAATCCACGTTGGGCCCCTGCAGGGTGCCATCCTTGGTCACGTCCGTCACCACGTAGCGGGCACACCCGGCGTCCTCGAGACGGGCCAGGACCTCCCAGAGATCCCCGCCCTCCTTCGTCCAACCGCGGCCGGCAAGGGTGGTACCCCGGACATCGAGGCCGACGGCGATCTGGTCACCAAAGCGCTCGATGGCCCTCTTGGTCCAGTCCGGGTTCTCCAACGCAGCCGTGCCAAGGTTCACCCGGGCAACACCCAATTCCAGCGCACGCTCAAGTGACTCGTCATCCCGCAGGCCCCCGGACAGCTCCACCTTGACGTTGAGTTGCGACACGACCTCGCTGATGAGCGCGGCGTTGTTTCCCCGGCCGAAAGCGGCGTCCAGGTCAACCATGTGAACCCATTCCGCCCCGGCGTTCTGCCAGTTGAGGGCTGCTTCAAGCGGAGTTCCGTAGCTCGTTTCCGAGCCTGCCTCTCCTTGCAGGAGGCGCACCGCCTGGCCGTCAACAATATCGACGGCAGGCAGGAGTTCCAGGACGGACTGGGAGGAGGTGGTCATGAGGGTCCTTGCAGTGTGAGGGTTCGCCGGCGTACCACGCCGCGATTCATTTGGCGGGAAGAGTCAGGAGGTAGGCTGCCAGCAGGGACATCCCGGCCAGCACGTAAAACGAGATGGAAACCCAGCGGGGTTTCTTCTGTTGATGGAAGGAGACTCCCCCACCCACCAGCAGTCCCGCCAGGCCCATAAGGACTACAGACCACATTCAGGCAGCACCGCTCCCGGACGCTTCCGGAGCGGGCTTGCGCAGGCCGTCCACCCAGTTGCGCAGGAGCCTGGCCCCGGCATCCCCTGATTTCTCGGGGTGGAACTGGGTGGCACAGAGTGGGCCGTTCTCGACGGCGGCGATGAACCGTGCACCGTGCTCGGACCAGGTCACCTTCGGGGGCTCCATGCGCGGCTGGACAACATCGAAGTTCCATTCCTGCACGCCGTACGAGTGCACAAAGTAGAAACGCTCCTGCTCGACCCCTGCGAAGAGCTTGGAGCCTTCCGGGACATCCACCGTGTTCCATCCCATGTGCGGCACGACGGGCGCCGGAAGAAGCTCGACTTTGCCGGGCCATTCAGCCATGCCCTCGGACTCAGTGCCGTGCTCGACGCCGGCTTCGAACAGAACCTGAAGGCCCACGCAGATACCCAGGACCGGGCGCCCACCCGCGACACGACGTCCAATCATGCGGATGGCATCGACAGCTTTAAGTTCCTTCATCACGGTCGCGTAGGCCCCGACACCGGGGACAACCAGCCCGTCCGCGTTGAGCACGTCCTCAGGCTTGGAGCTGAGCAGCACGTGGGCACCCGCCCTCTCCAGGGCACGGACAGCGGAACGGACGTTGCCGGATCCGTAGTCCAGAACCGTCACCGTGGGCTTGCCTTCCGGCGACTCGGGCTTCACTGAAGCCGTGGGGTCAGCCACTGCTCCGTTTTTCAAGACTTGACCGCTCACAGCGCCCCCTTCGTGGACGGGATTCCCTCGACGCGGGGATCGGACTCGACGGCGGCGCGGAGTGCTCGCGCGAACGCCTTGAACTGGGCTTCGACAATGTGGTGCGGATCGCGGCCGGCGAGAACGTTCATGTGGAGGCAAATTCCCGCGTGCAAGGTGATCGCTTCGAAAACGTGCCGGGTCAACGAACCCGTGAAGTGCCCCCCGATGAGGTGGTACTCCTGCCCGGCGGGTTCACCGCCGTGCACCAAGTAAGGACGGCCGGAAACATCCACGACGGCGTGCGCCAGGGCCTCGTCCAACGGGACGGTGGCTTCGCCGAAACGACGGATGCCGGCTTTGTTGCCCAAAGCCGTACGCAGGACCTCGCCGAAAGTGATGGCGACGTCCTCCACAGTGTGGTGGGCGTCGATGTGGGTGTCGCCGGTGGCCTTGACGGTCATGTCGATCAGCGAGTGCTTGCACAGGGCGGTCAGCATGTGGTCGTAGAAGGGTACTGAAGTGCTGATGTCCGAAATTCCGGAGCCATCCAGGTTGATCTCCACCAGCACGGAGGACTCACTGGTGGTGCGCTCCATGCGGGCAGTGCGGGCAGCGGACGGCGTAGCGCCGGTTTCGCTCATTGGGGACGTCCTTCTACAGGGAGGATGGGTAGGTCTATTGACAAGTTTAGGCGCGCGGGGAAACCGCACCGTCCAGGAGGGCTTCCAGCGCATCCAGGAAAGCTGTGGTTTCCGGCTCGGTTCCAGCCGTGACGCGCAAGTGCCCCGGGATGCCGACATCGCGGATCAGCACGCCTGCATCGAGCAGGCCCTGCCAGATCGTGTGGGGATCCTCCAGTCCGCCGAAGAACACGTAGTTGGAGTCCGACGCCGCGGGCTTGAGACCCATGCGCAGAAGTTCCGTGACAATCCGGTCCCGCTGGACCTTGATGTCTTCGACGTCGGCCATGAGGGCCTCGCGGTGCGTCAACGCCGCGAGGGCGGTGGCCTGGGTGATGGCTGAGAGGTGGTACGGCAGGCGCACCAGCCTGATGGCATCGGTGACCTCCGGGGCCGCAGCCATGTAGCCAAGCCGTGCTCCAGCCAAGGCGAACGCCTTGCTCATGGTGCGGGAGACGATCAAACGCTCGCGCCCGGGCAGGAGGGTCAGGGCACTTGGAGTGTTGTCGTGGGCGAACTCGTGGTAGGCCTCATCCACGATCACGATGGCCTGGCTGGCTTCGCCGGCTTCATAGACTGCCTCAACCACGTCCAGGGTCAAACCTGTGCCCGTTGGATTGTTCGGCGAGCATAGAAAGACGATGTTGGCCCCGGTCTCACGGACCTGCTCGGCTGCCGATTGGGCATCGAGGCCGTAGTCGTCGGCACGAACGCCACGGATGTACTCGGTGTCCGTTCCGCTGGCCAGCAAGGGGTACATGGAGTACGTCGGAGGGAAACCAAGCGCTTTGCGCCCCGGACCGCCGAATGCCTGGAGAATCTGTTGCAGGACTTCATTGGAGCCATTGGCGGCCCAGATATTGTCGGCAGAGAGGCCGTGGCCAAGGTACTCAGCCAGGGCTACCCGAAGGTCGGTAAATTCACGGTCCGGATAGCGGTTCAAGCCTGTGGCGGCTGCCGCCACTGCCTCTGTTATGGCCGCCTGCACATCGGCAGGGACGCCATGGGTGTTTTCGTTGACGTTGAGCAATACGGGGACATCGAGCTGCGGTGCGCCGTAGGGGCTCAATCCACGCAGGTTGGTCCGGAGGGGAAGTCGGTCAAGTCGCTCAAGCTGCTCACTCACTCCAACAGTTTAAGGGGCCACCGCGACTGCCGAGTAACTGTGACGTCCAGGGCAGGAAACAGGCCGTAGCGCCTGCCGTCAGTGGGCAGGCACGAACAGCTGCTGCCCGGGAAGAATGCGGCCACCGCGGAGGTCATTCAGCTGGATGATTTCGGCAATGACTTCACGCGGGTCCCGCTCCGGCGCCGCAGCACCGGCGATACCCCACAGGGATTGGCCCGGCTGGACAGTGACGGACACCGCAACCGGCGGCTGCAACTGCGACTGGGAGTCGGAGGCCTTGGCGGGGGAAGTGACGACTCCGGCCAGGCTGAGGAGGGCAGCCACCAGCAGCATGGCCGGGATGCCAAAGAAGACCATGCGGCCACGGCGGGTCAGACGAAGGCGTACCGGAGCCTGTGCGGTGCGGAAATCAGCGAACGAAGTGATTGCGGACATGAGCTGAGCCCTTCTGAGCTATTGCGCTGCTCCGGGGCTTCCGGAGCAGCGCTGCCAATTCATTGTGTTCCACCCGGCGGCGCCGGATGTTCGAACGCTTTGTTCGAACATCCACCAGCAGCGCGAGGTTTATAGAACACATATTCGAACCTTGCTATGACATTTTTAGCACTTATCAACGAACGGTGTCGAGACTCGCTAGAACAAATGTTTGATAAACGCCTGTGCCTGTCCTACGTTTGAGTGAAGAAACAGCACTGTTTCAGTGGAACAGGAGGGTCTGACATTTTTCCCGGACCCTGCATCCCCGGCTCTCTCGGGGCGGAATGAAAGGCATTGGCGAACATGGCAGCGAAAGCCACAGGCGGCGGGGCACCCCTGCGAAGCCAACAGCCTCAAAAGACTCCCAAGAGCCTGACAGTTCGTCAGAAGAAGATCCTGGAGACCATCCAGCGCTCAGTCAACGACAACGGCTATCCGCCCAGCATGCGCGAAATCGGCGACACCGTAGGACTGGCCAGCCTGTCCAGCGTCACCCACCAGCTGTCCCAGCTGGAAAAACTCGGCTACCTCCGCAGGGATCCCAAGCGGCCCCGGGCCATGGAAGTGCTGATGCCCCTGACCCTCGACTCGGGTCCGATCCCGGGCGTCGAAGCTCCGGCAACGTTGCGAAGCGCCGGAGGCATGGCCGTCACCGAACTGGCAAGCGCCAGCGACACCGCCATGGTTCCGCTGGTCGGACGCATTGCAGCAGGTGGGCCCATCCTCGCCGACCAGACCGTTGAGGACGTGCTGCCGCTGCCCAGGCAGCTCGTGGGCCACGGTGAGCTCTTCATGCTCAAGGTCGCCGGCGACTCCATGATCGATGCCGCCATCTGCGACGGCGACTGGGTGGTTGTCCGCCGCCAGAACGACGCCATCAACGGCGACATCGTGGCGGCGCTGCTCGATGATGAAGCCACCGTGAAAACGTTCCGTCAACGTGACGGCCACACCTGGCTGCTGCCCCAGAACACCCAGTACGAACCCATCCTGGGCGACCAAGCCACCATCATGGGCAAGGTCGTTTCCGTACTTCGCTCCATCTAGCCCCTCAGGCCTTCCGGACGGATCCCAGACGCTCCAGGACCCCGCGTACCACCGCACGGTCCGTCGTGGCCCAGAAGGGCGGCAGAGCGGCCCGCAGGAAACCGCCGTAGCGTTCCGTCGAGAGTCGTGAATCCAAAACTGCCACGACGCCCTTGTCCCCCGTCGAACGGATCAGGCGCCCCGCGCCCTGCGCCAGCCGGATGGCAGCGTGGGTGGCGGAAACTGCCATGAAGCCATTGCCGCCGGACTGCGCCACCGCACGGGAGCGGGCCGTCATGAGCGGATCATCCGGTCGCGGGAACGGGATGCGGTCAATGACCACGAGACGGCACGACCCACCCGGAACATCCACACCCTGCCACAGGGACATGGTTCCGAAGAGGCACGTATCCGGTTCATCGGCGAATTGCTTGACCAAGGCAGCCATGGTGGACTCGCCCTGGCAGAGAATGTCAACATCCAAGCGGAGGCGCATGGCATCGGCCGCCTCTTCGGCTGCCCGCCGTGACGAGAAGAGGCACAGCGCTCCCCCGCCCGAAGCCCGGATCAAATCTTCCAATTCGTCCAGGGCCTCCGGCGAAGTGCCGCGGCCGGGCTTGGGCAGGTGCTTTGCCACGTACAGCACCCCCTGCTTGGGGTAGTCGAACGGCGAACCGACGTCGATCCCCGTCCAGCTCGGGGCGCCGTCACCAATCAGGCCGAGCCCTCCCGCGGCAGGCTCGAAGGCGGAACCGATGGCCAGTGTCGCCGACGTCAGCACCACCGTGTGTCCTGCAAACAAACCCTCGCGCAAGCGTCCGGCCACGCTCAGGGGCGCGATGTTGATGAGCGCCGGAGCAGTGTCATCCGGTTGTGAGTAGCCCTGCTGGGGATCAAAGGTGCTGTTACGGGAGAACCAGACGACTTCGCGGTTCTCCTTGGCGGCAAGCATCCGCTCACACAGTTCAAGGATGAGCATGAGCCGTGAGCGCGCCAGTTGGCGGCCGCCGTCGGCTGCGTTGGATGCATCAGTCTTCGAATCCGACAAAGCGGCGCGGGTGGCGTCCCGCAGCTGGTCGAGGCAGTCAAGCTGTTCATCATTCAGGCCACTGGGCAGCAGTCCGTTGGGAACCCCTGCAATGGCCATATCAAGGCGGTCGGCGGCAGCGTTGAGGGCGTCGACCGTAATGGCGGTGTGTTTACGTGCACTCGATGCCGCGGCATGAACCATGGCAACGGACAACTGCCCGGTGACGGCCCCGGTCACGCGGTCCTGCAACTCGTGGGCTTCGTCAACCACCACGACGTCGTATTCAGGGAGGACGGCCAGTCCTTCGAAAGCGCTGACAGCCAGCATCGCGTGGTTGGTGACAACGACGTCGGCCTCAGCGGCCCGCGCCCGGGCCAACTCGCTGAAGCACTCCTCCGCGAGAGGACATTTCTGGGCCCCCAAGCACTCCATGGATGTCACGGACACCTGCCGCCAGGCCCGGTCCGTAACGCCGGGCATCAGTTCATCCCGGTCTCCCGTGGCAGTCTTTTCAGCCCATTCACGAAGGCGGACGACTTCCTTGCCAAGCTGTGATTGCGGCCCTCCCATGGACGCCGCGAAATGCGGAACACTGGTGTCCTCGCCCAGGGAGAACAGTTGGCCCTCCGAGGGCTCCTCGCTGGGGAAGCCGCCCTCCAGCTTCTGCAGGCAGACGTAATTGGCACGGCCCTTCACGAGCGCCACGTTGACCGGCCGCTCGAGTGCGGGGTTGATGGTCTCCAGGAGCCGTGGCAGATCCCTGCCCACAATCTGCGTCTGGAGTGCCAAGGTGGCGGTGGACACGAGCGTCGGCTTGTCGCTGTCCATGGAATGTGCGATCAACGGAATCAGGTAAGCCAACGACTTACCTGTTCCCGTTCCCGCCTGGACCAGCAGATGCTCTCCGGTTTCGATGGCCCGGGTGACGTGCTTGGCCATCTCGTGCTGGCCGGCACGGCTTTGGCCGCCCATGCCGGCCACAGCCCGGTCCAACAATTCGAGGGTGGCCTTTTCCCCCACCGACTCGACGGCGTCCGCCGCCACCTTCTCAACCATTGCTGACGAATGACTCCAGCTCGGCCGCCAGTCCTTCACGGACCATGACCACTATGCGTGTGCCGTTTTCCTCGTGATCGATGCTGAGGATTTCCGAATCAGAGCTGTGCAACTTGCTGATCAGCTCGCCGCGATCGTACGGAATCAGGAGCTCCAGCCGCACGCCCGGGCGCGGAATGGACCGGCTGATCTCCTCCAGCAGTTCAGCGATTCCCTGGCCCGTACGGGTGGAAACCACAGCATGGCGGGGTTCCTTCTGCTTAAGGCGTTCCACCACGAAGGGGTCTGCCACATCAACCTTGTTCAGGACGATGATTTCGGGAACCTTACGAGCATCCACCTCGGAAAAGACAGCCCGCACTGCGGCGATCTGCCCCTCGGGGTCCGGGTGCGAGGCGTCCACGACATGCAGGATGAGGTCCGCGTCAGCCACTTCCTCCAGTGTCGACCGGAAGGCCTCGACCAGTTGGGTGGGCAGGGAACGCACGAAGCCCACGGTGTCGGCCAGGGTGTAGCCGATGCCGTCGGGGGTTTGCGCTTTACGGACGGTCGGATCCAACGTTGCGAACAGGGCGTTCTCCACCAGGACACCGGCGTCGGTCAGGCGGTTCAACAGCGACGACTTACCGGCGTTGGTGTACCCGGCGATCGCGACGGACGGAACAGCATTACGACGGCGGTTGGCACGTTTGGTCTCGCGGGCCGGCTTCATCGCGGCGATTTCACGCCGAAGTTTGGCCATGCGCGTACGGATTCGGCGGCGGTCCAGTTCGATTTTCGTTTCACCGGGACCACGTGAGCCCATGCCGGCGCCGGCACCACCGACCTGGCCACCGGCCTGTCGGGACATGGATTCACCCCAACCACGAAGGCGTGGAAGCAGGTATTCCAACTGGGCGAGCTCCACTTGGGCCTTGCCTTCGCGGCTCTTGGCGTGCTGGGCGAAGATGTCCAGGATGAGCGTGGTCCGGTCGACGACCTTGACCTTGACAATGTCCTCCAGCCCGCGTCGCTGGGACGGGGCCAGCTCGGTATCAACGACGACGGTATCCGCGCCGGTGGCGGCGACGATGTCCTTGAGTTCCTGCGCCTTGCCGGAGCCGAGGAACGTTCCAGGATCCGGCTTGGTGCGCCGCTGGACCAATCCGTCAAGGACTTCCGAGCCCGCGGTTTCAGCCAGGGCCGCCAGTTCACGCAGGGAGTTCTCTGCGTCGGCCAAAGTGCCTTCTGTCCACAGGCCGGCGAGAACGACGCGCTCAAGGCGCAGCTGCCGGTATTCAACCTCTGTGACGTCTTCGAGTTCGGTGGACAATCCTGCGGTACGGCGCAGGGCGCGGCGTTCAGCGAGGTCTTCCTGGTCGCCGTCGAAAATGCTGTGCTCTTGGTCCAGGGTCGAGATGGCCTGCGCCTTGCCGAACACGCCATTGGCGTCGGTGTCCTCAGGTGCCTGCGCGGGGACATCCTTGGAAAGAATCCGGTCGATGACGGCCTGGATTTGTTCAGGACTCATGTCCTGGGCGTCGGAATCGGATCCGGAGTGCTTCTGGGTGGTCATGGTCTCCTTAGACTGTTCGGCAATTCCAGAATAGTGCTGTTTGTTGCGTGATGGGGCGCTCTTCGCGCTGGGCTGACCGGCTTTGGCTAAAGTGCCCTCCTGTTGGCTGGACGCCGGTGGCCCACTGGGCTCTGGCGTCGGTGATCTGACGGGTGGATCCGCGGGAAGGCCTTGGCGTATCGGAAGTCCTGGTGCTGGCCCCCATAGGTCGTGTGGTGACACGATCTAAGGTCGGGGCGTGGATTGATCTTCTGAGCATCCGGCGCTACGGAATCGCAGCGATGGATGTTTGCCGTGGGACCTGCGGGCGGAAAGGCCGTAAGCCGGGCATTGGAGCCAAGCTGGGCCTGCATCGCGGGCGGTGCCGTCGTACGCCTGGAAGCCCAAGCGTGGATTCGGCGAATTACTCAAAGATCAAGAACATGGATTAAATACTATCAGCCCTGTCAAACCGGGCCTTGGTCGAAGGCAGTTTCCCAAGGCGCCGATAGCCAACTAATCTGGCAAATTATGGAGTCTGCACACTATTTCACCGCCCAACCGGCTGGACCGTTCACCCGCAAGCCGCTCACGGTGGAGCTCGCCGGGGCTACGCGCCATCTGCAGACCTCCTCAGGAATCTTCAGCCCCGACGGCATCGACAAGGGTACGGCGATCCTCCTGTCCGAGGTCCCGCCCCCGTCGCCCCGTGGCAACCTTTTGGACATCGGCTGCGGTTGGGGCCCCATTGCCCTGACCCTCGGGTTGAAGGCACCGAATGCCCGTGTCTACGCCGTGGATGTCAACGAACGCTGCGTGGTGCTGACCAATGAGAATGCGGCCGCACTGGGCCTGGACAACGTAACGGCAAGCTTGCCGCAGGAGGTGGACCCCGCCGTCGAATTCGACACCATCTGGTCCAATCCCCCCATCCGCATCGGCAAGGACGAACTGCACTCGCTGCTGCTCACCTGGCTGCCCCGGCTCGCTCCCGGTGGCAACGCGTGGCTTGTGGTCCAAAAGAACCTGGGTTCGGACTCCCTGCAACGCTGGCTGGCAGCTGAACTGGACGAGTCATTCACGGTGTCCCGTGAAAGCACCTCCAAGTCCTTCAGGATCCTTCGCGTCAGGAAAGCGTCCCGCTAGCCACAATGACTGCAGGCCCGCTCAGCTCCACGTGCTCGCGGCCGCCTGCGCCCGGGAAGAATTTCACGCCGACGACGCCGCCGGGAACCTTCACATGCCAATCGTTGGGTGCCGTACTGCCCGCCCAGTGACGGATCGCCACCGCCGCTGCACAAGCTCCAGTGCCGCAGGACTGGGTCTCGCCCACTCCCCGCTCGTGCACGCGCATGGTGATGGTTCCCACTCCGTCCTCCACCAACGGTTCAGCGGGGACGACGAATTCGACGTTCGTGCCATTGGCTGGCTTGGGGTCGACCACAGGGGCTTTGAACAACTGGGTGGCCGAGAGCTCGCTGAGTTCGGCCAGGGCAACAACCGTGTGCGGGTTGCCCATGCTGACCGAGAGACCGGGCCGGGCCACTTCGAGGCCGTCCGCGCTGACCAGGGCGTCCATGGCCTTGCTGGTTGCCTCTTCAGGGAAAATAAACTCCCAAGGACCCATGTCCACGGCATAACCGTTGGCGGTTCGCACCACCTTTTTGACGCCTCCACGTGTGCCGATCGTGAGGACCTCACCCGGTCCAAGATCGACCAGGCCCTGTTCGCTGAGGAAGTGGACAAAGACGCGCACGCCATTGCCGCACATTTCGGACAGGGAGCCATCGCCGTTGCGGTAGTCCATGAACCACTCCGCTGCGGGATCCACGTCCAGCAGTGCCCGGCCCTCCGGGAGGAACCGGGAGGGAACGGCACGGATCAGACCGTCGCCGCCGATGCCTGTGTGGCGGTTGCACAATTGGGCAACTTGCTCGGCTGTGATCTCGTGGGCGTCCCCGGGATCCGCAATCAGGACAAAGTCGTTGCCGGTCCCATGCCCCTTGGAAAACGCCAATCCGGCAAGGCTTGAGGTGGCATTCGTGGTGTCGGCAGCGGAGGGCTGGCGCGTGGGAACTGCGGCGTTTGCATCCATGGAATCAAGGCTACCTTCCACGTGTGTTAGGCCAGAAATTGCCAAGCTATCCCTGCGCGCCAATCAGCGTGACTGCCTTGGCGACGATGTCGGGGTCCTTCCAGTCCAGCCAGGAAATCCGCGGATCAGCGCGGAACCAGGTGAGCTGGCGGCGGGCAAACTGCCTGGTGGCGACGATGGTTTCCTCGACTGCGTGCGGCACGTCCATATTGCCGTCCAGGACCTTGAGGAACTGGGCATAGCCCAAAGCCCGCGATGCTGTTTTCCCTCGCCGCAAGCCCTGGCCCTCGAGCCGCTGGACCTCGTCCCCCAGGCCGGCCTCCACCATCCGGTGCACGCGGTGGGCGAGCCGTTCCCTGAGTTCGTCGCGGTCCACGGACAAGCCGATCTGGACCGCGGGCTGGTAGTACTCGCGCTGGGGCATGAAGGAACTGAATGGCCGGCCCGTCAGTTCGAAAACCTCCAGTGCACGGATCACCCTTCGAGCGTCCCCGAGACGTGCGGCCGATACGGGATCCGCTTTCTCCAGCCGGGCCCTCAATGGAGCAAGTCCTTTTTCTTCGTACTCTTGCTCCAAGCTCTGCCTCAAGGCGGGATCTGTGCCCGGAAACTCGAGGATATCCAGTGCAGCGCGCACATAGAGCCCCGATCCGCCCACCACGATGGCACGCTTCCCGCGGGAGTGGACATCGTCAATGGCCGCGCGGCATTCCACCTGGAAGTCAGCCACACTTGCTTCTTCAGTTACGTCCAGGGTGTCCAGAAGATGATGGGGAATCCCCTTGCGCTCCTCCATGCTGATCTTCGCGGTGCCGATGTCCATGCCCCTGTAGAACTGCAGGGCATCAGCGTTGATGACTTCTCCGTCGAGGGCCAGGGCAAGATTGACGCCAAGATCCGACTTGCCCGAACCTGTAGGGCCTACGACGGCGATGACCTGCTGGGCGTCCGTGGAGTGCCGGCTTTGCCGGGAATACGACATGGATTCCAGGCTCGGTTACGCGCGACGGGCGGGCAGCGCGGGCATGCCCAAGGACACGCCGGTCTTGCCGTTGGAAACGCCAGGGGCGGGGACACCGCAGGAGTCGGCCTGCGACCGGTCCCAGGCATCTCCGGCGCGGGAACGCCGCAGGACGTAGTCGGTGCTGCTTGCGGGGTCGGCTACCAGGTGGAATGCAGCGGCCTCCGTGATGGTCACGGTGACGAAGTCACCAGGACGCGGAGTTTCGGCACCCTCCGGGACGGAGAAGTGGACGAGCCTCTGGTCTTTCGACCGGCCGGAGAGACGGTGGGTCTCCCCGGCTTTCCTGCCGGCCTGGGCCGTCACCAGTACCTCGACCTGGCGTCCAAGCTGAGCTGCGTTTTCTTCGGCAGCGATCCGGTCCTGCAAAGCTGTGAGCCGCTCGAAACGTTCTTGGACCACCGCTTTGGGCAGCTGGTCCGGAAGTTCAGCTGCCGGTGTTCCGGGACGCTTGGAGTACTGGAAGGTGAAGGCCGAGGAGAACCTGGACTTCCCGACGACATCCAACGTCGCCTGGAAGTCTTCCTCGGTCTCCCCTGGGAAGCCCACAATGATGTCTGTTGTGATCGCGGCGTGCGGAATCCGCTCCCGCACTTTGTCGAGGATGCCCAGGAAGCGGCTGGAACGGTACGAACGACGCATGTCCTTGAGTACCTTGTCCGATCCCGACTGCAGGGGCATATGGAGCTGGGGCATCACGTTGGGGGTTTCAGCCATGGCATCAATGACATCGTCCGTGAACGCCGCCGGGTGGGGGCTGGTGAAACGCACCCGCTCGAGGCCTTCGATGTCGCCACAGGCCCGCAGCAGTTTGGAGAACGCCTGACGGTCGCCGAATTCAACGCCGTAGGAGTTGACGTTCTGACCGAGAAGGGTGACTTCAATTACTCCGTCGTCAACGAGGGCCTGGATCTCGGCGAGGATCTCGCCGGGACGCCGGTCCTTTTCCTTGCCGCGGAGGGAGGGCACGATGCAGAACGTACACGTATTGTTGCATCCCACCGAAATGGAAACCCACCCCGAATACACGGATTCGCGCTTGGTCGGGAGCGTGGACGGGAAGACGTCCAGGGATTCCAGAATCTCGAGCTGGGCCTCATTGTTGTGACGGGCGCGGTTGAGGAGGGCCGGGAGCGCTCCAACGTTGTGCGTGCCAAAGACAGCGTCAACCCATGGCGCCTTCCGGACGATGGTTTCGCGGTCCTTCTGGGCCAGGCATCCCCCAACAGCGATCTGCATTCCGGGGTTGGCTTCTTTGACCTGCCGCAGTTGGCCAAGGTTCCCGTAGAGCTTGTTGTCCGCATTCTCGCGGACGGCACAGGTATTGAAGACCACGACGTCGGCGAGATCGCCCTCGGCAGGCACGTAGCCGGCGTCCTCCAGCAATCCCGCCATGCGCTCTGAATCATGGACATTCATCTGGCAGCCGAAGGTGCGGACCTGGTAGGTCCTGGGCTCAGCAGAAGGACTGGCGGGCGCTGTTGGGGAAGGAATGGTCAAACTCACTACTCAAGGGTACCGGCTTCTGCAAGCACCTCACCGACGATTCTGAACGCCAATGAGGGGGCGTAGCCCTTGCGGGCCAACATGGAAGCCAACCTGCGCGTGTGCTTGTCCCGCTCCGCACGATCCGAAAGGTTCATGCCCGGGCGAAGCTTGCGCTCCACGAGATCGCGGGCAGCCGACTCTTCGTCTTGGTCGCTGAGCTGCGAGAGCGCATCTTCCGCCGACTCGAGGTCGATTCCCTTGTCCGCCAATTCGCGACGAAGCGCACTCTTGGCCAGCTTCTTGCTCTGCGAGCGGCTTCGAACCCACATCCGGGCAAACTCAGCGTCATCAATGAGCTGAACTTCCTCAAAGCGGTCCAGCACCGCTTCCGCGACTTCTTCGGGAACGTTGCGCTCAGCAAGTTTGCGGGACAGCTGCAGCCGGCTCCGTGGCGCCATCGTCAACTGCCGCAGGACGATGGCGCGCGCCACGGATTCGGGGTCGGGCTCGGAATCTGCAGCGATGGCAGATTCCGGGTCCGGCCCGGTTCTAGCCGTCAACGGCCTTCAGTTTCGGGGAGTCTTCCTCCGGCTTGACGCCGACGCCGAGCTTCTCCTTGATCAGGCGCTCCAGCTCTTGGGCAAGCTCAGGGTTGTCACGCAGGAATCGCCGGGAGTTTTCCATGCCTTGGCCAAGCTGATCGCCGTCGTAGGTGAACCATGAACCCGACTTCTTGATGATGCCGTGCTCAACGCCCATGTCGATGATGCCGCCCTCGCGGGAGATGCCCTGACCGTAGATGATGTCGAACTCAGCAATCTTGAAGGGCGGAGCCATCTTGTTCTTGACGATCTTGGCCTTGGTGCGGTTACCGACGGAATCCGCGCCCTCCTTGAGGGTCTGGATGCGCCGGACGTCGATGCGGACCGATGCGTAGAATTTCAGGGCCTTACCACCGGTGGTGGTTTCCGGCGATCCGAAGAAGACGCCGATCTTCTCACGCAGCTGGTTGATGAAGATCGCGGTGGTCTTGGTCTGGCTCAAGCGGCCCGTAATCTTACGCAGGGCCTGGCTCATGAGACGGGCCTGAAGGCCAACGTGGGAGTCGCCCATCTCGCCTTCGATTTCGGCGCGGGGAACCAGGGCTGCTACGGAGTCGATGACGATGATGTCCAGCGAACCGGAACCCACCAGCATGTCCATGATTTCCAGGGCCTGCTCACCGGTATCCGGCTGGGAGACAAGGAGGGCATCGGTGTCTACGCCCAGCTTGGCGGCATAATCCGGGTCAAGCGCGTGTTCGGCGTCGATGAAGGCAGCGATGCCGCCCGCGCGCTGCGCGTTGGCCACGGCGTGCAGGGCAACGGTGGTCTTACCCGAGGATTCCGGGCCGTAGATTTCCACGACACGGCCACGGGGCAGGCCGCCAATGCCAAGGGCCACGTCCAGCGCAATGGACCCGGTGGGAATGACTTCGATGGGCGCGCGGGTATCGTCACCCAAGCGCATGATGGAGCCTTTGCCGAACTGCTTGTCGATCTGGGCAAGCGCTGCTTCGAGCGCCTTCTCACGATCCGGGGTTGCCGCCATGGTTCACACCTCTGATGCTTTCTCGCTGTGGAGTGGCCCGATAGGCCGCTTTCCTGTCATCTCAGACGCTATTACGGCGGCCTGACATTATTAGTTGCCGACTACGGCTATGTGGATAACCTGGCTGCCGGAAGCTGGGGAATGCGTCCTACGGAATCAATTTTCCTCTCAAAGGAGCATATCCCTATCCGAACAGATATTCGAACAACACTGCGGCGTGTCCCCGCGCCCCGCAGCGGCAGCGCCGGTAGCTGTTCAGTTCGAAGCGGGCTTGATGTCCCTGCCCAGTCTGCGTTCGGGAGGCACGTCCTGTACCTCGCACACGGCCAGCCATACCTCGCGGGGATGGTATCCGGCAGCCAAAGCCTCAACGGCCGTGCGGCCTCCGACGCCGGCCAGGACCAACGAACTGGCCAGGACACGGGAGTAGCCAGCCCCGAACTCGTCGTCCATCAGTCGCCAAAAGTCACTTGCCCTCACGGATAGAGTCTCTCATGGCAGGGCACTCTAGAATGGTTGCCATGAGCAATCCTCTCCAGAGCACGCCCGGTTCGGCCGTGCCAGGCGACGACGTCGACGACGCCCTCCAGCAGGTGGAACACCAGCTGAGCCTGCTCTGGCGCCGCGCCCGTTCGATCTCCCATCAGTTGTCCCGTCAGGTTCATCCGGACATGGAACCGGCCGCCTATGGTCTCCTGACGGTCATCCGCAGGGAAGGCCCGATCCGGCTGACGGACCTGGCCACCTGCATCGGCGTGGGCAAGCCCTCCGTGAGCCGCCAGATAGCTTTCCTGGAGAGTATCGGCCTGGTTTACAAGGAAGCCGATCCCCAGGACGGCCGGGCACAGTCCATCCGCCTGACGGAGAAGGGCGAGGAAAAGATGCACCTGGTCCAGGATGCGCGCCGCCAGGTGTTTCGGGAGCGGCTCGGCGAATGGCCCCTGGAGGATGTCCAGACCTTGGCCGATTACATGGGACGCCTCAATGCCATCTACGGAGACGGCGCCCTGAAGGACCTTGGCCCCAAGGAACCTGGAATCGACACCGCCGATGCTACAGCCGGCGACTAACCAGCGATCAACCGCCCAAGCGGCCAGCGCACGGAAAATCAGCACCAGTAAAATCAGCACCACGAATATCCGAGCCAAGAAGGAAGGTCCCCAGCCTGAGGCTGGGGACCTTCTTCATTGCTTGTAAGCGCCGCCTACCGGGCTCCGGAGAGCATTCCCTGGGGGAAGTCGTCCGTGAGGTCCAGATCGCGGCCATAGCGCTGCGAGAATTCCTGGGGGACGGTGTCCGGAACGGCAACACCTTCTGCGACCGCTACGCGGTCGCTGACTTCGCGAAGCATGTGGGACAACGGAACGTCCAAGGCTGTGCAGATTGAGGACAGGAGCTCGGAAGAAGCCTCCTTCTGGCCACGTTCCACTTCACTCAAGTAACCAAGTGAGACGCGGGCGCTGTGCGAAACCTCGCGGAGGGTACGGCCCTGACGCTGGCGGACATCGCGCAGTACATCACCGATCTCGTGGCGTAGTACAACCATTTTGCGCTCCTTCTGTTCGCTCTGTGTCTGATCAGCCAAGCCCACATCCTTCCATCGGACAACGCCGTTTACGGATACGGGCTGCTTTACCATCTGTATCGCCATGCTCCCTCGTTGGTCCGGTTCGCCAGGTGGCGGACCGGGTATGTTTTTACATCCTAGGCGCCTCGGCTCTTCCGAAGCGACACAATGACACAACTATTGGCAATGAGTTTTTGTTCCCGACTACTTTACGAACGGTAACCAACGTCATCCAGCGCGGCAAGCAGACGCGCCAGGGCAGCCTCGCAGGCCTGTTCTCGGATGGACTGCCGGTCGCCGGCAAAGCTGTACTCAAAGGACGCCGTGCCCAGCGACGAGGCGACGCCCACGAACACGGTGCCGACGGCTTTGCCATCGTGCGGCTCGGGGCCGGCAACGCCAGTGGTCGATATTCCGATGTCGGCAGCGCAAGCCCGGCGCGCGCCGTCGGCCATCGCCTCGGCGACGCCGCCGTCAACAGAACCAACCTCCGCGAGAAGAGCTTCCGGAACCCCCAGAACTGCGGCCTTGACGGAGTTCTGGTACGCGACGACGCCGCCCTGCAACATGCCGGACGCACCCGGAGTGTTGGCGAGCGTCGCCGCGACAAGCCCGGCGGTCAACGACTCTGCCGTGGCAACCGTCAAACGGTTGCGGACAGCGATCCCTACGGCTGTTGTCGCAATGCCCGCTGCGGCCTCTCCGGACTTCATCGGCGACGTCCCGCCGCACGCAGCCGCATGGCCTGGAAGACGTATTCGACGCCGGTCCACAGCGTGATGGCCAGGGCCACCATCATCACCCAGAACGCAACGTCGCCCAGCCACGGAGCAATGGCCTTGAGGGGAAGCACGTAGAGGAAGATTGCGACGGTTTGAACCACGGTCTTGAGCTTGCCGCCCCGCGATGCAGGCATGACGCCGTAACGGATCACCACGAAACGCAGTGCCGTAATGCCCCATTCGCGAACCAGGATGAGGATGGTGACCCACCATGGCAGCTCCCCAAGGATGGACAGCAGCACCAAGGCTGAACCGATGAGCAGCTTGTCCGCGATCGGATCGGCGATCTTGCCGAAGTTCGTGATGAGGCCGCGCGCCCGGGCGATGTCGCCGTCGAGCTTGTCTGTGTAGATCGCCACCGCGAAAGCAAGCACCGCGGCCCAGCGCCAGATCCCGTACCCGCCGTTGTCGGCCACCAGGAACCAGACGAAGAAGGGCACCAGGACGATGCGCAGCATCGTCAGGATGTTGGGCAGGTTCCAGACATCGGAACTGCTGGAAGTAGCGTTATCGCCCTCGGCTGTAGTCACCCCTCTAGGCTACCGTCTCCGCGTCAGGCGCCCGGGGGCTACCGTCCGGTGAGCGACCACGCGTCCTCGCCGCCCTCGTCATCATCGTCCGATGTGTCCGCGCCGTCGTAGTAGTCAATGGCCTGTGTCCGGTTGTCCAGGTCCGCCTGCACCAGGTCCTCTGCGTAACCGCCGACGGCGATGTTCGAGTTCGCGTTCTCGCTCAAGGCGGCGGTGTGCGCGTCAGGAGCAGCTGGTGACTCCTGGCCCTTCATCGCAGCGAGAACGGCGGCAAGGTCATCCGGTTTCACCAGGACGTCACGGGCTTTGGACCCTTCGGACGGACCCACCACACCACGGGACTCCAACAAGTCCATGAGGCGGCCGGCCTTGGCAAAGCCAACGCGCAGCTTGCGTTGCAGCATCGAGGTCGAGCCGAACTGCGTGGTGACCACGAGCTCGGTGGCCTGCAGCAGGACTTCGAGATCGTCTCCAATGTCGTCGTCGATCTGCTTCTTGGGCGCTTCGGCCGCGACGTCGTCACGGTACACAGCCTGCAACTGGCCCTTGACATGCTCCACGACCTTGTGGATTTCCGATTCCGAAACCCAGGCGCCCTGGACACGCATGGCCTTGGAGGCACCCATCGGCAGGAACAATGCGTCACCCTGGCCGATGAGCTTCTCGGCGCCCGGCTGGTCCAGCACAACCCGCGAGTCCGTAACCGACGAGGTAGCAAAAGCCATGCGGGAGGGCACGTTCGCCTTGATGAGGCCGGTGACGACGTCCACGGACGGTCGTTGGGTAGCCAGGACCAGGTGGATACCAGCGGCACGGGCCAACTGGGTGATGCGGACAATCGAGTCTTCGACGTCGCGCGGTGCCACCATCATGAGGTCTGCAAGTTCGTCCACGATCACCAGCAGGTACGGGTAAGGCTTGATGACCCGCTTCGAATCGACCGGAGGCGTTACTTTCCCGGCCCGCACGGCCTTGTTGAAGTCATCGATGTGTTTGTAGCCGTAGTTGGCGAGGTCGTCGTAGCGGGCGTCCATCTCCCGGACGACCCACTGCAGCGCCTCAGCGGCTTTCTTCGGATTGGTGATGATGGGCGTGATGAGGTGTGGAACGCCCTCATAGGCCGTCAGTTCCACACGTTTGGGGTCCACCATGACCATGCGCACTTCGTCAGGGGTGGCCCGCATGAGGATGGAGGTGATCATCGAGTTCACAAAGCTCGACTTACCTGCACCGGTAGCACCGGCAACCAGGAGGTGGGGCATCTTGGCAAGGTTGGCCACGACATAGCCACCCTCGACGTCCTTGCCCACGCCCATGACCATGGGGTGGTCCGTGCGGCGCGCGTTCTGGCTCCGGAGGACATCGCCAAGGGACACGGTCTCACGGTCGGTGTTGGGGATTTCGATACCGATGGCGGACTTGCCCGGGATGGGACTGAGGATGCGGACATCACTGGACGCCACGGCGTAGGAAATGTTCTTCGACAACGCCGTGACGCGTTCGACCTTGGTGCCGGGCGAAAGCTCGATCTCGTACCGGGTCACTGTGGGACCACGGCTGAAGCCGGTCACCTGGGCGTCGACGTTGAACTGCGTGAGGGTGTCCGTCAGGGCGGCGACGACGGCGTCATTGGCTTCTGTGCGCTCCTTCGGAATGGAGCCCGGCGTCAGGTAGTCCGAGGCCGGCAGGGTGTACGTGACATCACCGGCGAGTGACAACTGCTCCGTCCGCTGCGGAATCGGTGTGGGGGGCGGCGGCGGGGTCGCAGGGCGCGCCGGGACCTGGGCCGCCACGGGCGCGGTCATTTCCGGCGTCAGGACCGGGATGGCTTCGGTGGGGTTGTCGATGCCGGGGTTCGCTCCAGCGAGGCCTTGGGCGGCCTTGATCTTCTCCACCGCAATTTCAGCTTGCGTCGGGCGTCGCACGCCGGGCGGGACGCGGGGCGCGGACGCAGCCGGAGGTTCGTCGTCGTCGACAATGGCGTGCTCGAACGCCTCGTCACCGACGTAACCTTCCAAACCGGCGTCGGGTTCTTCGTCCTTGCCGAAGAGGCGCATGCGCTTCTTCTTTTTGGGCGCTGATGCGTCGTTGCCGTAAAGGTAACTGCGATCGTGCTCGTCCTTGCCGGTCTCGTCCATGAGGTCGACGCCCATGAGGTGTTCGTAGGCACCCCGGATCCGCGCCGGAATCGCACCGAACGGGGTCGCAGTGACAATCAGCAGGGAAACAAAGGCCAGGAGGCTGTAGATGATGACTGGAACTGCCACATGGATGGCTGCAAGCGGGGCCGCTGCGAGGAAGCCCAGCATGCCGCCCGCCCGGCGCAGTCCGTCAAAACCGTCGGCAACGGTGGGTTGACCGCCGATGACCTGGGCCAGTCCGGAACCGGCCAGGGTCATGATCATGAAGCCGATGCCCACACGGTTGTTGCCACGGCCGTCCTGCGGCTTCCGGAACAAGCGGAAGGCGCACACAAAAAGCATGAAAGGCAGGATCAACGACATCCAGCCAAAGGTCCCGTTGACCACGCTGTAGACGATGTCCGGAAGCCAACCTGTAAGGCCCCACCAAGCGAAGGTGGCGATGGCGACGCCCAGCACCAGATTGAACAGGGCCGCGCCGTCCCTGCGGTCCGCGGGGTCGAGGTCGCTGACGTCGTGGCCGATACGCCGGACGCCGGCACCCACCACGTGCCCTATCCCCTGCCAGGCACCGGAGAGCATGCGAAGCGGCAGCGGAGCTTGAGGCTCGACGGCGGCCGCTTGCTTGGTGCGGGCAGCGCTGCCCCGGCCGCTTTTGCCGGCCGCGGCGCTGGATTTGGATGCGGCTCCGCTCCGGCCGTTGCCGCCGGATTTACTGCTTGAGCTGCCTCGTGGCGTGGAGGTAGTACGGGTCGCCATAGGTGCCACGCTACCCCAAGGGGGTCTGAAATCCGCGGATTTCAGACCCCCTTGGGTGTTCATGTTGCCGGCAGGCTACGCCTCGAGGACCACCGGAATGATCATCGGACGACGGCGGAGCTTTCGGTTCACCCAGGTACCAATGACCCTGCGCACCACTTGCTGAAGCTGGTGGTTGGTGTGGTCTGTGTGATTGAGCACAGCCTCTTCGAGGGCAGTATTGATCTTGGGGATGATCTCGTCGAAAACGGAGTCGTCCTCGGCCACACCACGGGCATGGATCTCAGGACCGGACACGATCTTTCCGGTGGCCCGGTTGATGACCGTGATGACGGAAATAAAGCCTTCGTCTCCCAGAACGCGGCGGTCCTTCAGGTCGGCGTCGGTAATCTCGCCAACGCTGGAACCATCGACATACACGAATCCGACTTCCACCTGGCCCACTATGTTGGCCACGTGGTCCTTGAGGTCGATTACAGTGCCGTTGTCGCTGAGGATGATGCCGTCAGAGGGCACCCCCGACTCCAGGGCGATGTTGCCGTTGGCGATCAGATGCCGTGTTTCACCGTGGACAGGCATGGCGTTGAGCGGTTCAAGGATGTTGTAGCAGTAGAGCAATTCCCCGGCTGCCGCGTGCCCGGAGACGTGCACTTTGGCCGTGCCCTTGTGAATGACGTCGGCGCCGAGCTTGAGAAGGCCGTTGATGATGCGGAACACGGCATTCTCGTTGCCCGGGATAAGGCTGGACGCCAGGATGACGGTGTCGCCCTTTCCGACAATGACCCGGTGGTCGCCGTTGGCCATCCGCGACAGCGCCGCCATGGGCTCACCCTGGGACCCGGTGGACATGAGGACCACGCGGTCATCCGGCAGGTTGTCGATGTTCTTGATGTCAACCAGGATGTTGTCCGGCACCTCCAGGTACCCCAGCTTGGCCGCGATGGCCATGTTCCGGACCATGGAACGGCCGACGAAGGCCACTTGGCGGCCATGCTTGGCCGCGGCATCGAGGACCTGCTGGACACGGTGGACGTGGGAAGAGAAGGAAGCAACGATGATGCGCTTCTTCGCCTGTCCGAACAATCGGTCCAGGGTGGGCCCGATCTCCTTTTCGGCCGTGGTGAACCCGGGGACATCGGCGTTGGTGGAGTCCGCCATGAAGAGGTCCACGCCTTCTTCACCCAGGCGGGCGAAGTGCCGGAGGTCCGTAATGCGGCCGTCCAGCGGCAACTGGTCCATCTTGAAGTCGCCGGTGTGCAGCACAGTGCCACCCTCAGTGCGGATGAAGACCGCCAAGGCATCCGGGATGGAGTGGTTGACTGCAACGAACTCGCACTCGAAGGGACCGAACTGCTCCACCTGCCCCTCGGTGACAGTGAGCGTGTAGGGCTTGATCCGGTGCTCCTGGAGCTTCGCTTCCACCAGGGCAAGGGTGAGCTGTGAACCGATCAGCGGAATGTCGGCCTTGAGGCGCAGCAGGTAGGGAACCGCGCCGATGTGGTCTTCGTGTCCGTGGGTCAGGACCACGCCCACGACGTCATCCAGCCGGTTCTCGATGTACGAGAAATCGGGCAGGATCAGGTCAACACCAGGCTGCGTTTCCTCGGGGAACAGCACCCCGCAGTCCACAATGAGCAACTTGCCGTTGATTTCGAAGACCGCCATATTGCGGCCGATCTCTCCCAGTCCACCGAGCGGAACGATCCGCAGCGTGCCTTTGGGCAGTTTCGGCGGCGTAACCAGTCCGGGAAGGGCGGTTTGGGTCATATTGTGCTACTTTCCGGCGGAACCATCCTGGACGCTAAAGTCCATTCCAGCTTCCGCCAAGTCCCCGCGGATGATTGCGATCTCGGCCGCGTCCGGCTCCACGAGGGGCAAACGGACAACCGAGTTGGGCAGGACTCCCTGCCACTTGAGAATCTGCTTGGCGGCTACTGCGCCCTGGACCCGCGTCATGGTTCCACGGACCACGGGTTCCAATTCAAAGTTGATGGACCGCGCCGTGGCGAGGTCGTTGTTGTTGACGGCGTCGATCAGCTCGCGGAAGCGACGCGTGGCCACGTGGGTGGTGACGCCCACAAGGCCGACGGCGCCGAGCGCCATCCACTGCAGGGTCAGGCCGTCGTCGCCCGAGTAGAAGAGGAGATCGGTCTCGGCCATGACGCGCGTCGCGGCGGCGAAATCAGCCTTGGCGTCCTTGACGGCCACGATGTTCTGGTGCTTTGCCAGCTCGATCATGGTCTCCGGCGCAATGGCGATGGAGGAACGCCCCGGGATGTCATAGAGCATGACGGGCAAATCGGTGGACGATGCGATGGTTTCGAAGTGCGCGCGCACGCCGGCCTGGCTCGGCTTGTTGTAGTACGGGGTGACGATCAGGAGACCATCGACGCCCAACTCCGCTGCGCGCTGGGACAGGTGTACCGAGTGGGCGGTGTCGTTGGTGCCGGTACCGGCGATGATGGCGGCCTTGCCACTCACCGCTTCCTTGACCGCACGGAACATGCCCAGGTTTTCATCGTCCGTAAGCGTGGAGGTCTCACCTGTGGTGCCGGTAACTACGAGTCCGTCGCAGCCGTCCTGGACAAGCTTTTCCGCCAGTGCTGCGGCTTGGTCGTAGTCAACCTTGCCGTCCTCGGTGAACGGGGTGACCATGGCGGTCAGCAGGGTACCAAGGGCAGGAATGGGCGTACGAACGTCAGACATAGGAAAAACGTTACCTTGTCACGGCCATGTTGGAAGAATGAAGACCGCGTGACGGTCCTCATTGACTCCCCCAACACCCAGGCTGCACGCCACGAAGTCTAGGCGGCTCCCGGCGCCTTGGCCGGTTGGCCTGTGCAGTACTGGCCCACGGCCCGCTCTTTAAGCTGCTCCGCCCAGGCGACCAACCGCTGGGAGGCCCGAACATATTCGAACAATTCCAGCGGCGTCAGTGACTCCACATCGGTCTCCGACAACCGACGGGCCAACTCAGCACCGGGAGCCTGCTCAGCCAGTACCGTGCCCTCCCTGCGCCATTGCGTGTCCTCGGGAGGTTCACCGGTGACAAGCTGCCTGAAAAGGAAGTCGACAACTCCCGGGCTCATCGCTTTCATGGGACCGCCCGGACCGCCCGGCTGCAGTGGAACTTCATTCATGCCGCCATGGTATTCGAACATATATTCGAATACAAGGGCAGGTGGCATTGCGGTGATCCCGTCCCATCCGCGAGGCAGGGAGGCCGGCTGTGAGACGATCGCTGCATGACTTCGCAAGAGACGGCGCCTCCGCGGAAAGCACCAGGTCAGGGTACGGCAACTCCCCGGCTCATCGGCGTCGACGCTGCCCGGGGAGCGGCTCTGCTTGGCATGATGGCGACCCACTTGATGCCGACGTTCGGCCCCGCGCCCCAGTGGGAGCCAACGATGGTTGGCCTGGTATTCTCAGGCCGTTCAGCTGCCCTGTTTGCTGTACTGGCCGGAATCGGCTTGGCCCTGACCACCGGTAAGCAGCAGCCACGCAGCGGTGCGGAGCTATGGTCCGCCCGGGGCGGCGTGGCCATGCGCGCCCTGGTGATCGCCGTCGTCGGGCTGACGCTCGGCGGCCTGGACGTCAACGTCGCGGTGATCCTTGTGCACTACGCGGTGTTGTTCCTGTGCATCCTGCCGTTCCTCGGCTTGCAGCTGAAGGCCTTGTGTTTCTGGGCCGCGGGATGGATCGTCGGCTCACCGGTCCTTGCGTACCTGATCCGCCCCATGCTGTTGGACGCGGAGCCGCCACTGCAGTTGGGGCACAATCCTGGTTGGGAGGACCTGGAATCGCCCGGCCGCCTCCTCGCAGACCTGTTCTTCACTGGCTATTACCCCGTGTGCCAGTGGATCTCCTACCTTCTGGTCGGCCTGGTGATCGGGCGGCTGGCCCTGACGACGGCGAAGGTGCAGCTGATGCTGCTGACGTGCGGAATTGTCGCAGCGAGTGTCGCAAAAGTGCTGGGGACCCTGGCCATGGAAGCGTGGGGTGGCCGCGCTGCCCTGTCCGTGTTGCCCGGAACCAGGGGGTACCCGCTGGAAAGCATGCTCCAGGTCAATCTCACAGGGCTGCAGCAAGTGGATTCGTGGTGGTGGCTGGCCACGGCGTCACCCCACGCGGGCACCACCCTGGACCTGGTGCACACCAGCGGCGTGGCCGCCGCTGTTGTGGGCTTCTTCCTGCTCCTGGGCAGGGTGTCCGAACGCGTCGGAGTCAATGTCCTGATACTACTCAGTGGTCCGGGCGCCATGACCCTGAGCCTGTATTCGGCACATGTATGGGTGGTTTCCAGCTTTACCAACCAACCCCTGCCAGCTGGGTGGACCGACGAGGGAATGTACTGGGCGCAAGCGCTGTGCGCCATCAGCATCGGGGTTTGCTTTGCCGTTCTCGGGCGGCGCGGGCCACTGGAATGGGTGGCCCACCTGGCCTCAAGGCTGGGCAGTTACCGCCCCGCTGCCGTGGGCTGAGAGCGGAAGAGCTTCACGGCGTCCCGCATGGACGCCCGGGCACGTTTGCGGTCGCCAGAGGCGTCATAGGCGCAGCTCAGCCGGAACCATGAGCGCCAATCGTCGGGCGCCGCCTCAGCTTCAGCGCGGTACTTCTCAAACTCGGCATCTGCTGCTGCACGCACGATCCGGCCACCTGGTGTCCGGGGCAGGTTGTCTTCGGGCAGTCCGCCTTCGGCCTCCAAGACCTTGGCCATCTGCTCCGTGCGGGCGCCGAAGAGAAGTTCGCGGATCAATGCCCATGCACCAATGACCGGAAGCACCAGATAGGCCGCTCCGATCCCCTTCGCTACCAGATTGGGGTCACCGAGCAGGAGGAACGAGCGCTGCACTGAGACCACCAGGTACAACACCAGCAGCAGGGTGATGGCTCCTACCCAGATCTTGGTGCGGTTTTTCTTCAGGGCTGACAGGAAATTCGCCACGGTCTAAAGCCCCAGGTCCAGGTAGCCGTCCAGGCCGACCGTCAGGCCAGGGTTTGCTGCGACCTTGCGCAGTCCCAACAGGACACCGGGCATGAACGAGGCACGGTCGAAGGAGTCGTGGCGCAGGGTCAGCTGCTCGCCGGGTCCACCAAAGAGCACTTCCTGATGGGCCACCAGCCCGCGGAGCCGGACGCTGTGGACACGGACGCCGTCCACGTCGCAGCCCCGGGCCCCGTCCAGCGATGTCTCGGTGGCGTCCGGGCTGGCCGGGACACCAGCCTCCTGGCGGGCCCCCGCGATCAGCTGTGCTGTCCGTACGGCGGTGCCCGAAGGCGCATCCACCTTGTTGGGGTGGTGAAGCTCGATGATTTCCACGGATTCGAAATACTGCGATGCCTTGGCCGCGAAAGCACTGGCAAGCACCGATCCAAGGGCAAAGTTCGGAGCGATCAGGACACCGGTGTCCGGCTTCTGCTCCAAGAGGGTCCGCAAGGATTCCAGCCGCTGCGCATCCCAGCCGGTGGTACCCACAACAGCGTGGATCCCATGCTCGACGGCGAAGCGCACATTGGTTTCGGTGATGTCCGGAACGGTGAGGTCGACAACGTACTGTGCACCGGCGTCGAGCAGTTTCTCCAGGGAATCACCACGGCCGAGGGCGGCCACCAAAGTCATGTCCCCGGCTGCTTCAACGGCCTTAACGGCTTCGATTCCCATGCGCCCGTGGGCGCCCAGCACTGCAACAGCAAGTTGTTCGGTCATGCCGTTAACCCTACCGCCGGGCCGGGCCCGGGAAGGAACCGTGACTCCCGCCTACTCCCCCGCGCCAACCCACTCAACGGTGCCATCGGAGAAGAACTGTTCCTTCCAAATGGGAACCTGCTCCTTGACCCGGTCAACGAGTTCGGAGCATACGGCAAACGCCTGTCCGCGATGGGCAGCTGCCACAGCGCATACCAACGCGGGATCACCGATCTCCAGCATGCCGACCCTGTGGGCTGCCCAAATGCGGACCGGCTGGTCAGCTTCGCCCGAGTGTTCAGCGACGAGCTGCGCGACGACGTCGGACATGACCTGGTGAGCAGTGGGATGTGCACTGTAGCTCAACCGGTCCACTGCCTTGCCGCCGTCGTGGTTCCGCACCACGCCACTGAAGCTGACCACCGCGCCGGCAGTATCCGATTCCACTGCCCTGATGGCTTGGTCCACCGAGATCGGCTCTGAGCTCAAGACAGCGCTGACAACCTCGAAGTCCGTTTCAGTGTCCATGGTTTCCTTCCAGTTGCTCGCAGAGATGGCCAATGACGGGGTCAAGGACGGCGAGTCCGTCCATGACTCCCTTGGGCGATCCCGGCAGGTTGATGATGAATGTCTTCCCGGCAGCGCCTGCGTGACCGCGGCTCAGCATAGCCATGGGGGTCTTGGCGGCGCCCGCGCGTCGGATGCCTTCCATGATTCCCGGGATTTCCCGGTCCAGCAGTGGCAGCGTCATTTCAGGTGTCTTGTCGTCCGGGCTGAGTCCCGTTCCACCGCTGGTGATGACAACGCCCGGTTCCTGGGTCAGAAGTGCCCTGAGCGCGGCACCCACAGGTTCGCCGTCAGGAACAACCATGGTGGGGAAGGTGTCGAAACCGTGTTCCTTAAGCCAATCGAGAATCACCGGCCCTGTTTCGTCGTTGTACAGACCGGCCGCCGCCCGGGTGGAGGCAATCACGACGCCGGCCTTCCGGGACCCGTGTGCGTGGGGCTCGCACGCGCTCATGCGCCCGCCTCCCCGTCACGGGAATGCCCGGAAACATCCCAGCTACCACTCTTGCCGCCACTCTTGGAAAGGACGCGTATGTCGCTGAGCACCGCGTGCTTGTCCACGGCCTTGATCATGTCGTAGACGCTCAACGCCGCCACGGAGGCCGCCGTCAAGGCTTCCATCTCGACGCCGGTCACACCCCGGGTCTTGACGGTGGCCAGGATTCCCACCGAATCGGTAGACAGTTCGAAGTCCACAGTGACCTTTGAAATGGGCAAGGGATGGCACAGCGGGATCAATTCGGGGGTCTTCTTGGCCGCCATGATGCCGGCGACCCGCGCCACTGCCAGGGCATCGCCCTTGGGCAGTTCGCCCGCGCCCAACAGGGCCAGGACTTCAGCGGTGGAGCGGACCGTGGCCGTAGCTGTGGCTTCGCGGGTGGTCACGGCTTTGTCGGAGACATCCACCATCTGGGCAGTGCCGTCCTGCCGCAGATGGGTCAGGCCCGTGGTGCCTGCCGGGTTTTCGGGAGTGTGGTTCACAGCATCCATACTTCCACTTCGTCACCTTCGGTGAGTTCCGTGACGTCTTCGGGAATCTGCACCAAAGCATTGGCACGGGCCAAGGCATGGACCAGGTGGGAGCCTGCACCGCCCTCCATGCGTACGACACCGTCCAAGGCGGTCCCCCGGCGCACCTGATGTTTGCCTTGGGGAGATGTGAGGCCCTCAGCGAGGCGCGCCTTCAGCACTGGCCGGGGTGCGGGGGCCCCGGTCACCTGGGACAAGGCGGGGCGCAGGAACATCTCAAAGGAGACCAGGCAGCTGACCGGATTTCCCGGGAAGCCAATGAACGGTACCCCGTTGTAGGTTCCCAGCCCCTGGGGCCCGCCCGGTTGCATGGCGACATGGAGGAAGTCCACCGGCTGCCCTGCCGTGGCAAGACGAACGACTTCGTAGGCTCCTTTGCTGACTCCCCCGGTGGTGACAATGACGTCAACCGGGGTGCCGCCGTCGTTCCCGCCTGCGAGGTGACGGTCCAGGACCGCCAGCAGACCCTCCGGTTTGTCGTCCGAAATACCGGTGCGGACTACCTCCAACCCGGCCTGCCGCATTGAGGTTTCCAGCAAAGTGCCGTTGGAGTCATAGATCTTGCCAGGTGACAGTTCCGCGCCCGGCTCGAGGACCTCGTCCCCGGTCGTGAGCAGCAGGACACGTACAGGCTCGCGGACCTCCACCTCCACCATCCCCAAGGCTGCCAGCAGACCCAGCTGACCAGGACCCAGCAAAGTGCCGGCAGCCAGCGCCAGCGCACCCTTGTCAATGTCACTGCCGCGTCGGCGCACGTACGTCCCTGGTTCGACCACCGGCAGCCCGACCTCTGCGTCCAGCACGGTCGGCGCCGGGAAGCTGCTGGGCGTCGCCTTCTCGACAGGTACGACGGCGTCCGCGCCCTCAGGCATCATGGCCCCGGTCATGATGGGGGCAGCGTGGCCCGGCTCCAGGGCCGCCGGAGCGGCACCTGCCGGAACGGGCGCCAACACCGGAAGCTTCGCGCCGCCGTCGGGAATGTCCGCGGAACGGACGGCAAAGCCGTCCATTTGGGAGTTATCGAACGGCGGCAGGGCCAGCGGTGCGTGGACGTCGACGGCGAGCGCCTTTCCGAGCGCGTCCACCAGCGGAAGCCGCAGTGTTCCCTTCCTGGCGGTGACGGCCGTCAACAGTTCCACCACTGCCTGGCGATGGGCTGCAACAGATCGGGGCACGGGTATCCTCCTGGGGCACGTGGGCTTCCGGCAAACAACCGGACGTTCCCAGAGTAGATGCTCAGGCCACTTTGACGCTGATGGTGTGGTAGCCCGTGGCGCCGTCAGGGGCAACCGGAGCTTTGTCTTCGGTTTGGGGCTGGCCGCTTGAGTCTGTGGCCCGGACCTGGACTTCGTAATCGCCGGCGGTGAGATCGATCCCGATCTGCCACTGATACCACGTGTCGGTGGAGATGGCGCTCGCAAGCTGTGCTTTCTGCCATGGCCCACGGTTGACGCGCACTTCGACCCGTTCCACGCCGCGATGCTGCGCCCAGGCAACGCCGCCGAACTGCACCTTTCCCGCTTGGACAGTCCGTCCATTGCGTGGCACGTCGATGCGGGACTGTGTCTTGATGGGCCCGTGGTCACTCCAGCCCCGGGTGGTCCAATACCCGGTGTCGTCGGCAAAGCGGGTCACTTTGAGTTCAGTCAACCACTTTGTGGCGGAAACGAAGCCGTAAAGTGCGGGCACGATCATCCGGACAGGGAAGCCGTGTTCCAAGGGCAGCGGTTCTCCGTTCATGCCGACCACCAGCAGCGCGTCACGGTCGTCGGTCAGCGCCTCCAGCGGCGTGCTGGCGGTCCAGCCGTCGTTGCTGGTGGACAGCACCATGTCCGCACCGGCCTTGGGCCCGGCCATGGCGAGCAGCTCACGCACCGGCCACCCCAGCCACAGGGCGTTGCCGATGAGGTCCCCACCCACGTTGTTCGAGACGCAGGCGATGGTGATGTGGCGTTCGGTCATGGGTTTGGCCAGGAGCGCGGCAAAGTCCAGTTCGACTTCCCGTTCCACCATTCCGGTGACTTTCAGCTTCCACGCCGGCGGGTCAATGGCAGGAACCGTCAAGGCGGTGTCGATCCTGTAAAAGTCGGAGTTCGGGGTTACCAGGGCGCTGATGCCCGGCAGGGAAAGCGAGGCCCCCGCCGGAACGGTTTGTGGCGGTGTTGCAGCTGCCGGCAGCTTCAGTGAGCTACGGAACCCCGCGGCCACAGCGGTGGCCCGGGTGAATATCGCTGTCACCGTTCCTCCCACCACAGCGGCAAGGGCCGTTCCGGTCATGGCGTTCAGGAAACCCCTTCTGGCCAGTGGCGCCTGCCCGCCCTCGTGCTCCGGGGCCGTAATGCCCGTTCCCCGGGGAACCCAAGTGTTGAGCCGCTGGATGAGCATCCTCAACAGCAGCATCGTGATGGCGGCGGCGACGATCGGTGCCAGTGCCGCCTGCGGGCTGGTTTGGGCACGGGTCACGACGGCGGTCAGTCCCGCGGCGCCCGCAAGTCCCGCCAGTGCCAGGCCAAGACCGGGGCGTCGGCGTTCAAGGATGCCCGCGAGCGCGGCCAGGAACCCGGCAACCAGCACGATGGAAGCTACCAGGACAACTTTGTCGGCCGTACCGAAGAGCTGAACAGCAAGATCCTTCACCCCCGGTGGCACGGCGTCGATTACAGCTCCGCCGAGGGCCGTCACCGGGGAAACCAAGGGGCTGAGAAGACCGGCAGTGAGCTCCCCTGCCGCAATTCCTGCCGCGCCTGCAACCAGCCCTGCCAGAGGCGCCCACAGCCGCGGGCCGCCCGTGGGGCGCCCGGTTTTAATCGTGTTGCGTACCGGCGTACTCATGATGTGCCTCCACGGACAATGTTCGGTTCAGTCGCGCCCACGGTTTGATTCGTCGCGGCAGCATTAGGAACTGAGTCCGCCGGAACTGATCCCGCCGGCAGCGTGAGCGCGAAGCGGCAACCGCCGTCGACATTGCCCACAGTCACCACGCCGCCGTGGGCGGTGACGATGCCGGCCACCATGCTCAGTCCTATGCCTGCCCCGCTGTAGCTTCCCTGCAGGGCCGCCGCCGAGCCCCGCGAGGGGTCTTTCTGCCACCCTGTTTCGAAAAGGTGCGGAAGGTCCTCTTCCGGGATACCTCCACACTGGTCCTGGACCGCGATGACGGCGTTGCCGTGGTCCCGTCCGACGCTGACATGGACGTCGGTGTCCGGCCGGCTGTAGATGATGGCGTTCAGGAGGATGTTCCGGATTGCCCTGGCCAGGCTCGGCCCGTCGGCCACCGCCATGCACTCACGGGCGCCACCGCCGTCGAGCTTGATGCCGCGCTTCGCTGCCAAAGGTGCCAGATCGGACAGGGCGTCGCTGACGAGGTCGTACAAATCGAGCGCTTCAGCGCGCAGGCGAAGGCTCCCGGCTTGGATCTTGGACAGTTCCAGGAGGTCGTTGACCATCGCGGTCATCTGCTCGGTCTGCCCGATGATTTTCCGGTAGTAGCCCTGGACATCCGGGGCCATTCCGTCTTCGAGGGCTTCCGTCATGGCTCGCATGCTGGCCAGCGGGGTCCTCAGGTCATGCGAGATCCAGGACACCAGCTCGCGCCGGGCCTTCTCAATGGCGGCCTCGCGTTCGCGGGATTCGGCGAGGCTGCGGCTGCTCGCCTCAAGTTCCTGCGCCAGTTCGGCCAGCTCCGATGTCATCGCCGGAGCCGCCTTGCGACCCTCGGCCCGGGAGTGCTCCAGCGTTTCGCCGCGACCGATCCTGCGGGCCGCGTCCACCAACCGTGCCGCGTTCCTGGACACTCCTGCCCCGAGCACGAGGGACAGGGCGACAGCGACCGCCGATGCGGTCGCGAGGATGTACCACATCACTTCGAGGTCCCTGGCAGAGATGAACATCGCGTTGAAGGCACTGACCATACCGGCCACCAACACGGCCACCGTGGCGACCACCACCATGCAGATCTGAGCCAAGACTGAGGCCCTGCGAAGCATCCGCAGCAGGGCGAGGGTCGCGGCGCCGATGAGTACGGCCCAGAAGAGGACCCAGCCCAGGATGGTCCAGAGTTCGCTACCTTCCATGCGCGGCCTCCCGTTTGCCGTCCGGAGACACGTCGAAGCGGTAGCCAACACCCCACACGGTCTTGATGAGTTCCGGTTTGGTGGGGTTGACCTCGATTTTCTCGCGCAGCCGGCGGACGTGGACGGTAACGGTCGAGAGATCCCCGAAATCCCATCCCCACACTGCCTTGATGAGTTCTTCCCGGCTGAACACCTGATGGGGCCTGCGCATCAGAAAGGCAAGGAGGTCGAACTCGCGGGCGGTCAGCGAGAGCAACTGCCCGTCCAGCGTGACGGTCCGCGACGCTGGATCAAGTTCAAGACCTGCTGCTTCGACCGATGGTTCCGGGGCATATTCCTTGATGCTTCGGCGCAGCACCGACTTGACGCGCAGGACCAGCTCCCGGGGAGAGAAGGGCTTGGTCACGTAGTCGTCTGCCCCCATCTCCAGCCCGAGGATCCGGTCATCTTCGGTTCCCAGCGCTGTGACCATGATGACCGGCACGGTCATGGTCTGGCGCAGCCTTCGACACACTTCGACCCCGTCCAGTCCCGGCAGCATGCGGTCCAGGATGACGAGGTCCGGCCTGCGCTGTGCGGCCAGGGTCAGGGCCGTGAAGCCATCGCCTGCCGTGTCCACCTGGAACCCCGCCATCACCAGGTAATCGCGGACGACATCGGCGATCGTCTCTTCGTCCTCGACCAGGAGGATACGCCGGTTTCCGGGTTCCCCTGATGATGCCGTATTAGTGGTCACGCTTTCAGCATAGATTTGCCAACGGTGCCCGGCACGCGATTCCAGCATCAGCGGCCCAACCGTAGGAATTCCGTAAGAACTCCCTGCCTGTAACCGGTGTCACTGATCACGCCCGGGTGGCGTAGCCTGAATTCATGAGTGTTCAGTTGGGCATGCCAATGCCCCCTTCCAGTGGAGCCGTCGGCGGCACGGAAAGCGGTGCGGCAACGCCGCCGCCCCGCCCTGCCGGCACTCCGGCCGGATTGTGGGACCGCCATGGTCGTCGCGCCACTGACATGCGGCTATCCCTGACGGACAAATGCAACCTCCGGTGCACCTACTGCATGCCTGCCGAAGGCCTCGAATGGCTCTCCAAGCAAGCGGTGATGACCCGGGACGAAATCGTCCGGATCGTCCGCATCGGCGTCAACTCGCTGGGTGTCCGGGAACTGCGCCTGACCGGCGGTGAGCCGCTGGTACGTGCCGATCTGGCGGAGATCATCTCCGGCATCCGGAGCGAGCATCCTGACCTTCCCATCTCCATGACCACCAACGGTGTGGGCTTGGACAAGAAGGCAGAAGCCCTGAAGGCTGCCGGCCTGACCCGCATCAACGTCTCGCTCGATTCCCTCCACGAGGAAACCTTTGCCAAACTCACCCGGCGTCCGTTCCTGGACCGTGTACTGGCCGGCGTCGATGCCGCCTGGGCTGCGGGCCTCGGCCCGGTGAAGCTCAACGCCGTGCTCATGCGCGGCATCAACGACACCGAGTCCCCGGACCTCCTGGCGTGGGCTTTGGACCGCGGTTACGAACTACGTTTCATCGAGCAGATGCCGCTGGACGCCGACCACGGCTGGACCCGCCGGAACATGATCACCGCCGCGGAGATCCGGGAGCTCCTCTCCCGCGACTTCGTCCTCTCCCCCGACCCGCGCGAACGCGACGGCGCCCCTGCCGAGAGGTTTGAAGTACGACGCCGGGACACCGGTTCGGCTGAAGCGTCAGGTCCCGTCCTGGGAACGGTGGGCATCATCGCCTCGGTCACCGAGCCTTTCTGCTCCGACTGCCGGCGTACACGCATTACCGCCGAAGGCAAGATCATGAGCTGTCTGTTCTCGCGGGAGGAGTTCGACCTCCTGGGGCTCCTCCGCAGTGGGGCAACAGATTCCGAACTCGCCGAACGTTGGCAGGACGCCATGTGGATCAAGCCCAAGGCCCATGGCATGGACCACACCGGTCTCGGCGCAGCGGACTTCGTCCAGCCGGACCGCAGCATGAGCGCAATCGGAGGCTGAAAAACTTGTTGGTCCGTTACTTCGCTGCCGCGCGCGCGGCAGCGGGAGTCGAAGAAGAACTCCATGCACTTCCGGAAGGCACCAGTCTGGAAGCGCTCCTGGAAGCCGCCCTCGCCGTCGAACGTCCTGTGCCTCCGGAAGGCACGCCGACGTTGGCCAGGATCGTGGCGCGCAGCAGCTTCCTCCGCAACGAAGTTGCGGTGCGGGACCATTCTGCGCCGCTCGGTGCCGACGACGTCATTGACGTTCTTCCGCCGTTCGCCGGAGGCTAGCGGACGGCAGGCACAGCCGTTTTCCTGAAGACGCTTTTCAACAGGGGGCTGAAGGCTGCGTGACCCTCCAACCGTAGATCGGCGGTGTGCACCAGCACGCCGTCCTCAACTCGGAAAGTGTGTCGTGCCACGCCGTCGGCCGTGCGCCGTTCCAACGTCAGCATGCCGGCACTCCACGTCCCCCTGACGGGGGCGGCCGGCGGCTTTCCCATGCTGTCGACGTAGTACCACAGGGTGCCACCGTGATCCCGGTCAACCGTGAACATGCCATGTCCCTCGAAGTGGCTTCCGTCAGGCTCCCGATGCTTGTAGCTCTGGACCACCGCGTGGCCACCGGCGGTCCCGGTGAAAACCACTTCGGCATCGGCTGTCCTAGCGGTCCCCCACGGCGAGGACGCGATTTCCGTAATGCCGGTCCAGTGGCCAAGGAACTCCCGCAGGATATCGACGGCACGACCGGTTGGGGGCAGGTCCATCACGTCTCCAAAGCCAACGGGGCAGCATCACCATCATGCTGCCTCTTTGAGGCCGCGCGCGTCCATAGCCGGTAGAAACCGGACAGGCCTCAGAGCCCGAAAGTCTCCGATTCTTCGAACGGTCCAACCACCGTGATGGTCCGGGGCGCCCCGGCCAGTTCGCGTGCGAGTTCCTGGACCTCCTCCACGGTGACCGCCTGGATACGGGCCAGGGTTTCGTCGATGTCCTGGAACTCGCCGGACACCAGTTCCGCCCGGCCAAGCCGCGACATCCTGGAACCCGTGTCCTCAAGGGCAAGGACAATCCCGCCACTGAGCTGCCCGACGGCTTTCCTGAGTTCCTCTTCCGTAATGCCGTCCTCGGCGAGCTTGTCCAACTCCACGCCCAGCAGATCAAGCACTTGGCGGACCTTGGAGGGCGTGCACCCGGCATACATGCCAAAGTAGCCGGCGTCGGCATAGGCGGCAGTGAAAGAGTATGTCGAGTACACCAGTCCGCGCTTTTCGCGGATTTCCTGGAACAGCCGCGAGGACATCCCTCCGCCCAGAACCGCATTGAGGACACTCATGACAAAGCGGCGGTCATCGGTGGCAACCATCGTCGGGCAACCCATGATGATGTTGGCCTGCTCCACGGGACGCTTGACCACATGGAGTCCCGACGTACCGGTGATCACGGCCCTGTCGGTACCGCGCCGGTTCACCGGAGCGGCATGGGGGTCAAGCTTCCAGCCTGCAGCGGTCAGGGCGTCGAGGACCAGCCCGCAGACGACGTCGTGATCCAATCCACCGGCAGCTGTGATGACCAGCTCTTCCGGGCGGTAGTAGCGCTGGTAGTGCTCCCATACGGAATCGCGTGCGACGGCCTTGATGGCGTCCGGCGTTCCCCCGATGGGGCGGGCCAGCGGATGGTCGCCCAGCACGGCGGCCACGAACTTTTCATGGGCTACGTCCGTGGGGTCGTCGCTGTCCATGGCGATTTCCTCGAGGATGACATCCCGTTCCTGCTCAAGCTCAGCGGGGTCCAGGACCGCACCGGTAATCATGTCCGCAATGACGTCGATGGCCATGGGGAGATCGGTGTCCAGCACCCGGGCGAAGTAGCAGGTGCTTTCCTTTGCCGTCGCGGCATTGGACTCGCCCCCCACCTCGTCGAAGGCGGAAGCAATTTCCAGGGCAGTGCGGCGCTTGGTGCCCTTGAACAAGAGGTGTTCAAGGAAGTGCGTTGACCCGTGCTGGCCCTCTGCCTCGTCGCGTGACCCTACTGCCACCCAGAACCCGATGGTGGCCGAACGCTGACCCGGCATCGCCTCGGTCAAGACGCGGACGCCGCCGGGAAGGACCGAACGCCGAACGACGGAACCGCCCTCGGCACCATGGATCAATTCGCCGCCGGGAAGGGTCTGCTCCAACGGCAAGGGTACGACAGTCATCAAAGCCTTTCAGGTTTCGGGTTAAGGCCGGAAGGGCCGGTGGACCTTTTCAAGTCCACCGGCCCCGCCGGGTGTACTGCTTACAGACTACTCTGCAGAAGCTTCGGCGGCTTCGGCCGGAGCTTCCTCTGCGGTGGCGCCTTCTTCTTCGGCAACAACCGGCGAGAGGGACAGCTTTCCGCGGTCATCGATCTTGGTGATCTCGACCTGGACCTTCTGGCCGACGGAGACGACATCTTCGACGTTGTCCACGCGCTTGCCGTTGGCCAGCTTGCGGAGCTCGGAGATGTGCAGCAGGCCGTCTTTGCCCGGGGTAAGGGAAACGAAGGCACCGAAGGTGGTGGTCTTGACGACCGTACCCAGGTAGCGCTCACCGATTTCAGGTACCTGCGGGTTGGCGATGGCGTTGATTGCCGAACGGGCAGCGTCTGCGGACGGGCCGTTGGTAGCGCCGATGTAGACGGTGCCGTCATCTTCGATGGAGATGTCCGCGCCGGTGTCTTCCTGGATCTGGTTGATCATCTTGCCCTTGGGGCCGATGACCTCGCCGATCTTGTCCACGGGGATCTTGACGGCGATGACGCGCGGTGCGAACTCGGAGAGCTCGTCCGGGGTGTCGATCGCTGCGTTGATGACCTCGAGGATGTGGAGGCGGGCTTCGCGGGCCTGCTTCAGTGCTGCGGCCAACACGGATGCGGGGATGCCGTCCAGCTTGGTGTCCAGCTGGATGGCCGTGACGAACTCGGACGTACCGGCGACCTTGAAGTCCATGTCACCGAAAGCGTCTTCGGCGCCGAGGATGTCGGTCAGAGCTGCGTAACGGGTCTGGCCGTCAACCTGGTCGGAAACCAGGCCCATGGCGATACCGGCGACGGGAGCCTTCAGCGGCACACCTGCGTTGAGCATGGAAAGCGTGGAGGCGCAAACCGAGCCCATGGACGTCGAACCGTTGGAACCGAGGGCCTCGGATACCTGGCGGATGGCGTACGGGAACTCTTCACGGGTGGGCAGAACCGGAACCAGTGCACGCTCTGCAAGGGCGCCGTGGCCGATTTCGCGGCGCTTCGGGGAACCGACGCGGCCGGTCTCGCCGGTGGAGTACGGCGGGAAGTTGTAGTTGTGCATGTAGCGCTTGCGCGTTACCGGCGACAACGAGTCGATCTGCTGCTCCATCTTGAGCATGTTCAGCGTGGTGACACCCATGATCTGGGTCTCGCCGCGTTCGAAGATGGCCGAGCCGTGAACGCGGGGAAGAACCTCGACCTCGGCGGTCAGCTGGCGGATGTCCGTCAGGCCACGGCCGTCGATGCGGACCTGGTCCTTGAGGATGCGCTGGCGCACGACGTGCTTGGTGACCGAGCGGAACGCTGCGGACAGCTCCTTTTCGCGGCCCTCGAACTCTCCGGCGAGTGCACCAAGGACTTCGTCCTTGAGCTCATCGGAGGCGTTGTCGCGCTCCTGCTTGTCGGCGATCTGGAAGACAGCGGCCAGCTTGTCGGCGGCAGCGGCTTCAACGGCAGCGTAGACGTCGTCCTGGTAATCGAGGAAGACCGGGAACTCGACCGTGGGCTTGGCAGCGCGGGCTGCCAAGTCTGCCTGTGCTTCGCAGAGTGCCTTGATGAACGGCTTGGCAGCCTCGAGACCCTCGGAAACAACCTCTTCGGTGGGGGCAGTGGCGCCCTGTTCCTTGATGAGGCTCCAGGAGTTGTCGGTGGCTTCGGCTTCAACCATCATGATGGCGACGTCGTCACCGGCGATGCGGCCGGCCACAACCATGTTGAACACGGCGTTCTCGAGCTGGGAGTGCTTCGGGAAGGCAACCCACTGCGAACCCTGCTCATCGGCGATGAGGGCGACGCGGACGCCACCGATCGGGCCGGAGAAGGGGAGGCCGGAAAGCTGCGTGGACATCGAGGAGGCGTTGATGGCGACGACGTCGTAGAGCTCGTCCGGGTTGATCGCCAGAACGGTGACGACGATCTGGACCTCGTTGCGCAGGCCCTTGACGAAGGCCGGGCGCAGCGGGCGGTCCATAAGGCGGCAAGCCAGGATGGCTTCAGTGGACGGGCGGCCTTCGCGGCGGAAGAACGAACCCGGGATGCGGCCGGCAGCGTACATGCGCTCTTCGACGTCGACCGTCAGCGGGAAGAAGTCGAAACCTTCGCGCGGCTGTTTGCCGGCGGTGGTTGCGGAAAGAAGCGCGGTGTCATCGTCGATGTAGACCATCGAGGCGCCGGCTGCCTGCTTGGCAAGGCGACCGGTTTCGAAGCGAATGACGCGCTTGCCGAACCGGCCGTTGTCGATGATGGCTTCGGAGAACTGGATTTCGGGACCCTCCATGGAGAGTCACCTCCGTTTCTGTTAGCGGAAGTCCACCGCATCAACCCAGGCCCCTTCTTTTTTACTGGCCTGTACTACACCCGGTCATCGATCGAGATCCACGGGCTGCACCTCCTGCGGCACACATCCCGGGAATCACTACCGAGGACCGCGAATGCGCGATGCGGTTGATTCCTGTGTTTAGTTGTTGGTGAAGAAGGCGGCCCGTTCCGCGAAGGACCGGGCCGCCAAAGACAGACTAGCGGCGCAGGCCGAGGCGCTCGATGAGCGAACGGTAGCGGGCGATGTCGGTGTCCTTCAGGTAGGAAAGCATGCGCTTGCGACGACCAACCAGTGCGAGCAGACCGCGCTGGGTGTGGAAGTCGTGCTTGTGCTCCTTCATGTGCTCAGTCAGATCCTTGATCCGCTGGGTCAGGACTGCAACCTGGACCTCGGGCGAACCGGTGTCGCCTTCAGAGGTTGCGTATTCCTTGATGATGGACTGCTTTACAGCGGCGTCAAGTGCCACGTGAACTCCTAGAGTTGTGCCGTGCTTCCCGATGCAGCGCTTCGCTGCCGGGTTGCCCTTGGTGCGTCTCCACACACAAAAACAGGTCCAGCTGCCACGGACTGCGGCCAGAACCATTCACCAGTTTACCGGCAGGCCGCCAGTGTTGTCGAAATCCCCTACCGCGGGGCGAGCAGCTCCCGCGCCTGGGCCACGTCGAGGCACATTTGTTCCACCAGCGCTTCGGGTCCACGGTATGCCACCATCCCCCGCAGGCGCCTGGTGAATTCGACCGCAACGGTTTGGCCATAGAGGTCGAAGTCTTCAACACGCTCTTCCGGACGGTCGATCACGTGCGCTTCGACCTGGCGGCTCACGCCGTCGAAGGTTGGGTTTGAACCCACGGAGATCGCAGCCGGCCAGCGCGTACCCGCTTCGTCGATCAGCCAGCCGGCATAGATGCCATCGGCCGGGATATAGCCGCTTGATTCCGGGGAAAGGTTGGCCGTGGGGAATCCGAGGTCGCGCCCACGGGCAGCACCATGGACTACTTCGCCCCGCATCCGGTGCGGCCTGCCCAGAACTGCGGCGGCCGTGACGACGTCGCCCTCGGACAAGGCCTCCCTGACCCAGGTGGAGGAGCAGCGGCGGTCGGCGTCGCCGTCGTGATGCAGCGGGAAGCCGCCGGCCCCGTATTCATTGACCACCTGCACGCCAAAGCCCAGTTGTTCGCCCAGCTCCTGCATCGTGACAACGTCGCCGACGTTCCCTGCACCGAAGCGGAGATCGTGGCCTACAACAAGGTGCGCGGCGTGAAGTCCGTCCAGCAGGACTTCCTGGACGAATTCAGTGGGCGACATCGCCGCGAGGTCCAGCGTGTACTTCATGACCAGGACGGCGTCGACGCCGGTGTCGGCCAGCGCGTCCAGCTTGTCAGGCAGGCCCATGATCAGCTCAGGCGCGGCCTCGGGACGATGCACCTGGGCCGGGTGGGGATCGAACGTCACCGCAACCGAGGGAATGCCGTACCGCTTCGCGGAGTCAGTCAGTTGCGCGAGGACATGCTGGTGGCCCCGATGGACACCGTCGAAATTGCCGATGGTGACTACGGTAGGTCCGAAGTCCTTGGGGACCTCAGTGGGATCGTTCCAGATGTGGACCATCAACCTCGCCTTTTACTGCAGATGTTCATTGCGTCCGGCAACCTCCCGGGGCCGGAACAATCTAAGGTTACCCGCAAGGGCAGGCGGCTCAGGACGGCCGGCGCTTGTTGAGCCACAAGAGCCCAAGGACCGGCAGCAGCAACGGCACGAAGCCATAGCCTCGCCCGAACAGCGACCACACGGTGTCGTGCGGGAAAGCGACGGGATCGAAGAGGCTGATCGCGCCGACCACGAGAACGCCCACCAGTTCCGTCAGTACGGCAGCCAGCGAGACCTTGAACCAGGTACGGCCCGGCTTCGCCAGCGAAACGGTCGCCACGATATAGACGACGGCGGCAAACGCCGAAAGGATGTGCGCCAGCGGAGCTTCGGCGAACTTGGTGGCAATCTGGTAGCCGGCGCGCGCGGTCGCCGACAGGGCGAACACGGCGTAGACCGCAATCAGCAGACGTCCCGGGCCGGTGTTCCGGGTGTCTTTCTGCTTCGGCTGTTGGCCGGCGGAGTTGGTCTCGGTTCCAGTCACTTCGTGTTCTTCCTTCAAGGTCAGTACCAGATCTGGTTCATGCGGGCACCCATCACAAGGACCGTCACGCCCACCGCCGCGAGGACGAAATTGCTCCAGCGGGTTCGTTCCAGGATGGCCCAATACACCGCACCCAGGGGGATGATCAGCGCGGTCAGCATGTAGCCCCAGAATTCCCAGGGTTCGCCCGCGATCTGCTCGCCCAAGGCAACGCGGACGATCGATCCCACCAGATAGACCAGCAGCACCGCTTCGACAGCCAGCACGGAGTGGATCGTGGGATCGTTCGGCGCCTTCTTCATCAAACCGGCGACGATGCAGATGATGGTCGACACCAGGCCGACGACCAGGAGTGCGTAGAAATACCCGTCCATGCCTACTCCGCCCCGGCCGTTCCCGAAGCGGCGTCCGTTCCGGAAGCGGCAGCCGTTCCCGGGCCTGTCCCCGGCGCAAAGACCAGCACCGGCTTGGCGAAGGCGCCCGTATCTGCCAGCAAGGCCACCAGCTCTCCCGACGGCGCGAATGCTGCGGCGGGTTTGTCGGCTGTCGCCGCGTCCGGAGTGCCTGCTCCAGGACCTGCGGCAATGCGGCGGCCGAAGGAGATCTCCGTGGTTTCTTCCTCGCTCAGTTCACGGTTTGGCATGAGGGCACGTGCGGCCAAGGACATGTCAAGGACTTCGAGTTCTTCTGCCAGTTCTTCGAGGGTCTTGGCCTGCTCGATCGAGTACGGGCCAACCTGGGTGCGACGGAGGGCAGTGAGGTGCCCACCAACCCCCAGCGCATTGCCGAGGTCGCGGGCCAAGGCCCGGATGTAGGTTCCGGAAGAGCATTCGACGGTGACGTCGACGTCGACTACCCTGCCGCCGTCGGGCCTGTTGACCGCATGGATGTCGAAACGGTGGATGGTGACCGGCCGGGCAGCGAGCTTGACCTCTTCGCCGGAGCGGACGCGGGCGTAGGAACGTTCGCCGTTGACTTTGATGGCGCTGACGCTGCTGGGGACCTGTTGGATGGGGCCGGTCAGCGCTGCGACGCCGCCTGCGATGGCGGCATCGGTGACGGCCGCGGCGCTGCGGGCTTCCGTGACCTCGCCTTCGGCGTCGTCCGTGATGGTAGTTTCACCCAGCCTGATGGTGGCGGTGTAGGTCTTGGACGTGCCCACGATGTAGGTCAGCAGCCGTGTCGCCTTGTTGATGCCGATCACCAGCACCCCGGTGGCCATGGGATCCAGGGTTCCCGCATGCCCCACTTTCCGGGTACCGGCCAGCCGCCGCATCCGTCCAACCACATCATGGCTGGTCCATCCCTGCGGTTTGTCAACGATTACCAGTCCAGAAAGCACGCTTACCAGTATATGGGTGGCTAGGATGGCTCCCATGCCTGAGCTTGCCACGCACGTACGCGACGTCCCCGTGAACCAGATCCGCGAAATCACAGAAGCCGCCTGGGCCACCCCCGGAGCGATTGTCTTGAGCATAGGCGAGCCGGGCTTCCCGCTTCCGCGCCACGTCCTGGATGCCGGGATAGCGTGCTTGGACCGGGACGAGACCAACTACACACCCAATGCGGGGATCCCGGCCCTCCGGGAAGCGTTTGCCACCCGGTTCCGGGAACAGCAAGGTGTGGACATCGGCGCCGACCGGGTCTACGTAGTGGACGGCGCGCAACAAGGACTGCATTTCGCCATGAGCCTGCTGCTGTCCCCCGGCGACGAAATCCTCATCCCCAACCCCGGATACCCCACATTCGCCATGACAACCCGGCTGCTGCACGCAGTTCCCGTGCAGTATCCGCTGTACCCGCACAACGACTTCCAGCCGCACATCGAGGACATTGAAGCTCTCATCACGCCCCGGACCAAAGTGTTGATGCTGAACTCTCCGTCCAATCCGCTGGGCGCGGTCATCAGCGAGGAGACCACCCGGCAGCTGGTTGCCCTTGCCGCCAAGCACGATCTGTGGATCATCTCCGACGAGTGCTATGAAGCCTTTACCTTCGACGTCCCGCACGTCAGCCCGGTCCGTTTTGACAGCGCCAAACCCGGCGAGGCCAGGGTGTTCGCTTCACTGACCCTCTCCAAAACGTACGGCCTGACCGGACTGCGTATCGGTGCGCTGGTCTGCCCGCCGGGGTTGGAGCAGAAGATGAACAACGTCATGGAGTCGATCGTCTCCTGCGTGGCCTCGCCGTCGCAGTACGCGGCCTTGGCGGCGCTGACCGGGCCGCAGGAGTATGTTTCCACCGCCCGCGAGCACTACCGGAGCAACCGCGACGCAGCCTCGGCCGTGCTGGTGGAGAAGAACATCCCCTACCTGGGTGCGCAGGGTGCCTTCTACCTGTGGGCCGACGTTTCACACGTGAGCGACGGCGATGTCCGCACCTGGGTGCGCAAGTTCCTCGCGGATTCAGGTGTGTCGTTCGCACCCGGGACGGCCTTCGGGTCGATCGGTGAGGGCTGGATCCGGATTGCGCTGTGCGGTGGCCAGGAGGAACTGCTCGAGGGCGTCAGCCGCCTTCCTGCGCGGCCCGGCTCCGGCACGTCCTGGAACGGACAGCCCTAATAGGCAGTGCGTCGGACGTGGTTCCGCCATGCTTCGAAGGGCTGGTCCGCGGCAGGGATCTCGAAGTGTTCCACGGGCAGAAGCCCTGGCCTGGATCCGCCGAAGTACTCGTAGAACAGTTCATCATCAAAGCCTGCCCGCGCCGCTCCGTGCCTGTCAGCCGCGAAGTAGACGTGCCCGATCCTGGCCCACAGCGTGGCCGAGAGGCAGAGCGGACAGGGTTCGCAGCTGGTGTAGAGCACCGAACCCGAGAGGTCGAACTTCCTGATAGCCGCGGCGGCCCGGCGGATTGCCACTACCTCGGCGTGGGCTGTGGGATCGTGGTCCCTGGTTACCCGGTTGACTCCCTCGTGGGCGGTTCCGTCCGGGGTGACCACGATGGCGCCGAAGGGTCCGCCGCCGTCTGCGACATTCCGGACGGCCAGCTGTATGGCCCGGTTCAGGTATTCATCACGCTGGTGAGCACTGTGCGCCGACATGCTCCGATCCTAACGAGTTTTTGTACAGCAAATGCCCCTAAAACGTGGTCTTAGGGGCATTGGCTGTACAAAAACTCGTCAGGTGCTAGCGGGTGGCGTCCTCGTCGAATTCCTCGTCGTCGACGTCGTCCTCGTCGATGTCGTCCGAATCATCGCCCTTGTACGGATCCGCGTCGCCTGCGTGCTTGGCGCCGGCAGCCAAAGCGGCTACCTCGGCGTCGCGACGCTTGGCTTCGCGCAACAGCTCCTCAAGGTTCGAGGCGTTGACCGGGATCTGGTCTGCCACGAATTCAAGGGTGGGCGTGAGCCGGACAGTGATGTTGCGGCCAACTTCCTGGCGCAGAACGCCCTTTGCCTTCTCCAGAGCCTTCGCGGCGTCGGAGTGGGCAACCTCGTCACCAAACACCGTGTAGTAGATGGTGGCGTGCTGAAGGTCGTTGGTGACGCGGGCGTCAGTGACCGTGATGGACTCGACGCGCGGATCCTTGACCCGGCGCCCGAGGGCCTCGGCGACGACGACCTTGATCCGCTGTGCCAGTTTGGCAGCGCGTGCGGGATCAGCCATGACTTCCTCCTGGAAAGTAGAAACGGGGACGGAACGGGTCCGCCGGGATTACCCGACGGACCCGTTCCCTGCGGAACCTAGACGCGCGGCTTTTCGCGCATCTCGAAGGTCTCGATGATGTCGCCTTCGCTGATGTCATTGAAGGAGCCAAGACCGATACCACACTCGAAGTCGGTACGGACTTCGGTGGCGTCATCCTTGAAGCGCTTGAGCGTCTCAACGGTGAGGTTGTCACCGATGACCTTGCCGTCGCGGCTGACACGTGCCTTGGTGTTACGGCGGATGATGCCCGAGCGGACGATCGAGCCGGCGATGTTTCCGAACTTGGAAGAACGGAAGACTTCGCGGACTTCGGCGGTACCGAGCTGGACTTCCTCGTACTCCGGCTTGAGCATGCCCTTGAGAGCCATCTCAATGTCATCGATGGCTGCGTAGATGACCGAGTAGAAGCGCATGTCCACGCCTTCACGGTCAGCCAGTTCAGCCACGCGCTCAGCCGGCTTGACGTTGAAGCCGATGATGATGGCGTTGTCCACCGTTGCCAGGTTGACGTCGTTCTGCGTAATGGCACCCACACCGCGGTGGATGACGCGGAGCTGAACGTCGTCGTCTCCGACATCGATCTTGAGCAGGGCGTCTTCGAGGGCTTCCACGGCACCGGACACGTCACCCTTGAGGATGAGGTTGAGGGTGTCGATCTTGCCTTCGGCAACTGCCTGGTCGAAGTCTTCCAGGCTGATGCGCTTGCGGCGCTTGGCCAGGGCGGCGTTGCGGTCTGCTGCTTCACGCTTCTCAGCGATCTGGCGGGCCGTACGCTCGTCCGGGGTCACCAGGAAGGTGTCACCTGCACGCGGCACGTTGGACAAACCGAGGACCTGGACCGGACGGGACGGCAGTGCGACGTCGAGCGCCTCACCGTTCTCGTCGAACATCGCACGGACGCGGCCGTGGGCCGTACCGGCAACGATCGTGTCACCAACAGCCAAAGTACCCGACTGCACCAGGACGGTGGCAACGGAACCGCGGCCCTTGTCCAGGTTCGCTTCGATGGCAATGCCTCGAGCGTCCTTGTCCGGGTTGGCGCGCAGATCCAAAGCGGCGTCTGCGGTCAGCAGGACTGCGTCGATCAGTTCATCGATGTTGAGGTTCTGGCGGGCAGAAACCTCAACGAACATGGTGTCGCCACCGTATTCTTCGGGAACCAGGCCGTACTCGGTGAGCTGGCCCTTGACCTTGTCCGGGTTGGCGCCTTCCTTGTCGATCTTGTTCACAGCGACAACGATCGGCACATTTGCCGCCTGGGCGTGGTTGAGTGCTTCAACCGTCTGCGGCATGACGCCGTCGTCGGCTGCGACAACCAGGATCGCAATGTCGGTCACCTTCGCACCACGGGCACGCATGGCCGTGAAGGCCTCGTGACCAGGGGTGTCAATGAAGGTGATGTCGCGGGCCTGGCCCTCATGGATGTGGCTGATCTGGTAAGCACCGATGTGCTGGGTGATGCCACCGTGCTCGCCGGCCACAACGTTGGAGTTGCGGATGGCGTCAAGCAGGCGGGTCTTACCGTGGTCAACGTGACCCATGACGGTGACAACCGGCGGACGCGGCTCAAGGACGTCGTCGCCTTCGGCGTCAAGTTCGTCCTGGATGTTGATGTCGAACTGGTCCAGGAGCTCGCGCTCTTCGTCTTCGGGCGAAACAACCTGAAGCTTGTACCCAAGTTCAGCACCGAGCAGGGCAAAGGTGTCTTCGTCCAGCGACTGGGTTGCCGTTGCCATCTCACCAAGGTGGAACAGTACGGTCACCAGCGATGCGGGGTTCGCATCGATCTTCTCGGCGAAGTCCGTGATGGACGAGCCGCGACGCAGGCGGATGATGGTCTCGCCGTCACCGCGGGGTACTGATACGCCGCCCAGCGACGGAGCACTCATCTGCTCCAGTTCCTGGCGCTTTGCACGCTTGGACTTGCGCTGCTTGCCGCGACCGGCACCGCCCTTGCCGAAGGCACCCTGGGTACCACCGCGGCCACGGCCGCCCTTGCCAAAGCCACCGCCGGCGGGAGCTCCGCCACCAGTGCCTGAACCTGGAGCACCACCGGGACGACCCGGTCCGCCACCGGGACGGCCTGCGCCACCGGGACGGCCAGCGCCACCGGGAGCCGGACGCTCAGTGCGGTTGGGCATCATGCCCGGAGTCGGACGGTTTCCGCCGCCCGGACCACCGGCAGGACGCGGAGCGCCCGGACGGGGTGCGCCAGGACGCGGGGCACCCGGACGGGGACCGCCGGTTCCTGCTGCAGGACGGGGTCCACCCGTTCCTGCTGCGGGACGGGGACCACCGGTACCGGCCGCGGGGCGGGGACCGCCGGGACGTTCGCCGTCATTGCGGCGTTCGCCACGGGGCATGCCCTGGGACGGTGCGAACGGGTTGTTGCCCGGACGCGGCGGACGGTCGCCATCGCCACCACGGCCGCGGGGCATGCCCTGCGACGTAGCGAACGGGTTGTTGCCGGGACGGGGACCGCCCGGACGCGGGGCCTGACCGCCTTGGCGGGCCGGCGAAGGAGTCTCTGCCTTGGGAGCGGGACGTGCGCCGGGCTTGGCCGAAACCGGGGTGGATGCAGCCGGAGCAGCAGGGGCTGCCGGAGCCGGCGCCGAGGGAGCGGGCGCGGCCGGGGCGGGAGCTGCAGGCGCCGGGGCAGCAGCCTTCGGTGTTGCAGGGCCCGGAGCCGGAGCAGCCGGACGGGACACGGGACGGTTAGCCGCGGGAGCGGCTGCAGGGGCGGCAGACTTGGCAGCGCCGGCACCCGGGTAGGCGTCGCGAAGCTTCTTCACGACGGGGGCCTCAATGGTGGAAGAGGCGGAGCGAACGAATTCGCCCAATTCCTGCAGTTTTGTCACTGCATCTTTGGAAGTAATACCGAGCTCTTTGGCGAGCTCATGTACGCGGACCTTGGCCACATTTCTCCTGTCTCGGTCCGCACCGAGCCAGGCACGAACCGTCTACTTCTTACTGCGGGCCTTCGCCGCTTGCGCGCATGAAAGGCCCATTGCAGAGCGCAACAAAGTTGTCATCGTTACGCACTCATCGCTGGGAACTCATCGGGTTTCCATCAGTTTTCTGACCCGCTTTCAGGTTTGGACGGTTTTCCTGTGGGTGCCTCGGCCTCCACAAGTGGCGTACCCGGCATGAGGTAGCGTTCGACGGCGCCCGTTTCAGTTGCGCCCGCAAGGGCCCTTCCGAACGCGCGACGCTTGATCGCCAATGCCAAGCACTTTTCGCTGGGGTGAAGCCACGCACCCCTGCCGGTCATCCGGCGTCGAACATCGACGAGGACAGCAGGTGAACCGCCGCCTTGAGCGACCAGCCGGACAAGCTCGGACCGGGAGCCTTGCTTCCGGCATCCAATGCACGTGCGAACAGGCCCTTGGACGCGTTCAAGCAGTTCAGCCACGACGTGTCCAACCTGCCTTACGCTACTGTCGCCCGGAGTCCAGGCCGGTCAATTCAGCCGTGGCACACCAAAACACATGGATACCGGACGTAAGCCCGGTTCCATCCATTCTAGCCCCCCGGTCCCTGAGTCCTGAAACCAGGGGCGCCGGGAGCGTGGCGTGGATATGGCGGCCGCGGGCGCGCTGCCGGCCGCTATTCGGACTTGGCGGGAGCGGCGTCGGAAACGATATCGATCCGCCATCCCGTCAGCTTGGCCGCGAGCCGGGCGTTCTGGCCCTCTTTGCCGATCGCCAGCGAAAGCTGGTAGTCGGGGACCACTACGCGCGCAGAACGGGTTGCCTCGTCCGTGATTGTGACCGAATTCACCCTCGACGGCGACAACGAGTTCGCGATGAAGGTCGCCGGGTCCTCGCTGAAGTCGACGATGTCGATCTTTTCGTCGTTCAGTTCAGTCATGACGGCGCGGACACGTGAACCCATTTCACCGATGCAGGCACCCTTGGCATTGACACCGGGAATGTTGGCCTTCACCGCAATCTTGGTGCGGTGACCAGCCTCGCGGGCCAGTGCCACGATCTCAACCGAGCGGTCCGCGATCTCCGGAACTTCCATTTCGAAGAGCTTGCGGACAAGGCCCGGGTGGGAGCGGGAGAGGGTGATGGAGGGACCCTTGGCGCCACGGTGGACGTCCACGACGAAGGCACGCAGACGGCTTCCGTGCAGGTACTTCTCGCCGGGAACCTGCTCGGGCGGCGGAAGCAGCGCTTCGATGGCCCCAAGGTTGACCTGGATCATGTGCGGGTTGTTGCCCTGCTGGATCATTCCGGCCACGAGTTCGCCTTCACGGCCCTTGAACTCGCCCAGCACGTTGTCGTCCTCAACATCGCGCAGGCGCTGGAGGATGATCTGGCGTGCAGTGCTTGCCGCGATACGGCCAAAGCCTGCCGGAGTGTCTTCGAACTCGCCGATGGCTTCGCCGTCGTCGTCGATTTCCGTGGCCCAGATGGTGACGTGTCCGCTCTTGCGGTCCAGTTCGGCGCGGGCCTTTTCGTAGGCACCGGGCGTCTTGTGGTATGCCACCAGCAGCGCTTGTTCGATGGTGGGAATCAGGAGATCCAGCGGGATTTCACGCTCACGCTCCAGGAGTCTCAGTGCGCTCATGTCAATATCCATTAGGCCTCCTCGGAAGGTCCGTTGTGCTCGTCTTCCAGCGCAGCCTCATGGAGGTGGCTGAATTCAATCTCGACTTTTCCTTGGCGGATCCTGTCGAAAGGAATAGTGATGGGGTCACCCTGCTTGGGCTTCATGCCCTTCTTGACTTCGTGCTCGGGGATCAGCGTCACATCGTTCTCACCGACGGACGTGATGCGTCCCAACACGTTCTCGCCCTGGATGACGTTGACCCGGACCATACGGCCACGGGCCCGGTGCCAGTGGCGGGGCTCGGTCAGTGGGCGGCCAACGCCCGGGGAGGAAACCTCAAGGTCATAGGGACGTCCGTCGTCGTGGGGGTCGTTGTCAAGGATATCCGACAGTCCCCGGGAGACATCGGCGATGGTGTCAAGACTGACGCCGCCGGTTTCCTCCTGCGGGAGGTCCACCACGACGTGGACGGTGCGGTGGGATCCGGCAACGTGGATGGAGACATCCTCGAGGTAGAGCCTGCTGGCAAGGACGGCCGGTTCGAGCAGCGCCTTGAGCCTGCTTTCTTCCGGGTTGTGGATGGTGGCCGTTGAGTTCGATTCAGAACGGTCTGTTGAAGTCGTGGCTTCCGAGTCACTCACGTTGCCCGCCGCCTCCCGATAGATGTTGTTGTGACTACTAGCCTAACGATTTTCCGGCGGTCATGGTGCACGGAGTCCCCCGCCCACGTGACACCATGGTGTGTTGTGAACGGGCAATCGAGCGAAAAACGACGAACACCGGCTTGGGGCCAGGTTGTGCTGGTTGCCGTGGTGGCCCTGCTGGTTGCGGGCACCGGAATGGTGCTGATTCCACGCGATTCCGCCACTCCTGCGGCCGTTTCCTTCTCCGAATCGGCCCGCGCCGGAGCCTCGGCCGATGCCTTGGGGCTGCTTGAAGCGGCTGAAGCCCTGTCCGGAGCCGAAGGTCCGGAGGCCAAAACCCCGGCTCTTGCAGGTGTTGTGACTTTGCTGACAACGCAGGCCCGGGCGCTGATGGTTCCCGACGCGGCTTCGGGCAGCTCCACCCCGGCATCCACCATCACTGCGGGCACCGTGGCGCCGACGCGTGCTTCGCTGCTGGAGCAGCTCTCCGCCAGCGGAAGGAAACGCCTGGCGGACGCGCGCGAAGCCGACGGCGGAATGGCCCGCCTTCTTGCCGCCGTCGGAACTGCCCAACTGATCCACTCCGAGAGGCTTGCCGCAGCATGGCAGTTGCCCCTCCCCGCGGACCCGTCATCCGCTGCCATGACTGTGGCCCCAACGACGGTACCTGCGGCAACGCCGACGGCGGCCGCCTGCCCGTCCGTCAGTCCGACGCCGAAGCCGTCGTCGGCTACCACGGACTCGGCCCTCGCCGCAGCGGTCCGCTCACAGCAGGAGGCCGTCTATGCCTACCAAGTGGCCCTGAAAAGGTTGGACGCCAGCGCTGCCACCGGGGCGGCCAAGGACCTGCAGGTGCACGCCCTCCTGCTCAGGCAGGCCGAGGCCTTGACCCGCGCCAACTGCGCCGACGTGCCCCCAGCCTCGGCCGGCTACCAGCTGCCGGAGCTTTTCGCCAAGGACCCTGCCGCCGCTTTGGGTGCGCTCGAGGCGTCGTCTTTGCCGGGCTTCGCGGACCTTGTTGCCTTGTCCACCGGCGAAACCCGGGCCTGGGCGGTGGATGGCCTTCTTGCGGCGGCCCGCAGGAGCGTCGCCTGGGGCGCCGCGCTTGCGGCCCTGCCCGGAATCACGTTCGACGCCGGGCAGTTGCCCGCGCTACCGACGTCGAGTACTGCTTCCACCCCGGCAACGGTGACGAACGCGGGATAGGCCAGCCTAGCCATGCTGGTCAAGGCCGTCCACGGGTGCTTGGCTTGGAACATGGCTTCTACAGAAACTGCCACCACCCACGAGAACGAGCCACACCGGGACGACCTCGCGCACCGGCTGAACTGGCTGCGGGCCGGGGTGCTGGGGGCTAACGACGGGATCGTTTCGGTCGCCGCAATCGTCGTGGGGGTGGCCGGTGCCACCACCAACACAGGCAGCATCCTGGCCGCGGGAACAGCGGGTTTGGTGGGCGGAGCGATCTCCATGGCGTCGGGAGAATACGTGTCCGTCAGCAGCCAGAGCGACACCCAGAAAGCCCTGATCGAAAAGGAACGCAGGGAACTCGCGGAGCAACCCGAGGACGAACTCAATGAGCTTGCCGCGATCTACGAATCCAAAGGCCTCAGTCCCAAGACGGCCAGGGCCGTTGCCGAGGAGCTGACCGAACACGATGCCTTGGCTGCCCACCTCTCAGCCGAACTGAACATCCACGAAGACGACATCGTGAGCCCCTGGAACGCTGCCCTTGCCTCCGCAGTGGCCTTCACTTTGGGAGCAGTGCTGCCGATGCTGGCAATCCTGCTTCCGCCACCGGAAATGCGGGTACCGCTGACGTTCGTCGCCGTGCTTCTTGCATTGGCCATCACGGGAGCCGTCGGAGCCTGGATCGGCGGGGCCTCCCGCTTCCGGGCTGCTGTCCGGGTGGTGCTCGGCGGAGCCCTGGCGTTGGCCGCGACGTTCTCGATAGGAACGCTCTTGGGCGCCAGCGGCGTTTTCTAAGGGCCTGGCCTTGCCACGGAGTTAGGCTGTTCGCGTGAGCCTTCACGCGATGATTCCCATTCCGGGCGACCTCCACGCCCGCTATAACCGCGACTCTGCGGGCCGGGACTGGCTGGCCAGCCTGCCGGGTCTCATCGCCGAAGCCCTCGACCGGTGGCAGCTCACCGTGGACCTGGCACCTGGCCACGAACCATGGAACGGCCACGGCGCCTTGGTGGTGCCGGTCCAGCAGGACGGCACCGCCGCGGCCTTGAAAATTGCCTTTCCCCACGACGAAGCGAGGGTCGAGCGGCACGCATTGGAACTGTGGGACGGCCATGGCGCTGTCCGTCTCCTGGCGTCCGATGCCGCCAGCTGCTCCATGCTCCTGGAACGGCTCGATGCCTCACGCTGGCTACAGGACGCTCCGATGGACCAGGCGGTGGACACCTGGGGCGGCATTGTCCGGGAGCTGTCCATACAGCCCGGCCACGGACTCCAGTGGCAGGCTTTTGACCACATCGCAGGGACCGCGGAGCGCTGGAGCGACGAACTGCCCGCCGAATGGGAACGCCTCGAGCGGCCCTTTCCCCGGTGGTTGCTGGAGGCGGCCCTGGAGGTGTGCCAGACGCGTGGAGCCGTGGGCCGCCGTTCTGGCAAGGACGTGTTGGTGCACACGGATCTGCACTTCATGAACATCCTGGCCACGCGTGCAGACCAGCCTGGGCGCGGGAGCTATCTTGCCATCGATCCACAACCGCAGATCGGCGAGGCGGAGTTTTCCGTGGCACCACTTCTCTGGAACCGGATTCATGACCTCTCCCGAACAGACCCGGAGGCCGCGTTGCGTGAGCGTTGCGCGGACTTCAGCCTTGCCGCAGGCCTTGATCCGGAGATCGCCCGGCAGTGGAGCGTTGCCCGCGAAGTGGCGAACGCGTTGTGGTACGCCACAAAGCCCGGACACGATGGGGATCTGGCACGCTCCCTCTGGGTGGCCAGCACCATGGCTGGCCGGACGCTGGAACACCTGCCGCGCGCCCACGAACTTCCCGACCCAACTGCGCCTAAAAGCTGAGCGCGCTCAATAGCTGAGCAGCCGCGTCAGGCGAAGTTTTCGTTCCAGACATCCACACCCAGTTTGACGATCAGCGCCGCCACCACGATGAGAAATACGAGGCGGACGAACTTGCTTCCCCTGGCCACGGCTGTTCTGGCGCCCAGATAGCCTCCCGCCATGTTGGCCAGTCCCAGGACCAGGCCGACGCCCCACAGCAATGAGCCATGCGGCAGGAAGAAGATGAGCGCTCCGGCGTTGGTTGCCATGTTGACAATCTTGGCTTTGGCGCTGGCTTCCAGGAAGGCATAGCCCATGGCCGAAACCAGGGCTATCACCAGGAACGAACCAGTACCGGGGCCGATAAGGCCGTCGTAGAAACCGATGACACCGCCAATAAGGCAGGCCACGACGTAATGCTTGTGGCCATCATGCCGCAAGGCCGTCAGCTCGCCTGCGCTGGGACGCAACGCGGTAAAGATCGCGACGGCGATCAGCGCGAGGACGATGATCGGCTTGAAAACACTCGCGGGCAGTGATGCGGCGAGGATTGCACCGCCGAAGCTTCCCGCCAGGGCAATCACCGCCATGGGAATCGCGGTCTTCAGGTCCGGCCCAACGCGGCGATAGTACGTCACTGCACTGGTCGTCGTCCCGAAAATCGAACCCATCTTGTTGGTCGCCAGCGCTTGGACGGGCGTGATGCCGGGCACCAGCAGCAGGGCGGGGAGCTGGATCAGTCCCCCGCCCCCAACTACTGCGTCAATCCAGCCGGCTGCGAATCCTGCCACCACAATCAGGATGACAGTGGTGAGCTGGATGGATTCGAAACCGGATATCAACGGGAACGAACGGCGTTGACCACGTAATCCACGGCCTTGTCCACGGAGACGTTCTCGGCCTCGCCACTGCGACGGTCCTTGATTTCAACAACGCCTTCTGCCAGTCCGCGTCCAACGGCAAGGATGGTGGGCACACCCACAAGCTCGGCGTCGCCGAACTTGACGCCGGGAGATACCTTAGGCCGGTCATCGAAGATGACGTCCAGCCCGGCAGCCTCAAGCTCGTTGGAGAGCCTCTCGGCGGCCTCGAAGATTTCCTCGCCGCGTCCGACAGCCACGACGTGGACATCGGCCGGAGCAACCGAACGGGGCCACACGATGCCGCGCTCGTCGTGGTTCGCTTCAGCCAGGGCGGCAACCGCACGGGTCACGCCTACGCCATAGGAGCCCATGGTCACGACTACCTGCTTGCCGTTCTGGTCCAGGACCTTCAGGTCGAGGGCTTCGGCATACTTCCGGCCGAGCTGGAAAATGTGTCCCATTTCGATGCCGCGTGCGGTTTCCAGGGGGCCGGACCCGTCGGGGGCGGGATCGCCTGCGCGGACTTCGGTGCTCTCGATGACGCCGTCCCAGCCAAAGTCGCGGCCGGCCACCAGGCCGAAGACGTGCTTGCCCTCGGAGTTGGCACCTGTGATCCAGCTGGTGCCGGACACAACCCGGGGGTCGACCAGGAACAGCACCTTGGAGGAGCCTTCAAGTCCCAGGACAGGCTGGTCAAGGGACAGCCCGGGTCCGATGTAGCCCTTCACGAGCCACGGCAGCTTCTTGAGGTCTTCCTCATTTGCGGCCTCAAGTCCGATCTCGCCTGCAATGGGCAGGTGGGATCCGATGTTTGCTTCCACGCGCTTGAGGTCAACTGCACGGTCACCCGGCACGCCGATCACGACGATCTGGCGCTCACCGGTGGGCAGCGTCACGGCGAGGACCACATTTTTGAGGGTGTCGGCGGCCGTCCAGGCGCCGCCGTCGGACTCGCCGCGCGGAGCGAGCTGGTTCGCTGCGTTCACCAAGGTCTCGATGGTGGGGGTGTTCGGTGTATCCAGCACCTCGGCGGCAGGGGCGTTGCTGAAGTCGATGTCATCGGGGACAACGGTGGTGACAGCTTCGACGTTGGCGTAATAACCGCCTGCGGAGCGAACGAATGTGTCCTCGCCGATGTCGGTGGGGAACAGGAATTCCTCGCTCTTGGAGCCACCCATGGCACCGGCCGTGGCGGCGACAGGAATGACTTCAAGGCCCAGCCGTTCGAAGATCTTCAGGTAGGCAGCGCGGTGGGCGGCGTAGCTGGCGTCGAGGCCGGCGTCGTCGACGTCGAACGAGTAGGAGTCCTTCATGATGAACTCGCGGCCACGGAGGAGACCCGCGCGGGGACGGGCTTCATCGCGGTACTTGTTCTGGATCTGGTACAGGCTCAGCGGCAGGTCTTTGTAGGACGAGTACAGGTCCTTGACCAGCAGGGTGAACATTTCCTCGTGCGTGGGGGCCAGCAGATAGTCGGCACCCTTGCGGTCCTGGAGGCGGAACAGGCCTTCGCCGTATTCGGTCCAGCGGTTGGTGGCCTCATATGGTTCGCGCGGGAGCAAGGCCGGGAAGTGGACTTCCTGGGCCCCGATAGCGGCCATTTCCTGGCGGATGATCTCTTCGACCTTGCGCAGGACGCTCAGGCCCAGCGGCAGCCAGGTGTAGATACCTGGCGCGGCACGGCGGATGTAGCCGGCGCGGACCAGGAGCTTGTGGCTGGCGACCTCGGCGTCGACGGGATCTTCACGCAGGGTGCGCAGGAATAACTGGGAAAGGCGAAGGACCACGGGTACGTATCCGTTTCTTTGGCAGGTGTGGCAAAACAACTGCGTACTAATCTACCGGCTTGCGGCCTTGCGCCTTTAATGTACGGATTCACCCACCGCCTTGCCCTGAACGCGGAAGAGCCACGCCTTCGCGAGTGGAAGCCCCTGGCCGCCGTGGGCTGGTCATCCTGCGAGGGCGTGGCTCAACGACCGGCCGGCCGCAAGCGTTATCCGTTGACTACTTGGTCTTGCCCTCCAGGGCGACGAGTACGCCTGCGACTGCGAAGAACTTATTGCTGCCGAGCTCGCGGATGGTGTCGATACCCAGGGAATCCTTCAAGGCCTTTGCCGTGGCATCCGTGACACCCGCCAAGGCGGCCGGAGATGCATCCAGAATTTCCTTGAGACTCTTGTCCTCGTACGCCTTGTCCAGTGCTTTGGAAAGATCAACGCCAACTGCCATTGTCACGATTCCCCTCAGTGATCATCCGCGCCCCAACGACACGGTTGGGATGAACCTATGTGATGGCGGACACGATTTCAAGGATTTTTGTACTTTCGATGGACAAGGAAAATCCTTGACCCGGATGTGAAGCAGTCTTAGCTTTAATTCATCAGTTGGTGAATTATTGGATGTTCGTGAGGCCACCATGTCGCACATTGCCCGTCACGCCGCTCCCCCGCCCTCCGCCGCCATCAGCACGGCAGGACTGCACGTTTCACTGGGACGTGCGCCCGTCCTGCGCGGGCTCGACTTTTCGGTCGAATCCGGCCGGATAGCCGGACTGCTGGGGCCATCGGGAAGCGGAAAGACCACCCTCATGCGCGCCATCGTCGGAGTCCAGAGGATCACCCGGGGCTCAGTGACCGTGCTCGGTTTGCCCGCCGGAAGCGCGCCGTTGAGGCACGACGTCGGGTACGTCACCCAGGGCGCCAGTGTCTACGGCGACCTCAGCGTCGAAGCGAATGTCCGCTACTTTGGCGCCATGCACGGCGCGACGGCGGCCGACGTCACCGAGGCGATTGCCGCCGTCGGCCTTCAGGACTTCGCACGGCAGAAAGCCGCTGACCTGTCCGGTGGCCAGTTCAGCCGTGTGTCCCTGGCATGCGCGCTGGTGGCCCACCCGAAACTGCTGGTTCTGGACGAGCCAACCGTGGGTTTGGATCCCGTGCTTCGTGCCGAGCTGTGGGAGCGTTTCGCCGCCATGGCTGAGCAGGGAACCACCCTTTTGGTCTCCAGCCACGTCATGGAGGAAGCCTCCCACTGCTCCACCTTGCTGCTGTTGAGGGACGGCCTACTGCTGGCCCAACTCACACCGGCCGAGCTCGCCGAACGCGGACACAGCGACGACCTCGAACGGGCGTTCCTGACCATAATCAAGGCCGCTGGCCGCGGCCAGCAGGAAAGCCAGGTGGCATCGTCATGAACCTTGGAATGACCATCGCAACCACCGCCCGCGTCCTGGGCCAATTGCGGCACGATCACCGGAGCGTGGCGCTGATCCTCGTGGTGCCGGCCCTCCTGCTGACGGCCGTGTACTTCCTCTACGAAAACGAAAGCCTGCCACCAGGGGCGCCCAGGACGTTTGATCGGGTGGGCCTGATGATGCTGGCCATCTTCCCCTTCGTGGTGATGTTCCTGGTCACCTCCATCACCATGCTCCGCGAACGCACCTCCGGGACCCTGGAGCGGTTGCTGACCACACCCATCCACAAAGCGGACCTGTTGTTCGGCTACGCCTTGGCCTTCTCGATCATGGCGGCCCTGCAGTCCCTCGTGGCTACCGGGGTGGCGTACTGGATTTTCAACCTTGACATCAAAGGAAGCCCCGGCCTGGTGGTGCTGATCGCCGTGATCAACGCAGTGTTGGGGGTCGCCCTCGGTTTGCTCTGTTCGGCGTTCGCGCGGACGGAGTTCCAGGCCGTGCAGTTCATGCCGGTGGTGGTGGTCCCCCAGATCCTGCTGTGCGGACTGTTCGTGGCACGCGAAGACATGAACCAGGTTTTGGAAGGCATTTCGGGCGTCCTTCCGTTGACTTTCTCGGTGGATGCCCTGAAGGAGATCGCAAGTAGTTCCGAGGCAACCTCGGCAATGTGGCAGGACGCTTTGGTGATGGCTGCGATCGTGGTGGGCGTGTTGGTCCTGGCGTCGCTGACCTTGCGGCGTCAAACGCGATGAGCCTTCCGCAGCTGCGACGCGGCCGACGCAGCCCGGGAGATCACTCCAGGGAAGCCATAGTGGCCGCCGCCCGGACGCTCTTCGCCGAACAGGGGTTCGAGGGTACTAGCCTGCGCCAAGTAGCCCGCGAGGCCGGCGTGGATCCGGCCATGGTGCACCACTTTTTCAAGGGCAAGGACGAGTTGTTTGCAGCCAGCGTCGAATTGCCTGCAGACCCCGCGGAAGTCCTGTCCGACGTCGAGAACGTGGCGCCGACCGTCAGGGCGGAGGCGATTGTCCGTGCCGTCCTGGAGCTGTGGGAGGGCCCGGCACGGCACGCGTTGGTCGCTTTCGCCCGGGGCACCATCGGTTCACAAGCCAAGACGGCCCTTCTGCGGGAAATGGTGACCAGGGCCGTCCTGCCTCGGATCACGGCCGGGTTGCCGGGCTCAGCAGAGGAAATACGCCTGCGCGGCAACCTGGTGGCTACGCAAGTGGTGGGACTCATGCTGGCGCGATACGTGATCCGGATGCAGCCCCTGGCGTCCGCCCCTCGCGATGAGGTGGTCCGGTTGGTTGCCCCGAACATCCAGCGCTACCTCACGGGCAACCTGGACTCCCCCAAGTAGCTGGCAGTTGGGCTGCTACTTGATCAGTGCCGCAGCTTGGTTGACGAGATCCACCGCCCGGGCAATCGCCTCTTCCTCGGTCTTGCCTCCGTAAGCCAAACCGGTAATCACGATGCCATCTTTTGCGCCCCGGACCATGATCATGGATTGCTTTCGCCCGTCGGCGAGGACAGAGTCGGTCCGCATCGCCATGGAGAGCGGAGTGGACACGATCGCCTCAACCTTTCGAGCCTTAAGGGTCACTGTCGTTTCCCCCATCTTCATAGTCATCCCGGAGCAATCGCTGATTTGATCCTGCTTTGCGAAGTCTGCCTTGATAAGTTCCTCGTCGACCCCGGAAGACAATGTGACGCCGGTGGAAGAGCCAGTGGAGGTATCGAGGCTTGTCCCTACAACACCTTTCACATTTTCAGTGGGGAGCAGGCTTGCCAGCATCAGTTCCTTGCACTCAGCCGGCTCGATGACAGCGCCTTCAAACATCGCCCGGCTCTGCTGTTCCACTCCACTCGCATCGGCCATGGACATAACGGACAATTTCAGCCCGTTGATGTCGCGCAACTGCAACGCAATAGCCGTGAGCTCCTCTGCGGTGTACTGCTTAGCCGCGGTGGCGGTCGGCGTGGGTGTCGCCGCCGCCGTTTCGCTGGTCGGCGCGGACGCCGCTTCCGTGGAAGTACCGGCACCGCCGCACGCGGCAAGGCCCATAACCAACAGTCCTGACACGGCAAAACCGCGCAGCGCATTCTTATTCATTTGTTCCCCAACGGAGTTTTGAGTGATGCGGTGGCATGCGCCATCCGCGATAAGACTACAAGCAGCGGACTCCAGCCCTAAAACAGGACCGTCGCGAACGTGCCAACCTGTTCAAAACCCACGCGCTCGTAGGTGGCACGGGCTTTGGTGTTGTAGTCGTTGACGTACAGGCTCGTCACCGGGGCAAACGACCTTGAGAGATTGACGACGGCGGCCATGTAACCGGCGCTTTGGCCGCGACCACGCAGCTCCGGATTCATCCACACGCCCTGGACCTGGGTGACTTCCTTGGTGACAGCCCCAAGATCGGCCTTGAAGACAACCGTTCCTGCAGCGTCGATATGAACCAGCGAATGGCCTTGCCTTATGAGGCCGGCGACCCGTTTGCTGTAGAACTCCTGGCCACCCAGGAAGGGCGAGTAGCCAACTTCTTCCTCGAACATGGCGGCGCAGGCAGGCAGGATCCTGTCGAAATCCGCCATCGAGCCAAAGGTCAGGTCAGGATTGGCGGTGATGACGGGGCCGCCGGAAATGGAAAGAAGTGGTTGCTCGGCGCGGACCTCGTGGGCAAGATGGCCCAACTGCTCAAAGCGGGAATACAAGGCCAGCACGGTTTCGGCGGGTCCGAAAATCGAAGCGTACCGGCGCCCGTTGTGATGGGCCGCGTTGGCCACGTAACCGGCAAGCCCGGGATCCAGTTGGACGGGGACCAGATTGGCTCCGGCCCAGCACGCACCCAGGAGGGTGTCGCCGTCGAAGACTCCGTACACGCTGGCGCCGCCACTGGTAGGCGCCGCGGTTCCAGTGCTTTCGAGGTGGGCCAGGATGAAGACGTTGGCCACCGCGTCCTCGTTTGCGAGCGCGCGAAGGGCCAGGGTGTCGGCGCCGCCGAGCACCCTGACCCCTAAGCCGTTCTCGTTACGAGACGCTAACCACGGGGCTACCCTTGACAGCATCTTCGCCATCGGCCTCCCCCATCTCTTCAGCGATACGCATGGCCTCTTCGATCAGTGTCTCAACAATTTCGCTCTCCGGCACAGTCTTAATGACTTCGCCCTTCACGAAAATCTGGCCCTTGCCGTTTCCGGAGGCCACGCCAAGGTCCGCTTCGCGTGCTTCGCCCGGTCCGTTGACGACGCAGCCCATGACCGCAACGCGCAGCGGGATCTCCATCCCTTCCAGACCGGCAGTCACCTGCTCCGCAAGCGTGTAAACGTCCACCTGGGCACGGCCGCAGGACGGGCAGGACACAATCTCAAGCTTGCGGGGGCGCAGGTTCAAGGACTGCAGGATCTGGTTGCCCACCTTGATCTCCTCCACCGGCGGGGCGGAGAGGGAAACGCGGATGGTGTCGCCGATGCCGCGGGAAAGAAGCGCACCGAAGGCCGTGGCCGACTTGATGGTTCCCTGGAAGGCCGGTCCGGCTTCGGTCACGCCCAGGTGGAGTGGCCAGTCGCCCTTCTCTGCCAGCATCTCGTAGGCAGCCACCATGACCACGGGGTCGTTGTGCTTGACCGAGATCTTGAAATCGTGGAAGCCGTGCTCTTCGAACAGTGACGCCTCCCAGACAGCGGACTCAACGAGTGCCTCGGGAGTGGCCTTGCCGTACTTCTTCAAGATGCCCGGCTCAAGGGAACCCGCGTTGACACCAATGCGGATGGAGGTGCCGTGGTCGCGGGCAGCGGCGGCGATTTCCTTCACCTGGTCATCGAATTTGCGGATGTTGCCGGGGTTCACCCGTACGGCGGCACATCCTGCTTCGATGGCGGCGAAGACGTACTTGGGCTGGAAGTGGATGTCGGCGATCACGGGGATCTGGGACTTCCGGGCGATGATGGGCAACGCTTCGGCATCGTCAGCGGAGGGGCAGGCAACGCGCACAATGTCGCAGCCGGACGCAGTAAGTTCGGCAATCTGCTGGAGGGTGGCGTTGATATCGGTGGTGGGCGTCGTGGTCATCGACTGAACGCTGATGGGCGAGTCAGAGCCAACGCCAACGGAACCGACCTTGATTTGCCGCGTTTTGCGTCGCGGGGCAAGGACGGGGGGTGGGGCTGCTGGCATTCCCAGGCTGACCGAGGTCACGTGGACTCCTTGGGTTGGGGTGGATCGTTGTGGTGGAGGTAGCCCGGGCTAGGAAGCGTGGGCTGCCAGGACGCCAATGATGGGGGACCATTCCGTGGTGCGGATGCCGGCGATAACTCCGGCTTCGGCGAATGGATCCTGCTTGAGGAGGTCATTGAGTTCTGCTTCTTCAGAGGACTTGAAGATCAGCAGCGCACCAGCACCGTCGCCGTACGGGCCGCTGGCGAGCAGCTTGTTGTCCTCTGCCAGTTCGGCGAGCCAGGCACGGTGTGCTGGGCGGGCTTCGTCGCGGAGGGCGTCGGAATCGGCGACGTATACATACTCAACAGCGAAAACAGTCATGGTGCTAGCCTATCCCCCTTGCCCGGCAGGAAATGTTCACAGTGGCATGAATAGTCATGGCTCAACCGAAGATGTTCACGGGCTTGACGATGTCCGCGTATATCAGCAGGACGCTCATGCCAAGCAGCAGCGCCGCCACGACGTAGGTCACGGGCAAGAGCTTGGCAATGTCGAAGGCTCCGGGGTCCGGCTTGCCACGCAACTTGGCCACCCGGCGTCGTACTCCTTCGTAGAGCGCACCGGCCACATGGCCGCCGTCGAGCGGCAGGAGCGGGATGAGGTTGAAGATGGCCAGGGCGAAGTTCAGCCCCGCCAGCAGCCCGATCAGGGTTCCGATCCTGGTCTGCAGGGGTACCTGCTCCATGGCTGCTACTTCACCGGCTACCCGGCCTACGCCCACCACGCTGATGGGTCCGTTGGGATCCCGTGGCTCTTCGCTGAAGGCTGCCTTGGCAACCCCAACCACCCTTGCGGGAAGGTTGAAGATCACACCGGAAATCTGCTTGATGTTCTCTCCCGCCATGGGGAGAACGGCCGACGCCGGTTGGGGCACCAGGGCGCTTTGCGCGCCGATGCCCAGGAAGCCGACTTCCTGGTACTGCAATACGCCGTTGGCGTCCTGGGCCTGCCGGCCATCGGACCCGATGACAGGGCGCGATGAGAGTACAGGTGTCACTGTCGTCTCGACGGACGCGCCGTTCCGTTCCACGGTGATGGGGACTTCCCTGCCGGCGGAGGCCCGGATCCAGCCGGTCAGCTCGTCCCAGTTGGTGACGGGCTTGCCATCAAAGGAGGTGACGGTGTCATTGGGCTGGAGGCCCGCCGCCGCCGCCGGAGTGAGCTTGCAGTCGGCAGAGTCGGGGTCGACGGTTTCCCCCACCGCTACCTGGCACTTGGAAACATCGGCGATGGTGGTGGTCGCTTTGGCAACGCCGAAGCCCATGAGGAGAACTGCCAGCAGGACCAAGCCAATGATCATGTTCATGGCCGGCCCGCCAAGCATGATGATGATTTTCTTCCACACGGGCAGCTTGTAGAAGACCCGTCCTTCATCGCCGGGTCCCACCTCTTCATGGGCCACGGAGCGCGCCTCGGTGGCGAGCGTCTGGAACATGCCCGTGCTGGAAGGGCGGACGCCGCCGTCGTCCCTGTTGGGCGGGTACATGCCGATCATGGAAACGTAGCCACCCAAGGGCAGCGCCTTGAAGCCGTACTCCGTTTCGCCCTTCTTCTTGGACCAGAGCGTGGGCCCGAAACCGATCATGTACTTGGTGACGCGCACCTTGAAGAGTTTCGCCGGCACCAGGTGGCCTACCTCGTGCAGCGCAATGGAGACAGCAACGCCGATTGCGACGAAGATGACTCCAAGAATGAAGAGAAGGACGGGACTCATGCCGGTGGGACTGCTTCCGTAAGGGGTTTGGGGGCTACAGGGCGCTGCTTGAAGCTAAACGATCGTGGGTTCGGGCTCGTGCCCACTTCTCAGCATCCAGCACGGACTCCACAGTCAGCTCAGAGGAACCTGAATGTTCGCTGAGGACGGATTCGACCGTATCCACGATGTCGGTGAAGCGGATGCGGCCCGCATGGAAGGCTTCTACGGCTTCTTCATTGGCCGCGTTGAACACAGCCGGGAAGGTGCTGCCCTGCTTGGCAGCGTCCTTGGCGAGGTCGACGGCGGGAAAGGCCACCGCGTCCAACGGTTCGAACGTCCAGCTTGTGGCCTGCGTCCAATCGCAGGCCTTCGCAGCGCGCGGAACCCGGTCCGGCCACGCCAATCCAAGGGCGATGGGAAGGCGCATGTCCGGCGGCGAGGCTTGGGCGATGATGGATCCATCCACGAACTGGACCATCGAATGGACCACGGACTGGGGATGGACCACCACATCGATCCGGTCCAAGGGCACATCGAAAAGCAGGTGGGCTTCGATCACTTCCAGGCCCTTGTTGACCAGGCTGGCTGAGTTGGTGGTCACCATGAGCCCCATGTCCCAAGTGGGGTGGGCCAACGCCTCCTGCGGGGTGACATGATGGAGCTCTTCGCGGGTGCGGCCGCGGAAGGGACCCCCGGAAGCTGTCAGGATGAGCTTCTCCACTTCCTGGCCTGTCCCGGACCGAAGGCATTGGGCGATCGCGGAATGCTCTGAGTCCACTGGAACGATCTGGCCCGGACGCGCTGCGGCTTTGACCAAGGCACCACCAACGATCAGCGATTCCTTGTTGGCAAGGGCAAGAGTCGCTCCGGTGCCGAGCGCAGCGAGCGTGGGGGCAAGTCCGATGGAGCCGGTGATGCCGTTGAGGACAACATCGCACTCGATGGCAGCTATTTTTGTGGAGGCCTCGGGGCCGGCAAAGATGTCAGGGGCGAAGTTCTTCAGGCCCGCTTCAGCCGCGGCGGCCTCGATCAGTCGCTGCAGGAGGGCAGGATCACCCTGCGCAATGCCCACTGCCTGGACCCGGGTGTGGACCGCCTGCTTCGCCAGGAGGTCCAGGTTTCCTCCGCCGGCGCTCAGCGCCACAACCTCGAAACGGTGCGGGGCTGCGTCGACGACGTCAATCGCCTGTGTGCCGATGGAACCTGTGGACCCGAGGATGACGATCTTGCGCGGCTGCATGGCTTAAGTATCCCAGCCGGCACCGGCAGCGGCGAACGGGTTCGCCCGGACGGAAGGCCGCTTGGCTTGACCGCGGGACTCCCCTGCGTACCGTGGAATTGTGGAATGGCTGTCCTGGTTTGATGCGTGGGACCACGAATTCGCCCGGCAAGTGCTGCAGCGCGGCACGGCGGCACTCTATGCCGTGGCCTTTCTGTCAACGTTGAACCAATTCCCTGCCCTGTTGGGCGAGCGGGGACTGTTGCCCGTTCCGGATTTCCTGGATGTTGCCCGACGGATGGGCAGGCCCACGCTCTTCCGCCGCTTCTACTCCGATGCCATGCTTAGGGCGGTGTGCTGGGTGGGAATCGCCGTGGCAGCACTGTTGTTGATCGGCGTCCCGCAAGCAGGTCCTCCGTGGCTGCCGATGCTGGCCTTTCTTGCCCTGTGGATTCTTTACATGTCGATCGTCAACGTCGGCCAGACGTTCTATGGGTTCGGTTGGGAGATCCTGCTTCTCGAGACCGGATTTGTCGTGGCTTTCCTTGGCTCGGACCAAACGCCACCGCCGACCCCCATCCTGGTCCTGATCACCTGGCTGGTGTTCCGGCTGGAGTTCGGCGCGGGCATGATCAAGATCCGTGGCGGAAGGGAGTGGCGGGACATGACGGCGATGTTCTACCACCACGAGACCCAGCCAATGCCCGGCCCGCTCAGCAGGCAGGCCCACCTTCTGCCCCGATCGCTGCACAAGGTTGAAGTGGTGGGCAACCACTTTGCACAGCTGGTGGTGCCGTTCTTCCTCTTTGCGCCGCAGCCGCTGGCCAGCATCGCCGCAGGGATCATCATTGTCACGCAACTGTGGCTCGTGGCATCCGGGAACTTCGCGTGGCTGAACTGGGCGGCAATCGTGCTGGCTTTCGCCGCCGTAAGCGACCCCGTTGCCCACGCGGTCTTCCCGCTCATCCCGCTTGAGTGGCACCCGGGCGCCCAAACCCCGGTGTGGTGGCTCGCCGTCGTCGTCCTGGTGACCGGCTTGCTGCTGGTCCTGAGTTATCGACCGCTCCTGAACCTCTTTTCACGCCAGCAGCTCATGAACGCCAGTTTCAACCGGTGGCGCCTGGTCAACGCCTATGGAGCGTTCGGGACCGTCACCAAACAGCGCATCGAGATCGTGGTGGAAGGGACCATGGACGTGGAGCCGGACGCTCCCGATGACAACTGGCAGGAATACGGCTTCAAGGGCAAGCCCGGCGACGTTCGCCGCCTGCCCCGGCAATGGGCGCCATACCATCTGCGGCTGGATTGGATGATGTGGTTCCTGCCGCTGCGGACCGTGCACGAGGATTGGTTTTACGCTTTCCTCAACAAACTGCTGGAGGCGGACGCGCCAACGCTTGGGCTGCTTCGCCATGACCCGTTCGACGGCGAGCGCCCCCGTTGGGTGCGGGCGCGCAGCTACCTGTACCGCTTCGCCACCCGGGCCGAGTTCCGCGAAACCGGCGATCGCTGGGTGCGGGTGCTGCTCTACGAAGCCATTCCACCGCTGGGGCTCCGCCCTGGTCGGCGACACTCTGCGTAGCGACCCACTAGCCCTTTAACTGCCCACTTTTGCCGGTGAAGTGCCCAGCCCGCGCGGGGCCGCGGTGGACTCGCGGACAACCAGGTGCGTGGCCAGTTCGACCCGGCGGGAGTCGATTTCCTCGCCGCTCCTCTGGCGGAGGATGAAGTTGAGCGCCGACCGGCCCATGTCCTGCAGAGGTTGGGACACAGAGGTCAGCGGCGGGAGCGACTCTTCCGCTTGCGGCGTGCCATCGAAGCCGACAAGGCTCATGTCCTCGGGGATCCGGATGTTCTGCCGCCTGGCCTCAGCCAGCACGCCAAGGGCGATGCTGTCGCTGCCCGCGAAGATTGCCGTGGGCGGTTCCTCCAAGGCCAGGAGTGACTTCATTGCAGCAACTCCGTTCGTGGACCGGAAGGGGCCTGCTGAAATGTACTCCTCCACGACAGGTACCCCCACCGCCATCAGCGCGGCCATGTACCCGTGCAAGCGGGCTTGGCTGCACTCGGCACCGGCCGGACCCCCGATATAGGCGATGCGGCGGTGTCCAAGGTCAAGCAAGTGCGTAGCTGCGGCCTTTCCGCCGGCCCAGTTGCTGGCTCCAACACTGAATACGTCTCCCGGCGGCGGGTTGAGCGGGTCGACCACCACAACCGGTATCCGGCGACGCTGGAACGCCTCCAGTTGCCCCGAACCAAAAGCTGACGTAACGACGATCATGCCGCTGCGGCCTTCGTCGAGCAAGCGCTGGGCGCGCTCTTCCGGGCCCAACGGCGAGCCCGTTTGCCGGCTGGTGACAGAGAGGATGACCTCCATGTCCGAGGCCGCGGCCTGCTCGAGGATTCCGTTCAGCACTTCCACGGAATAGGCGGAGTTGAGGGAGTCGAAGACCACCTCAACAGCCTGCTGCGCGGGAGGGCTCTTCCGTTGGAGCGGGGACCTGTAGCCGGTCCTCTGCAATGCGGCGAGAACGCGGTTCCTGGTTTCCTCAGCGACATCCTGCCGGCCGTTGACCACCTTGGATACCGTCGGGGCTGAAACGCCCACTTCCTTGGCGACGGCGGCCAAGGTCAACTTGGGCGGACGGACTTCTCGAACCATGGTCCCCAACTTTCGAAATCTTTCGATGTGCAATTCAGTATGGATGGGTTCCAAGCGTTACGCAAACGCTGACCAAACTGCCGCGACAACACTCTTGACGGACCGTAACAGAGGCTTTAGTTTAGACCGTGACCTAAATCATGGTCTCGAAATATTTCGAGAAATTTCGAAGCCTGTCACTCTTTCTCGGCAGTAAGCACCAAGGCTTGCTCGATGATGCGACTACCCCTGGAGAAGCAATGAAGCAGTTCCAATCAACCCGGCGTTCCTTCCTGGCCCTCGCGGCTGTTACTCCCTTCGCCGTCATGGCAACGAGCGCCTGCGGCACGTCCGGTCCAGGTGGTGGTGCCAGCGGAGGCGGAGCAAGCATGTGGTTCCTTTCGGGTGAGCCAAACCAGACCACCATCCAGAAAGCCGTGGACGCCTTCGGGTCGGCGAACCCCAATGACAAGATTGCCGTAACGTACTTCCAGAACGATGCGTTCAAGACCAAGATCAAGACCGCCATCGGCGCGGGGCAAGCTCCCACCATCATCTACGGCTGGGGTGGCGGTGGCTTGAAGACCTACGCCGAGGCCAACCAGGTGGAAGACCTGACCAGCTGGTTCGACTCCAACCCGGACCTCAAAAAGAAGTTCTTCCCCGCATCCTTCGGGGCAGCAACGGTCAACGGCAAGATCTATGCCCTTCCCAACCAGTACGTCGCACCGATCGTCCTGTTCTACAACAAAGAACTCTTCGACAAAGCCGGAGTCCAGCCGCCCAAGACCTGGGACGAGCTGATGTCCCTGGTAAAGACCTTCAACGACATGGGCGTCGCCCCCTTGTCCTTGGGCGGGCAGTCCCGGTGGACCTCCATGATGTGGCTTGAATACCTTCTGGACCGCATCGGCGGACCCGAAGTTTTCAACGCAATCTTCGAGGGAAAGCCCAACGCCTGGATGGATCCGGCCGTCATCGAGACGGGCACCAAGATCCAGGAGCTGGTTTCCGCGGACGGCTTCATCAAGGGCTTCTCTTCCATCACTGCAGATTCCAAGGCCGACCAAGCATTGCTCTTCACGGGCAAGGCAGCCATGATGCTGCAGGGTTCCTGGACCTACGGTGCCATGAAGAAGGACGGGCAGAACTTCGTCCAGAACGGCAAACTCGGCTTCGTCAACTTCCCCACCGTCGCCGGCGGCAAGGGCGACCCCAAGAATGGTGTCGGCAACCCGGCCCAGTACATGTCGATCTCCTCCAAGGCCACGGACAAGGAGAAGGAGACCGCGAAGAAGTTCTTCAAGGATGGCATCATGACCGACACCGTCATCGATGCATACATCAACTCCGGCTCGGTTCCGATCGTCAACGGCATTGAAGACAAGCTGGCTTCCTCACCGGACAAGGACTTCCTGAATTTCGTTTATGCCTTGGGCAAGGACGCCCCCAGCTTCCAGCAGTCGTGGGACCAGGCCCTCAGCCCGACGGCCGCCGAAGCCCTGCTGAACAACATTGACCAGCTCTTCCTGAAGTCGATCACGCCGCAGCAGTTTGCCGAGAACATGAATGCAACCCTGGGCAAATGAGCGCAATAACTTCGCACCGGGCTCCCTCAAGCAGGCAGAGGACCCAGGGACCGGCCGAGCGTAAGTCTGCGCTTCCCTGGCTGACCGTTCCGGCTCTGTTCTTCTTCGTCGTCTTCGCAGTCGTACCCCTGGCCGGGGTGCTGATCCTGAGTTTTGCCAACTGGGACGGGATCGGCGCGATCGGCGCCGCGGGAATGGAGAACTGGACGTCGGTGTTGTCCGACCCCGAGCTCTACAACTCCCTGGGCCTGACGTTCATGATCATGATCGTTTCCTGGCTCGTCCAGACTCCCATCAGCCTCTTGCTGGGCGTCTTCACCGCTGGAACCCAGCGTTACAGGGCAGTCCTGGCCGTGCTGTACTTCCTGCCGCTGCTGCTCTCCTCGGCTGCTGTCGCCATCGCCTACAAGGCCCTTCTCGACCCGAACTTCGGACTGGCCATGGGCTTGGGCCTTCCGTTCCTCGCCCAGGACTGGTTGGGCGTCCCCCAGCTCGCCCTTTCCTTGGTCATTTTCGTGATTGCGTGGCAGTTCGTGCCATTCCACACGCTGATCTACCAAGGTGGCGTCCGACAAATCCCCAAGTCGCTCTACGAAGCGGCCCAGATCGACGGCGCGGGAACCATTAAGCAGTTCTTCCACATCACCCTCCCGCAGCTGAAATACACCATCATCACGTCCTCAACGCTGATGGTCGTTGGGTCGCTGACCTACTTCGACCTCATCTTTGTCCTCACGGGCGGCGGTCCGGGAAACTCCACCCGCATCCTGGCCCTGGACATGTATTTGCGCGGCTTCCGGGCCAATCTCATGGGTCCTGCCAGCGTCATCGCGGTGATACTCGTCGTCATAGGCCTGGCGCTGGCTTTGTTCCTCCAACGCCTCGGGGGCAAGGACAAACAGGGCAGCCAATTGGAAGGTATGTAACGTGAGTACTGTCCTCAAGAGTGATTCGAAACCTGGAACGCGCGCGTCAGCTGCCCAACCTGCAAGGTCCAAGCAAGGCCTCGGCACACGGATCAGGCGGCTCAATATCCCCGGCGGCCTCGGTGGCTGGATATGGCTCGCCATCATCATCATTCCCGTCTATTACATCGTCATCACCAGCCTGAAGACTTCCGAGGGATACTTCGGTCAGAATCCGCTGGCCCCGCCGACGGCTCCTACGCTGGAGAATTACCAAATGGTCCTTGAGGCCAACTTCTCCACCTACTTCATGAACAGTGTCATCGTGACGCTGGGCTCCGTGGTCCCAACGGTCCTGATTGCCTTCATGGCCGCCTTCGCGATCGTGCGTGGACACGGTAGATACCTGAAGTTCGTGAACGGCCTGTTCCTCATGGGCCTGGCAATTCCGCTGCAGGCAACGATCATTCCGATCTACCTCATGATCATCCGCCTGAACCTCTACGACAGCCTCTTGGCCATCATGCTTCCGTCCATTGCGTTCGCCATACCGCTGACGGTCCTGATCCTGTCCAACTTCATCCGCGACGTCCCGAACGAACTCTTCGAATCGATGCGCCTGGACGGCTGCACCGAGTGGCAGACCATGTGGCGTTTGGCCCTTCCACTGACCAAGCCGGCGATCGTAACGGTGGCGATCTACAACGGCCTTCACGTCTGGAACGGCTTCCTCCTCCCGCTGGTGCTCACCCAAAGCCCTGGGCTGCGCGTCCTGCCCTTGGGGTTGTGGACCTTCCAGGGCGAGTTCAGCGTCAATATCCCTGCTGTCCTTGCCTCAGTGGTACTGAGCACGCTGCCCATCCTGGTGATTTACGTTCTTGGACGCCGCCAGCTGGTGAGCGGCCTGACAGCCGGCTTCAGCAAGTAGAAAGGTCTCTGCTGTGACACAAGCAAAACCACTTCGCGTCGGAATGGTGGGCTACGCGTTCATGGGCGCCGCGCACTCCCACGCCTGGCGCACGGCACCACGCTTCTTTGATTTGCCACTGGCACCCGAGCTCACTGCCGTGGCCGGCCGGAACCCGGACGGTGTCAAGGCAGCGGCCGCGAAAAACGGCTGGGCATCCACTGAAACTGACTGGCGGCGGTTGATCGAGCGTGACGACATCGACCTGATCGACATCTGCACACCGGGCAACACGCACGCGGAAATTGCCATCGCTGCCCTGGAAGCAGGCAAGCATGTGCTGTGCGAGAAGCCGTTGGCCAACTCCGTGGAGGAGGCCGCCAAGATGACAGCCGTTGCCAAGTCAGCGGCCGAGCGCGGAGTCCTGTCCATGTGCGGCTTCAGCTACCGTCGTACCCCTGCCCTGGCCCTTGCGAAACGAATGGTGGAAGAAGGCCGGCTGGGCGAGATCCGCCACGTCCGTGCCCAGTACCTTCAGGACTGGCTCAGCGACGCCGATGCTCCCCTGACCTGGCGGCTGGACAAATCCAAGTCCGGCTCGGGCTCACTAGGCGACATCGGCGCACACAGCATCGATGCCGCACAGTGGATCACAGGACTGAACATCACCGGTGTCTCAGCGCTGCTGGAGACGTTCGTGAAGGAACGCCCGATCGGTGGGGATTTCGTGGGGCTCGGCGGACACGGCGGTTCTGACGGACCCCGTGGCCCAGTCACCGTGGATGATGCAGCGCTGTTCACGGCACGTTTTGGGACCGGCGCTGTTGGAATCTTCGAAGCCACCCGCTTTGCTCTCGGACGCAAGAATGCGATGCGCCTTGAGCTCAACGGGACCAAGGGTTCTCTGGCGTTCGACTTTGAGGATATGAACTCGCTCCAGTTCTACGATTCCGCACTGGAACCGGACGCCGGCTTCCGGAAGATCATGGTCACGGAACCCTCCCATCCCTATACCGCCAACTGGTGGCCGACAGGACATGGCCTTGGCTACGAGCACGGATTCACGCACCAGGTGGTGGATCTCGTCAATGCCATCGGCGCAGGCGAGCAGCCCACGCCGTCGTTCGCTGATGCGTTGCAAGTGCAAAAAGTACTGGCCGCCGTCGAGACCAGTGCAAACAACTCCAGCCGCTGGGAAAACGTCGAAAAGGAACCATCATGACCCGACCCATCACCCTCTTCACCGGCCAGTGGGCCGACCTGCCCTTCGAAGAAGTGGCGCGGCTCGCAGGCGAATGGGGCTTTGACGGCCTGGAAATCGCCTGCTGGGGCGACCACTTGGATCCCCAGCGTGTGGTGGAGGACGACGCCTACCTTCAGAGCAAGCTGGACATCCTGGACAAGCATCACCTCAAGGTCCACGCCATCGCCAACCACCTAACGGGCCAGGCGGTCTGCGATGACCCCATCGACGAGCGGCACCGGGACATCCTCTCCCCCGAGGTCTGGGGCGACGGCGATCCCGAAGGCGTGCGCCAACGTGCGGCGGAGGCGATGAAAACCACTGCCCGCGCGGCGGCGAAGCTGGGGGTCAAGACAGTCACCGGATTCACCGGCTCATCCATCTGGAAGTGCGTGGCCATGTTCCCACCCGCTTCGGAGGCCATGATCGAGCGCGGCTACCAGGACTTCGCCGAACGATGGAACCCGATTTTGGATGTCTTTGACGAAGTCGGCGTCCGTTTTGCCTTGGAGGTCCACCCGTCAGAGATCGCCTACGACTACTGGACGGCCAAGCGCACCCTCGAAGCCATAGGGCCGCGCGATAGTTTCGGCCTGAACTTCGACCCGTCGCACTTCATCTGGCAGGACCTGGACCCGGTGATGTTCCTGCAGGACTTCGCCGAAAAGATCTTCCACGTCCACGTCAAGGAATCCGTCCGGCAACTCAATGGACGGAACGGGCGCCTCGGTTCGCACCTGCCGTGGGCCGATCCCCGCCGCGGTTGGGACTTCGTCACTGCCGGGCACGGCGACGTGAACTGGGAACCGATTTTCCGCACCCTCAACGCCGTTGGATACGACGGACCGACCAGCATCGAGTGGGAGGATGCCGGCATGGACCGGCTGGTGGGAGCTCCCCAGGCTCTTCGAATGGTCCGTGAACTGGCCGCCATCCGTCCCCCGGCCGCTGCCTTTGACGCGGCTTTTGCAACACGCTGAACACTCCAACCCGACTCGAACGACAACGCCCCGACACGAAGGAAACCATGACAAGCAATAACAAGACCGCGTTGGTGGTCCGCGGCGGCTGGGATGGACACCAGCCCATTGAGGCCACCGAGCTCTTCATCCCGTATTTGCGGGAAAACGGCTATGACGTCCGCGTCGAGGAATCCCCCAAGATCTACGCAGATGCCGAGTACATGGCAGGGGTGGATCTGATAGTGCAGTGCATGACCATGTCCACCATCGAAAAGGATGAGTTCCAAGGTTTGCGGACCGCCGTCGAGAACGGCACGGGGCTTGCGGGCTGGCACGGCGGCATCGCCGATTCCTACCGCAACACTTCCGACTACCTCCACCTGGTCGGCGGACAGTTCGCCTGCCACCCGGGCAAGCACGTGGACGAGCAGACTGGCGAACAGTCGGACAACTATGTTCCCTACACCGTGAACATGCTGCCTGCTGCCGCCGAGCACCCCATTACGCAGGGAATCGGCGACTTTGACCTGGTCACGGAGCAGTACTGGGTTCTGAGCGACGATTACATCGATGTCCTGGCCACCACTACCCAAAAGGTACGTGAGTGGGATCCGTGGCACCGCGAAGTGACCTCACCGGCAATCTGGACCCGCCAATGGGGCAAGGGCAAGATCTTTGTCTGCACCCCCGGCCACCGGGTGGAGATCCTCCAAGACAACAATGTGCGCACCATCATCGAAAGGGGCATGCTGTGGGCATCCCGCTGATCCCCGCCAAGCCGCTCAATGTGGGCATCATTGGCTGCGGCGCCATCATCGCCCAGTACCTGGCCAACTTCCGACGACTGGATTCGGTGAACCTGGTGGCCGTGGCAGACCTGGATCCCGCACGGGCACAAGCGGTAGCCGACTCCTATGAGGGTGTTCGGGCCTTGGGCGTCGACGAACTCCTGGCCGCGGACGACGTTGAACTGGTACTCAACCTGACTATTCCGGCTGCCCATGCGGAGATTGCACTCAAGGCGATCGCCGCCGGCAAATCCGTCTACGGCGAAAAACCGCTCGCCGCTACTACGGAAGAGGCCAAGAAAGTACTGGAGGCGGCGGCCGCGGCAGGCGTAGTGGTTGGCTGCGCACCCGATACTGTGCTGGGCACAGGCATCCAGACAGCCAGGAAGGCGATCGACGACGGATTGATCGGGGCGCCGGTATCGGCAACAGCCACCATGGCAACCCCGGGACATGAGCGCTGGCACCCGAACCCCGACTTCTACTACCAGCCCGGCGGTGGTCCACTCCTGGACATGGGGCCTTACTACGTCTCGGCCTTGGTCACCTTGCTGGGACCGGTCGTATCAGTCGTGGGCGCCGCGAGCCATACACGCTCCGAACGCACGATTGGCTCAGGGCCACGCGAAGGGCAAACCGTGCCGGTCGACATCGACTCACACGTCACTGGTGTCCTGGTCCATGCCTCCGGCGCGCTCTCCACGCTCTTCATGAGTTTCGACGCCGTGAAGACCAAGAGTCCAAACATCGAGATCCACGGCGAAAAGGGTTCGTTGATCGTACCGGATCCCAACCATTTTGATGGGGATGTCCAGCTCTTTGCCCTCGGCTCCGAGGACTGGGAAACCCTGCCGGTCTCCGCAGGCTACAAAGATTCAGGACGCGGCTTCGGCATCGCCGACCTCGCAGCGACACCTGCAGGGCAAGAGCCGCGGGCCGGTGGCCAGCTGGCCTTCCACGCGCTGGAAGTCATGGAATCGGTACTGGCATCAGCCAAGAGCGGGCACGCCGTGGCTATCAAGAGCACCACGTCGCGGCCCGCCGCAGTGGAACTCACGGAACTCGCGACGGCGGTCCACGCCTAGGTCCTCAAACTCCCGCCGAGTTGGCAGTTAATGACAATGTTGTGGGGAAACATTGTCATTAACTGCCAACTCGCGGGTGGCCGGCCCTGCGGAGTGTGGCCTCCGCATGCTTCAGGATGGGCCCGTCAATCATCTTGCCCTTGAACTGGAAGACGCCTGTGCCCGCCGAAGCAGCTGCTTCCAGGAGTTCCGTGGCGTGGGCAATGGCTTCGGGGGCGGGCGCATAGGCTTCCCGGACCACGGCGACCTGGTTCGGGTGGATGCACGCCTTGGCTCCGAAACCGCTGGCCACGGAATCGCGGGACTCTTCCTTGAGCCCGTCGAGGTCGGGAATGTTCACGTACACCGCGTCGATGGCTTCCTTGCCTGCGGCTTTGGCGGCAAGCAGCACAGCGGACCGCGCGTGCAGGGCGACGGCCCGGTACCCGCCGTCGTCGTTCCTGCTGGAGAGCCCGCCCAGCGACGCCAGCAGGTCCTCCGCACCCCACATCAGGGCTGAAACATTCGGTTCGGCGGCGATCGCGGATGCATTGACAATCCCGGCTGCTGTTTCGCAGAGTGCGATCACACTGAACCCCGCCAAAGCCCGCAGCTGCTCCGCGCTCTCGGCTTTGGCCAGCATGACGGTCCGGTACGGTGTCTTCTCCAAGGCCCGAAGATCGAGGTCGAATTCGGGAGTACCCACGGGATTTACCCGGACGATGGTACGGCTCGGGTCCAATCCTTCAGCTCCGGCCTGTTCCAGGACAGCATCACGGGCGCGCTCCTTGTCTGCGGGAGCGACGGCGTCCTCGAAGTCCAGGATGACCGCATCCGAGCGGTCCGCGGCCTTCGAGTACCGCTCCGGACGGTCGGCGGGGCAGAAGAGAAGGGCTGGGCCCATGGTGAAGGGAGAGTGCATGGATTTCCTCGCTGCTGGGCCTACTGATGTTCCGAAACGGTTGCCGCGTGCGCTTCCTTGGTCCACATCAGGCAGGTTCGCGTGGCCAGTGCCACCACTGTTCCGTCCTGGTTGCGGCCGGTGTGCTGCATGGTGACAACACCCTGACCGGGCCGGGACGAAGACAAACGCTTTCCAGTGACCACCGTTTCCGTGTACAGCGTATCTCCGTGATACAGCGGGTGCGGAAAGGTGACATCCGTCAGCCCCAACTGGGCGATGATGGTGCCCTGGGTCAACTGGGTGACTGACTGACCCACCACAGTGGATAAGGTGAACATCGAATTCATGAGCCGCTGCCCAAACGGTTGGGTGGAGCTCCACGCCGCGTCCAGATGAAGTGCCTGGGTGTTCATGGTCATGGTGGTGAAGAGGACATTGTCCGTCTCCGTCACCGTGCGGCCCGGCCTGTGGGCGTAAATCACGCCTTCTTCAAGTTCGTCGAAATAGAGGCCCCGCTGTTCCACGACCCGCGTCATACAGTGAGCTCCTGGTCCTCTTCGAACAGCTCGGCACCCGTAGCCGCCAAGACATCGTCGAGGGTGACGTTCGGTGCCAGTTCGCGCAGCACCAGCCGCGGGTCGCCTTCGTCCTTGACGACGTCGATCACCGCCAGGTCGGTAATGATCCGGTCCACACATCCCTTTCCGGTGAGCGGAAGCGTGCAGTCCTGGACAATCTTCGGCCTGCCGTTCCGGTCCACGTGTTCCATCATGACAATGACCTTCTTGGCACCGAACACGAGGTCCATGGCACCTCCCATGCCCTTGACCATTTTGCCGGGGACCATCCAGTTGGCGAGGTCGCCGTTCGCTGCCACCTCCATGGCGCCGAGGACTGCCACATCGACATGTCCGCCGCGGATCATGCCGAACGAGGCCGCAGAGTCGAAGAAGGCAGCACCCGGGTTCGTGGTGACGGTCTCTTTGCCGGCGTTGATAAGGTCCGGGTCAATCTTGTCCTCGGCAGGATACGGGCCGACGCCCAGGATTCCATTCTCGGAGTGGAGGATTACCTCCACATCGTCCGGAATGTAATTCGGGATGAGCGTAGGCATCCCGATACCGAGGTTCACATACTGGCCGTTGACCAGTTCCCGGGCGACGCGGGCCGCCAGTTCGCTGCGGGTCCAGCCTTTGGCCTCGTGATGGTCGACGTCGGCCCGCCGGTATTCGTGCCGCACGGCTTCGGGGCGGGGCGGGATGTCGTGGTAACTGTTGTCGGTCATCCTCGCGCTCCCGTCTGCCCGCTGGTCGTCGGTGTCAACGCCACCGTGCGTTTTTCGATCCGTTTCTCGCCATTCCCGGCCAGCACCACCCTCTGGACGAAGATTCCGGGAGTGTGGATGTGCTCCGGATCCAGTTCGCCCGGCTCCACGAGTTCCTCGACCTCGGCAATGGTCAGCCGGGCCGCCATGGCGCACAGAGGATTGAAGTTCATCGCTGTCGCATGGAAAACCAGGTTGCCGTGGCGGTCACCCTTCCAGGCATGCACCAAACCGAAATCCGGGGTCAGGGACTCTTCGAGCACGTAGTCGCCGTCGTTGAACGTCCGGACCTCTTTAGGTGCCGATGCGATCGCAACGGTTCCATCGGCGTCGTACTTTTGCGGAAGGCCTCCCTCGGACACCTGCGTTCCCACACCTGCCTTCGTGTAGAACGCTGGGATACCGGCGCCGCCGGCACGCAGCTTTTCGGCCAGCGTGCCCTGCGGCGTGAGGACCACTTCCAGTTCCCCGGCCAGGTATTGCCTGGCAAACTCCTTGTTCTCGCCGACGTAGGAGCTGATGGTGCGGCGGATACGCCCGTCCTTGAGGAGGATGCCAAGGCCCCAATCGTCGACGCCACAGTTGTTGCTCACCGTTTCCAGGTCGGTGGTTCCTTGCCGGTGCAGGGCCTCGATGAGCGAGACCGGAATCCCGCAAAGGCCGAAACCGCCCACAGCCAAGGACGCACCGTCCGGAATGTCCTTCACCGCTTCCGCGGCGCTGGCAACAACCTTGTCAATCATCCTTGATCCTTCCCTGCCACTGCCGATACAACGTGAGGTTACAGACCCAGTTCGCGGGCGATCAGCATCAACTGGACCTCGGTGGTGCCCTCCCCGACTTCAAGGATCTTGGAGTCGCGGTAATGGCGTGCCACCGTGAATTCGTTGATGAAGCCATAGCCGCCGAACACCTGGGTGGCGTCCCGCGCGTTGTCCATGGCTGCCTCGCCTGCGACCATCTTAGCGATGGCCGCTTCGGTCTTGAACGGCTTGCCCGCCAGCATCCTGGAGGCCGCATCGTAATAGGCAAGACGCGCTGTATGGGCCCTCGCCTGCATGCGGGCGATCTTGAACTGGATGGCCTGGTACTTGCCGATGTTCTGTCCGAAAGCACTGCGTTCCTTGGCGTACTTCACCGACAGATCGACGCAGCCTTGGGCGGCACCAGTGGCCAGGGCTGCGATCGCAATTCGGCCCTCGTCCAGGATTGAGAGGAAGTTGGCATAGCCACGACCACGCTGGCCCAAGAGGTTTGCTTCAGGAACCCGGACGTCGTCCAGGGTCAAGGGGTGGGTGTCTGAGGCGTTCCAGCCGACCTTGTTATAGGGCTTTTCGGCAGTGAAGCCGGGCGTGTCCGTGGGTACCAGGATGGTGGAAATTTCCTTCCGGGTGCTGCCATCGGCGCTCTCTTTGTGGCCTGTTACTGCCGTTACCGTGACCAAGGTGGTGATGTCCGTACCGGAGTTGGTAATGAACTCCTTGTTGCCGTTGATGATCCACTCGCCGTTTTCCAGGCGGGCCTGGGTCTTGGTGCCCCCGGCGTCGGAGCCGGCCTCCCGCTCGGTCAGTCCGAAACCCGCCAAGGAGCGGCCGGATGCCAGTTGGGGGAGCCACTGCTCCTTCTGGGCCTCGGTGCCGAACCGGTATACGGGCATAGCCCCCAGCGAGACCCCCGCTTCCAGGGTGATGGCCACCGACTGGTCCACCCGGCCAAGTTGCTCAAGGGCGAGGGCCAAGGCGAAATAGTCTCCGCCCATGCCGCCGTACTCCTCCGGGAAAGGCAGGCCAAAGAGGCCCATCTCCCCCATCTGCTTCACCACCTCATAGGGAAAGCTGTGCTCTTCATCGTGCTTGGCGGATACGGGGGCCACTACTTCATCGGCAAACTCACGCACGGAATCGCTGAGATCCTGGTATTCCTCGGTGAGTCCGAAAGTGCTGTTCAGGTCGGAGGTGCTCATGGTTGGACGTCCTTGTCTGTGGGGTTTCCGGCCGCCGGTTCTTCAGCGGCTCCGGCTACGTGAATGGTGGCGAGCACCTGGTCGGCTTTGACCAAGTCGCCTGTTGTGCTGGTCAGGTGGACCCGGCCCGCGACCGATGCCTGCAACTGGTGTTCCATCTTCATGGCTTCCACAGCCAGGAGGACCTGGCCTTCCTCCACGAGATCTCCATCCTTGACGGAGACCGAGACCACAGTTCCAGGCATCGGCGAGCGCACTTCGGGATCGGCCGCTCCCTCCACCCGATGGATACCGGCCAGCATCCTGCGCAGGCGTTCTGCCCGGTCCAGGACCTCCAAGCGGCAGGACCACCCGTTGTTTCCCAGGAAAATCTCACGGATTCCGCCGCGCTCACCGGGAGCGACGCCTACCGCGTAGGTGACCGGGGCGCCGTCGAACTCCATGGCGATGGTGTCCGGGGTCCTGCCGGCGAGGCGGACGTCGGCCGGTGTTCCGCCGTCGACGGTCACGGTCAAGACACCCTGGCGCTCCGTTATGGACACGGTCGCGGCCGTACCGCCGGGAAGGCCGAAAGCGGCCGTCCACGCTCCGGGAGCCCCGACACGCCAAGCGTCCGGTGCGCTCCATGCGTCGCCCGCCGACGACGAGCCAGTGCGCTGAAGCCAGAGAGCGAGGGCGGCTGCGGTCAGTTCCCGGTGTCCGGGATGCCTGAACTCCATGGACGCCAGCTTCCGCTCGATGAGGCCGGTGTCGAGGTGGCCTTCGCGGACCTCGGGGTCGTTGATGAGCAGCCTCAGGTACTCCACGTTCGTGTCGACACCGAGCAGGGTGTACTGTCCAAGCGCGGCGTCGAGGGTATCCAACGCGGCGGCGCGATCATCGCCCCAGGAAATGACCTTCGCGAGCATGGGATCGTAATCGCCGGTGATATCCAGTCCCTCCCGCATGGCCGAATCAATGCGGACATTTGCCTGGCCCTGCTGCACCCCCGTCACGCCGGGATCGCCGGCCCCGTGTTCGGCCAGCGCCACGACGCGGCCCATGGAGGGCATGAAGTTCCGCTCGGGTACTTCCGCGTAGACGCGCGCCTCGACCGCGTGGCCCTTCAGTTCGACGTCGGACTGCGCAACGGTGAGCACCTCACCGGCGGCGATCCTGACTTGCCATTCGACAAGATCGATCCCGGTGACCATCTCGGTGACCGGGTGTTCGACCTGTAGCCGAGTGTTCATCTCCATGAAGAAAAACTCGTCGGGGTTCTCATCCGAGACCAGGAACTCCACGGTTCCTGCGCCACTGTAGTTGACGGAGCGTGCCGCATTGCAGGCAGCCTCGCCGATCCGCGCCCGCTGAACGGCGCCGTCGGGCATGGACTCAAAAAGGGCTGACGGGGCTTCCTCGATAACCTTTTGGTGCCTGCGTTGGAGGGAGCATTCCCGCTCGCCAAGGTGGATGACGTTGCCATGGTTGTCGGCGAGCACCTGGACCTCGATGTGGCGGGGAGTCCGGATAAGACGCTCCAGGAAAAGCGTGTCATCCCCGAATGCCGAGGCAGCCACGCGCCGGGCTGTCTGCAGGATGGAAGCCATGTCCTCGAGGCGTTCGACCACATGCATGCCTTTACCGCCACCACCTGCCGATGGCTTGATGAGCAACGGGAAGCCGACGTCGGGAGCTGCCTCGATCAGTTGCTGGTCGGTGAGGCCGGGCCGGGCAATTCCGGGCACACACGGGACGTCGTAGGCCATCACGTGGTTCTTGGAACGGATTTTGTCGCCCATGACTTCGATGGCGCCGATGCCCGGGCCAATGAAGGTGATTCCCGCGGCATCGAGGGCCTTTGCGAACTCCACGTTTTCGGAGAGGAAGCCATAGCCGGGGTGTACTGCCTGCGCGCCGCTGCGACGGCAGGCCTCGATGATGGCGTCGATCTTCAGGTAGCTTTCCGAGGGCGCCGTGCCGCCGATCGCGACTGCGGTATCGGCGAGCGCCACGTGCTTGGCTTCTTTATCCGCATCCGAGTAGACCGCCACGGAGCGGATACCCATGTCTTTGAGCGTGCGGATCACCCGGCAAGCAATCTCCCCACGATTGGCCACAAGGACGGCACTGAAGGGTTTCGCCACGGTACGGGGCACGGTGCTGGTTGTTGGCGTTGTCATGGCTACATCCTGAAGAGGCCGAAGGAGGTCTCGGGCAGTTGTTGGCGGGAGACGACATCAAGGGCCATTCCGAGGACCCTTCGGGTGTCGCCCGGGTCAATGATGCCGTCGTCCCACAGCCGGGCAGTGGAGTAATACGGGCTTCCCTGGTCTTCGTACTGCTGCTTGATGGGAGCCTTGAAAGCTTCCTCGTCTTCGGCCGACCATTCCTCACCGGCTGCCTCGTACTGGTCCCGTTTGACCGTGGCGAGGACGCTCGAAGCCTGGTTTCCGCCCATGACGGAGATGCGGGCCGCGGGCCACATCCACAGGAAGCGTGGCGAGTAGGCCCGGCCGCACATGGAGTAGTTGCCGGCACCGAACGACCCACCAATGACCACCGTCAATTTGGGCACCCTGGCCGTGGCTACAGCGGTCACCATCTTGGCGCCGTTCTTTGCGATACCGCCTTGTTCGTAGTCCTTGCCGACCATGAATCCGGACAGGTTCTGCAGGAAAATCAGGGGGATGCCGCGCTGGTCACACAGCTCGATGAAATGCGCGCCCTTAAGCGACGATTCACTGAAAAGGACGCCGTTGTTGGCAACAATGCCCACGGGGTGGCCGTGCAGGTGGGCGAATCCGGTCACCAAGGTGGTGCCGTAGTTCTTTTTGAATTCATGGAATTCCGACCCGTCGACGATCCTCGCAATCACTTCGCGGACGTCGTATTGGGCGTTGACGTCCACCGGAACCACGCCGTAAAGCTCTGAAGGCTCGACGGCGGGCGGCAGGACGGCGTCGAGCGTTTCCCAGGCTGGCTGCGCCGGCTTTGGCAATGTCGCCACGATGTCACGGACGATTTCCAGCGCGTGTTGATCGTTCTCGGCCAGGTGGTCGGTGACTCCGGAGATGCGCGAGTGCACGTCACCTCCTCCGAGTTCCTCTGCCGTGACGATCTCCCCGATGGCGGCTTTAACCAACGGCGGACCGCCCAGGAAGATGGTGCCCTGGTTCCGTACGATGACGGTTTCATCGCTCATGGCCGGCACATAGGCCCCACCGGCAGTGCATGAACCCATCACGGAGGCGATCTGCGGAATCTTGGCCGCCGACATCCGGGCCTGATTGTAGAAGATCCGCCCGAAGTGCTCCTTGTCGGGGAAAACCTCATCCTGCTTGGGCAGGAACGCTCCCCCGGAATCCACCAGGTAGATGCACGGCAGTCTGTTTTCCATAGCGATTTCCTGGGCACGGAGATGCTTTTTCACGGTCATGGGATAGTAAGTGCCGCCCTTGACCGTGGCGTCATTTGAGATGACGAGGACATGGCGTCCGTGCACCAGCCCGATGCCTGCGATCACGCCGGCACCTGGTGAATCGTCGTTGTACATGCCGTTGGCGGCCAGTGGTGCGATCTCAAGGAAAGGACTGCCTTCGTCCAAGAGGAAATCTATGCGCTCCCTGGGCAGAAGCTTGCCCCGCGCGAGATGCCTCTCGCGGGACTTCGCGGGTCCGCCCAGGGCCGCTTCCGCCAATCGGCCCCTCAATTCCTCCACCAGAGCCAGTTGCGCCCGTTCGTTGGCCTCGAAGGTGGCCGTCGCGGCTCCCCTAAGGCTGGCAATTGTCTCCATCGACCCCTGTTCCATTCCCGGCCACAAGCCATTTCGGTTAGTGCCACGTAACTGAAATTTAGGTTAGTCTGTATTAACTGTGATGTCCAGCACAACAGGCCCATGGCCCAGTCGCCGGCATCAGCACCAAGGAGGACAACGTGACAGCAGGCCCGGAAGCAAACACCGAGAACCCCCGCGCCACCACCACGCAACGGAGCCAAGCAAAAGAGCTTCGCCGGTTGGCGCTGTTGTCGGCTGCTGCAGGCCTCTTCGCCGACAACGGATTCAGCCGGGTGTCCCTGGAGGATCTAGGGGCTGCCGCCGGTGTCAGCGGCCCGGCCGTATACCGTCACTTTCCAGGCAAACAGGCGGTGCTCGGCGAACTGCTCCTCAGCGTCAGCCGTGACTTGCTGGCCGGCGGATTGCGCGTAGTGTCCGAGTCCGGCGATCCCCTGTCCGCCCTGAAAGGCCTTATCCAGTTCCATGTGGACTTTGCCTTGAGCAATCCCGATGTCATCCGCGTTCAGGACAGGGACTTCAGCAGCCTCAGCGCCACCGACCAAGCAGAAGTGAGGTCGCTGCAGCGCAGTTATGTGGAGACCTGGGTTGATGTCCTGTCGCGCATCCACGACGGGGAAGATCCCTCCGGACTCCGTGTCCGGGCACACGCCGCCTTCGGCCTGATCAACTCGACACCGCACTCGGTGCGCCAGCATGGGAGGAAGATCGCAGCGAAGTCAGCCCGGCCGATCCTTGAGCAGATGGCGTATGCGGCGCTGACATCGGAATGACTGACGTGGGGGCCCCGGGATGGGCTGGGTACTTCCGTGCCATCTAATCCCTGCGCTCAAGATATTTTGCGGGTTTTCCACATAGGGAGGTCGGGGACTGATAACTGTTGCCGGGCGGTGACAGGCTTTTGGTATGGGAACAAGCGGGCGGGTGTTTAGAAGTCAGACCAACGTGCCCGACGCGCCCCACCAGTCCTTCCCTTCCCTGGAAGACACCACGCGTCGACCGGGTCCAGGTGCCAAACCCAGTCCTGCGGCCCTGGACGTGGGCTCGGTCCTGGAGGTGGGCGCTTTCCTTGATGATGCGGTGGAGGCGTTGGCCGGTTTGCGGGGTGCTGCTGTGGCGGATGCCCGGTTGTTCGGGTTCGTGGAGGCGGCGGATTTCGCGGGCAGGGTCGAGGAGATCTCACGGGTCCTTGAGTACGTTCAGATCATCGCGGCCCAGGCCGTGGAACGGACCCGGAACCAGGCGCGGTTGCAGGTGCAGGGATCGGGCGGGCCGGAGTGGCGGACAGGGTGGACCGAGCCTGCAGCAAATGGGGGCGCGACTGGTGCTGGGGCGGGCACTAGTCCTAGTGCCGGCGCTAGTGCGGGCAGTGTCCTTGATGATGGGTACCGGAACGCTGCGGAGTTCCTGCGGGCACGGTTGCGGATCGGCATCAGCGAAGCCCGCCGCCGGTTATCACTGGCCGCAGATGCCCTGCCCGGGGAGGGCATAACCGGCCAACAGGTCCCGGCACGGCGCGAACACCTCGCCCAAGCCCTTGCCGCGGCCCAGATACCGTCCCGGTCCGCCACGATCATCGCCACGGCCCTGGACAAGATCCAACACCTCACCGACCAGGACACCATCACCCGGATGGAACACGCCCTGACCCGCACCGCCACCCAGTCCGACCCCGACTTCCTCACCACCATGACCCGACGCTGGACCGACCGCATCGACCAAGACGGCCCCGAACCCTCCGAAGAAGCCCTCCGCCACACCCAAGGCGCGTTCCTGCGCCGCCGACACCGCTACGGACTCCACCACCTCGAAATCTTCGCCACCACCGAACAATACGAAACCCTCACCACCGCCATGAACACCGCCACCAACCCCCGACTCACCACCACAGGGGCCGACACCACAAAACCAGACACCAACACCAACACCAGCACCGGCACCGCAGACCCAGACACTGCCCCCGAGGCCAACCACGGT
>NZ_JAQZBY010000013.1:0-139642 GCF_028736865.1 Paenarthrobacter sp. AB444 | reverse complement strand
AAGGTGCAGCAGAAACCTGCCACCGGCAAACGAGAAAGGACAACCGATGCCTCGACGTCCGGCGTGGCTGGTATCGGCGTACCTAGGATTCCCAGGGCCAGTCACAAGGGTGGGCTGCGAACGAGGTCACACCTAGGCTGGAACAAGGCGTCCCTCCACGACCCTGAATCGATCACAAGGAGCACACAATGAAAATTGCCGTCACCGGCGGAAGCGGAAAACTGGGAAGGAGCGTGGTCCGGCGACTGACCCAGGACGGCCATCAGGTGCTTAATCTGGACCGGGTCGGCACGCGGGACCGGGGCTACGTGAACGTCGACCTCCGGAACTACGGACAGGTTGTGGACGTCATCTTTGGCTTGGACGACCGACACGATGGTTTGGACGCCGTCGTACACCTTGCAGCCATCCCGGCTCCGGGGCTGGCTCCGGACGCAGCGATCTTCGAAAACAACATGGTCTCCACCTACAACGTGTTCCAGGCTGCACGTCGGGCAGGGATCAAGAAAATTGTCTACGCATCCAGTGAGACCGTCCTGGGCCTGCCTTTCGACATCGACCCTCCCTACATCCCCGTGGACGAAGAGTACGCGGCACGACCCGAGAGCACTTACTCCCTGGTCAAACACCTCGAGGAGCAGATGGCCATCCAGCTCACGCGCTGGGACCCGGAACTGAGCATCACAGCGCTCCGCTTTTCCAACGTTATGGATCCGGAGGACTACGACGCCTTTCCCTCATTCGACGCAGACGCCACCCTGCGAAAGTGGAACTTGTGGGGTTACATCGACGCCCGAGACGGCGCACTTGCCGTCGTGCGCGGTCTCGAGCACGTGGAACCTGGGTTCGAAACGTTTATTATCGCGGCCGCCGATACCGTGATGAGCCGCAGCAGCGCAGAACTGGCAGCGGAAGTATTCCCCGGCGTCGAGGTCGTCAAGGAACTGGGCGAGCACGAAACCATGCTCTCCATCGACAAGGCGCGCAGGGTGCTCGGATACGAGCCGGAGCACAGCTGGAGAAACGTCCACTCAAACCGGACCACGCCAACGGAGGACTGACCCGCACTGCCCTTGACGCACGTCGGCCCATCCCTTGACTGCAGTTTCCTGCAAGCACTCGTAAAGGGATGGGCCGACGCAGCCTCTGCCGTTAGACCATAGTCAGGACCATGGCGGGGTCTGCCAGGATGGCGCCGAGGTCAGCGAGGAATCGCGAGCCTTGTTCGCCGTCCACCAGCCGGTGATCGAACGACAGGCTGAGGGACATGATTTGCCGAACCGCCAGTTGGTCATCGACAACCCACGGTGCCTTCCTGACTGCACCCAAAGCCACAATCGCGGCTTCGCCCGGATTCAGGATGGGGGTGCCTGCATCGATCCCGAAAACTCCGATGTTGGTGATGGATATGGTTCCCCCGGAAAGATCCGCCGGAGAGGTCTTCCCGGCACGAGCCGTTTCCGTGAGTTCTGTCAGGGCGGTGGAAAGCTCACGAAGCGTCAGCTGGTCGGCGTCCTTGATGTTCGGCACCGTCAGGCCACGCGGGGTCGCCGCTGCAATGCCCAGGTTCACATAATTGAACTGAACTATTTCCTGGCTTGCCTCATCCCAACGGGAGTTCAGCGTCGGATTGTTCCGCAACGCCACCAAGACCGCCTTCGCGGCGATGGTCAGCGGCGTCAGTTTGTACCCCTCGAACGCCTTGTTGCCTTTCAATCTCGCCAGCAACTCCATGGTTGCGGTCACGTCGACTGTCAGGAACTCCGTCACGTGCGGGGCGGTGAAGGCACTAGCGACCATGGCCGCAGCGGTGAACTTGCGGACACCCTTAATAGGCGTACGGGTTTCGCGCCCCTCCTGTGAAACAGGCGCCGAAGGAGCGTCGGCCGTTCCCGTGAAGGCCTGAACGTCTTCGCGGGTAATCAAGCCGCCGGGCCCGGTTCCGGGAACCAACCCAAGGTCGATCCCGAGATCGCGGGCCAGCTTGCGCACTGGAGGCGTTGAGCGCGGCCGCTCAGCAGCGGACTCGGCCCGCGGCGGGACCACCGGTTCAGCAGCCGGGGCTTCAGGCTGTTGCTGGCTGCGGGCGCGTCGTGCGGGGCGGCCTGAATGTTCGACGACGGCGCCGTAGCCAACCAGGTTCGGCTCGCGTTTCGCCGGACTCGCCGCCGCTTCGCCGGCCTCGGCGTTTTCGCCTCCGTCCGAGCCAGCCCCAGCGAAAGGCGCGCCGTTCCCGTTGGAGGTTCCGGCGTCGTCAACCTCGAAGGAGACAATCGGCTTCCCAACCTCCACCACGGTCCCGGGCTGCTCATGAAGGGCAGCCACAGTGCCAGCGAACGGCGAAGGCAGCTCCACCACGGCTTTGGCGGTTTCGACCTCAGCGATGACCTGGTTCAGCGTGACTGTGTCCCCCACCGCCACCTTCCAACTCAGGATTTCCGATTCGGTCAGTCCCTCACCGAGGTCCGGGAGCCTGAATTCCTTGATCATGGTGGCGGTCATCCTTCCAGTCCGCTCAGGGAGTTGGGGCGGCCAAGCGCGCGGTCCACGCCGTCGAGGATCCTGTCCAGATCCGGCAGATGGTGCATTTCGAGCTTTGAGTAGGGATAGGGGACGTCAAAGCCGGTAATACGGACGGGGGCAGACTCGAGGTAGTTGAAGCAGCGTTCGGTAATGCTCGCGGCGATTTCAGCTCCGAGGCCGCCAGATTGCCCAGCTTCATGGGTGATAACCAGCCGCCCTGTCTTGCGGACCGAGGCTTCCACCACAGGATAATCAACGGGAGCCAGCGACCTGAGGTCAATCACTTCCACCGAAATGCCTTCGTCAGCGGCGGCCATGGCAGCATCCTTGGCAGTTTTGACCAACGGACCGTACGCAACCACGGTGACGTCGCTGCCGGCGTTCACCACTGCGGCCTTATCCAACGGCAGCGCTGCGGAGAGATCGATCGACTCGTCCACATCGCCCTTGTCGTGGTACCGACGCTTTGGCTCGAAGTAGAGGACGGGGTCGTCGGAAGCGATGGCCTGCTGGATCATCGTGTAGGCGTCCTGGGGATTGGACACGGCAACCACCCGTAGCCCCGACGTGTGGGTGAAGTACGCTTCGGGTGATTCGGAGTGGTGCTCGGGTGAGCCGATCCCGCCCCCGAAAGGGACCCGGATGGTGATTGGCATCTTGACGCGGCCCTGGGTGCGGTAGTGCATCTTGGCGACCTGGCTGACGATCTGGTCGAACGCCGGGTAGATAAACCCGTCGAACTGGATCTCACACACAGGCCGGTATCCGCGGTAAGCCAAACCTACAGCTGTGCCAATGATGCCCGACTCGGCCAGTGGGGAGTCGATGACCCTGTGCTTTCCGAAATCCTTCTGCAGACCGTCCGTCACGCGGAAGACGCCGCCAAGGGCGCCTATGTCCTCCCCCATGAGGACCACCTTGGGATCATTTTCGAGCGACTTCCGGAGGCCGGCGTTGATGGCCCGGGCAAATGTGAGCTTGGACATCAGCGTGCACCTTCCTCGACTGGCTGGTTGAAACTGTTCAAGTAGCGGGAGTAGTGGTCCTTCTGCCGCTCGATCCAGGAATTGGGTGTGCTGTAGACGTGGTTGAAGATGTCCAAGGGCTGCGGGTCAGGCATGCCGATGCAGCTGGAACGAAGTTCCGCGGCAACCGCGTCGGCCTTGGCTTTGACACGTGCTTCCACGTCGTCCGTCAGCAGGCCCTTCGCCTCGAGAAGCTTCCTGAGCCTAAGAATGGGATCCTTGGCACCCCAGTCCTCCAGCTCGATGGGGTCACGGTAACGGGTTGGGTCATCAGCAGTGGTGTGTGGGCCCATGCGGTAGGTGACGGCTTCGATGAAGGTAGGTCCTCCGCCCTTCCGTGCGCGGTCCAAAGCCACCCTGGTGGCGGCCATGACCGCAAGGACGTCGTTGCCGTCCACTCGCATGCTCGGGATGCCGAATCCGGTAGGCCGGTCGGCCAACTGGACGTGGGACTGGATACGGACAGGTTCCGAAATGGCCCAATGATTGTTCTGACAGAAAAAAACCACTGGCGCCTGGTAGCTGGCGGCGAACACCATGGCCTCGTTCACGTCGCCTTCGCTGGTGGCTCCATCGCCAAAGTAGGCAAGGACTGCCGTATTGGCGCCGTCAAGCTGCACACCCATGGCGTAACCGGTAGCGTGCAGGCTTTGGGAACCGATAATGATCTGCGGTGTCGCCAGGTTGATGCGCTGCGGGTCCCAGCCATACGAGGCATTTCCCCGCCACACACGCGCAATCTCCGAAAGATGGGCGCCGCGCACGTAGGCAACACCACTTTCCCGGTAGCTCGGGAAGACAAAGTCGTCGTCGCGCAACGACCGGCTGGAGCCGATCTGGGCTGCTTCCTGCCCAAGGAGCGGTGGCCACAGGGCCAGCTCGCCCTGACGCTGGAGTGCCGTAGCTTCTGCATCGATACGGCGGATGACGGTCATGTCCTCATACAGGGAGCACAGTTGTTCGTCGCCGATGTCTTTGACCCAAACATCGAACTCCGGGTGGCTGATGCGTTCCCCGTCCGGAGACACCAACTGGAGCAGATCGCCACCAGTCCGCAGGGAAATTTGTGCACTTAGTCCAGGGCCCGGAGCATCATCATGCACTCCCTTGCCCGCCTGATCCGTCAACACAGGTGATCGCAACCTTCCGGCTCGTTTTCGTCGGCGCCCGCAAGACTTGTGGTCCTGCCGCACGCCGGCCCTCCGGCACCTTCGCCGGAGTTAAATGTGACCCTACTCACGCAAGGCATCGGGTACAACTACCCGCTGTAAAATTGAGCATTGTGCACTATTTCAGGTGGCAGCAGCGTGCTAATCTTGCGCATTATGCAACCCTTGGATGGCACTGATACCCGGCTCCTCTCAGCAATGGCGAAGGATCCCCGCGGCACCGTGGTCGCCCTGGCCCAGAAGCTGGGGTTGTCCCGGAACACGGTGCAGGCCCGCATGGCGCAGCTCGAGAAGAAGCACGCCTTCCTTTCATTCGAGCGGAGAATCAACCCGGTAGCCCTGGGCTACCCGCTGACAGCGTTCATCACAGTCCACGTACAGCAGCAAAAGCTCGCTTCACTGGCCCAGGATCTCGCCGACATCCCGGAGATTCTTGAAGGCTTCGGCCTTACTGGTTCCGCAGACCTGTTGCTGCGCGTTGTGGCACTGGACGCCGAAGATCTATACCGCATCAACGGAAAGATCCTCGGGTGCGACGGAGTGGACAGGACAGACACCGCGCTGGCGATGCGGGAAATGATTCCCTACCGCGTGCAGCCGCTTCTTGGGCGCCGTTCCGAGGCGTGAATCAGCGGGCCACCACCCGGTGGGATCCGCGGGCCTTTCGGTTCCGCGGGCCTCTTGCTCAAGGAAGCACGGATGCGCTTTGATTCAAGTGGACGCACCGGGGGCCGCCCAGAGGATCCCGGCCAGGTGGTGGCGCTGCCTAAGGCTGCCGAAAGGGGCACTACCGTGAGCAATCCGCAAGATCCAGGCCACAACCAGCAGGGCCACCAGCAAGGCCAAAACCAACCCGGCCAATACCCGCCCCCTGTTCCGCCCGGCCCAGGGTACCCGCCGCAGAGCGGGAGTGCGCCGCAGTGGCAACAACCGCCGTCGTCCGTCCCTCCACAGGGAGGAGACCCTCAGTACGCGGCACCGGGCGCTTACCAGCAGAACCCCTATCCGCAAGGTCCAGGCCAAACAGGCCAATACGCGCCGGGAAACTACCAACCCGGCCAATACCAACCAGGCCAGTACGGCCAACAGCCTCCCCGAAAAAACCGAAAAGTCCTGTGGATCGTTCTTGGCATCGTGGCGGGGGTCATCGTGCTGGCGGTCGTTGGCATCGTGATACTGGTCAATGTGGTGGGCAACGCTACATCGAAGGCACGCTCACTGGCGGATGAGTTCACCAACCTCGTAGTCTCGGGACAGTCGGAACAGGCCTACGACAACTACCTCAGCCAGCCGCTCAAGGACGAATTGGACAAGCAGTCTTTCGTTGACGGCATCGCCAGTCTGCAGTTGGACGCCTCCTGCAAGCCGAACTACAACTCCGTGAACGTCAACTCGGAGAACGGCAACAACAAAGCAAACCTCGCCGGCACGTTGCAGTGCGACGGGAAAACGATCGATCTTCAGTATGTCTTCGAAGGCACGAACGAGCTCAAGATGAGCAGCATCCGCCTGCGGCCCTGACCGGCAGAAAAGAAATTCCCAAACCCACCCATCCACTCAAACGCATGGTCCGAATCACTTCATGAGAGTCCCACCCGGGACTCAGCAGGTCGGCCGGATATCCCGGCCATCACTGGAAGGCTCGGACCAATGCGTACTTCGCCCAATCGCTTGATCGCCACCATCTTCGGAGCTGTCTACCTCTTGGTAGGCTTGCTCGGCTTCTTCGTCACCTCGGGAATCGGCTTCTTCGCCACCGAGGGCGCCAACTTGATCATCTTCGCGGTAAACCCGCTTCACAACATCATCCACTTGGCCATTGGCGCAGCCCTCCTGTACGCCGGCCTGAACAGCGTCACGCTGTCCAAGTCCATCAACACCGCTGTCGGCGGCGTGTACCTGCTGGTCGGTATCCTGGGCCTCTTCCTCGTCGGAAGTTCGTTGAACATCATCGCCCTGAACGGCGCCGACAACGTCCTGCACCTCGCCAGCGCCGTCGTTCTGCTGGGTGTCGCGTTGTCGCAGGACAAGGCAGCCGTAGCCTCCGCCCGCGCCTGAGCAACGGCCTGTAACACCAGACCGTAACGCCAGAGCCAACGAGCACGAGGACGGTAACCGCCATGGATCGAGTGAAACACCCCACCCTGAGGGCAGCAGTTGTTCTGTACGTCTACTTCGCTGCGATGGCAGCCGGGATGGTTGAACTGTCCCTGGCTGCCGGCTACCTCGCCGGTGCTGGATCCGCTGCCTTCGGCACGGTGGTTGCCGGCGTTGCAGCCCTTGGGGCAGGCCTGGCCTTCTTGGCCTGGTCGCTGTGGGGGCTGCACCGCAACTCGCTGGTCATGGCGCGCTACGCGCTTCCCGTCCTGGCTGCGACGGCTACCGCGCACCTCGCGGTCACCGCAGCCGAAGTCGCCACCCAGCGCTCACTTGATGTGAGCCACTTTGCCGCCCTCGGCCTGACCCTCATGGCACTCGCCGGGTCGGGCTGGCTTAGGCGGCAGCAAAAGACCAACGACGGCGGCGCCCACGGCCAGCCAAGGACCGGGCGGCTTCTGGCAGCCGCGTTCGGAGCCGCCGTCGTTGTTGCTTCAGTCGCTACGCCCGGCCTGGCGGCGTCGATGGCCGGCCAGCATGCCGTACCGCACGGGGAACACGGCCAAGCGCCCGGCGGAGAAAGCGGCCAGGGCTCCAATCCCGCCCTGGATCCGGGCCACCACCACTAGGCGGTGGTCATCGGACCGGCGCACCATCGACGTAGTGCCCACTGTTGATGGTGCGCCTGGTTCGTGGATCATGGACCCATGGATCCCATTGAGGCGCTCGACGAAATTTCCTTCTGGCTGGAACGCAGCCTTGCCCCCACCTTCAAGGTCCAAGCCTTCCGCAAAGCGGCCGACGCCGTACGGAAGCTATCAGCCGACGAGCTGGCACGTTTGGTTGCAAGCGGAAGGATCACCAGCCTGAAAGGCGTTGGCAGCCGTAGCGCTGAGGTCATCACCCAGGCCATGGAAGACCGGGTCCCCGACTACCTTGAAGACCTCCGGCGAAAGGGCGCCGAAGCGCTGGCCTCGGGGGGAGAGACCATCAAAGCCGCGCTGCGCGGAGACCTGCACAGCCACAGCAACTGGTCCGACGGCGGCTCGCCCATTGAAGCCATGGTGTCCGCGGCCCGCACCCTCGGCCGCGAATACCTTGCCTTGACGGACCACTCCCCCAACCTCACCATCGCCAACGGCCTCAGCGTCGAAAGGCTTGAGCAACAGCTGGGCATTGTGGACGGGATCAACTCCTCCCACGACGACTTCCGTTTGCTCAAAGGCATCGAGGTGGACATCCTGGAGGACGGGACCCTGGACCAAACCCCCGACATGCTGGACAAGCTGGACGTCGTGGTGGCCAGTGTCCATTCCAAGCTCCGCGCCGACAGCAAAACCATGACTGCCCGGATGCTGGGTGGAATCAGCGATCCCCACACAAACGTCCTGGGACACTGCACCGGGCGGCTCGTTCAGGGGTCGCGCGGAACCCGTCCGCAATCGGAGTTCGACGCTCCGAAAGTGTTCAAGGAGTGCGCCGAGTGGGGTGTCGCCGTCGAAATCAACTCCCGGCCGGAACGGCAGGACCCACCCGATGATCTCATCAAGCTGGCGCTCGACGCCGGCTGCCTGTTCAGCATCGACAGCGATGCCCACGCACCCGGACAACTGGATTTCCTCCAGTACGGCGCCCAGCGCGCCGAAGCCTTGGGTGTACCCACCGAACGCATTGTTACCACCTGGCCTCTGGCCCAGCTTCAAGAGTGGCTCAGCCTGAAGAAGTAGCGCCGGACACGAATGCTCCCCCGGAAACGAATGGTTTCCAGGGGAGCATTTTTGTGCTGTTTAGTGGTTTACTGCCTTCTCGGCTCCAACGCCGGTCAGCGAGCGCACTTCCATTTCAGCCTGCTTGGCCGGATCTTCGCGCCGCTTATCCAGGACGGTACCAAGCCAACCGAGGAAGAACGCCAACGGGATAGAGACGATTCCGGGGTTGCTCAGCGGGAAGAAGGCGAAGTTCGCGCCGGGAATCATGGACGTCTTGGCGCCTGAAACCACCGGTGAGAACGTGATCAACAGGATGGCCGCGGCGAGGCCGCCGTACATGCTCCATACCGCCCCCTGCGTCGTGAACCGCTTCCAGAACAGCGAGTAGAGGATGGTGGGCAGGTTCGCCGATGCTGCAACTGCGAAGGCAAGCGCCACCAGGAAGGCCACATTTTGGCCGTTGGCGAAGATGCCACCCAGGATGGCCAGGACTCCGATCACCACCACCGTTCGACGTGCCACCTTCACTTCGGTGGTCGCATCCGCCTTGCCCTTGGCGATGACGTTGGCGTAGATGTCGTGGGCAAAGGAGGCTGCCGCCGTAATGGTCAGGCCTGCGACCACCGCCAGGATGGTCGCGAAGGCCACTGCCGAAATGAAACCAAGGAGCAGCGGGCCGCCGAGGTGGAATGCCAACAGCGGTGCCGCGGAGTTGACGCCGCCGGGAGCGGATTTGATGGTTTCCGCGCCCACCAGGGCTGCGGCGCCATAGCCGAGCACCAAGGTGAACAAGTAGAACAAGCCAATCAGCCAAATGGCCCACACAACGGATTTACGTGCTTCTTTGGCGGTTGGAACCGTGTAGAAGCGCATAAGGACGTGGGGCAGGGCGGCCGTTCCCAGGACCAGGGCGAGGCCGAGCGACATGAAGTCGAGCTTGGACGTTTCTGTCTTGCCGTACTGCAGGCCCGGGTTCAGTACGTTCGGGTTGTTGGCGGCCTCCGCTGCCGAACCCAACAGGCTGGACAGGTTGAAGCCGTAAATCGCCAGCACCATGGCAGTCATGACTGCGGCACCTGCGATCAAAAGGATGGCCTTGATGATCTGGACCCAGGTGGTGCCCTTCATGCCGCCAATGAGCACGTACATGATCATCAAAGCGCCGACGACGATAATCACCAGTGCTTGTCCGCCCCAGTCGCTGATGCCCAGCAGCAGCGAAATGAGGCTTCCCGCGCCGGCCATCTGTGCCAGGAGGTAGAAGAAGCAGACCGCGAGGGTGGACAGTGCCGCCGCGATACGCACGGGGCGTTGCCGAAGGCGGAAAGAGAGCACATCCGCCATGGTGAACTTGCCGGTGTTGCGGAGCAATTCGGCCACCAGCAGCAGAGCCACCAGCCAGGCAACAAGGAACCCGATGGAGTACAGGAATCCGTCATAGCCGTTGATCGCGATGGCACCGGTGATGCCCAGGAACGAAGCCGCGGAAAGGTAGTCACCGGCGATGGCAGTGCCGTTCTGGGATCCGGTGAAAGAGCGGCCTGCCGCGTAGTAGTCGGCGGCAGTCTTGTTGTTCCGGCTGGCCCGGAAGACGATCACCATGGTGACCGCGACGAACAGGGCGAAGATACCCATGTTCAGGAGCGTGGTGTCCTTCAACGCAGCGACTTCGACTGCGGGGACCATTGTGGTGTTCATTTGGCTCCTCCGTGCGTCACGCTGCTGTCCTTGTCGAATTCGTGGCCTTCGATCTCATTGCGGATCTCTGCCGCGATGGGGTCGAGTTTCTTGTTGGAATAGCTCACGTACCAAGCCGTGATGCCGAAGGTGGTGACGAACTGGAGCAGGCCCAGAATCAGGCCGACGTTGATGTTGCCCCAGACTTTGATGGACATGAAGGCGACGGCGTAGTCGGCCAGCAGGACATACGCGAAATACCACAGCAGAAAAATAACTGCCATGGGGAAGACAAAGCTCCGGTGCCGCTTCCGCAGCGTTCTGAACCGTTCCGTCTGTTGGACTTCCTGGAAGTCCACGGACGCCGTTGCGTCCTGGGGTTGGGCCTCATTACCCATGGTTCCTCCTGTTGTGATGAGCACGTCAGCTCCCACGCGCGGCTGATGTGACTGCAATCACTATCGAATGCGCTCCGGCCGTCCTTCCATAGCTTCGCCCGTGGTCATCGCCCAGCGGCTGTGCCACTGCGCCAAACGGTGGCTTTGGGGTAAAAGCACAGGTGGAAGCAGGGATGCCGGGCACCTCGGGCTACTCTGGCCTTATGCCCGACTCCCCGCTCTTCACCGCCGCCGCCATCGCAGTGATCGCGCTGGCTGTCGCCGTCGTCGTGGGCGTTGGCCTGAAGGTGATCCGGTCCTTCCGTGACCTTGGCACTGACGCCGAACGCGCTACGTACAACACGCTGCATGCAGCGTCGCGGGCCGGACAGCACCTTCGCGGCGGCCTCCAACCTGCCGGCGCGGCCAAAGCCAGCAGGCAGTTGCGCGTCCTGCTCGGGTGCGACGCTTTTGCCATGACAGACACCAGTTCAGTACTCGCCTGGGATGGGGCCGGTGAGGACCTCCGGGCCTCGCTGATGGGGATTGCGGCCGATGTCCTGGCGACGGGGCGGACCGCTGTCGTTCCGCACGTTGGGCACTCGACCAACCAGTCCGGACCCGCATTCAGTGCCGTCATCGCCCCGATCCGCGCCGGATCGCGGGTCGTGGGGTCGGTGGCAGCCTTGGCACCGGCCGCCGGTGCGGGCCTGGTGCGGGCCACCAGTGAAGTCGCTGATTGGGTCGCGGCCCAGCTGGAGCTGGCAGAACTGGAAGCTTCCAGAACGCTGCTGATGGAAGCAGAGGTCAGGGCTCTGCGGGCCCAGATCAGCCCGCACTTCATCTACAACTCCCTCAACGCCATTGCATCATTTATCAACACGGACCCGGCCCGGGCCAGGGAACTTGTGGTGGAGTTCGCCGATTTCACCAGGTACTCCTTCCGTCGTCACGGCGACTTCACCACCGTGGCGGAGGAACTGCGCTGCATCGACCGCTATCTGCTGCTGGAGCGGGCACGCTTCGGCGAGCGCGTCCAAGTCAGCCTTCGCATCGCGCCGGAAGTCCTGAGCACCGTCATCCCCTTCCTCAGCCTCCAGCCCTTGGTGGAAAACGCGGTGAGGCACGGCCTTGAGGCGAAGGAAGGGCCGGGGCACATCACCATATGCGCCAACGATTCGGGTGCTTTCGCCGAGGTCACCATCGAGGACGACGGCGTGGGCATGGATCCGGAGCACCTGCGGTCGGTCCTTGCCGGGCACATCGATGGCGACCATGTGGGGCTTCGGAACGTTGATGCGCGCCTGCGGCAGGTCTACGGTGATGAGCACGGCCTGGTGATCGACACAGCTCCAGGGGAGGGCACGCTGATCACCCTGCGTGTGCCCAAGTCCCAGCCCGGACACGACGCCTGAGGTGACGGTTAGTCTTTAATCATGATCAACGTGCTCGTCGCTGATGACGAACTCCCCGCGGTGGAAGAACTTGCCTTCCTCCTCGGACGGGATGCGCGGATTGGCGCCATCCACCGGGCGTCCTCCGGAACCGAAGCGCTCCGCAAGCTCGAAACCGAGGTGGTTGACGCCGTCTTTCTGGACATCCACATGCCGGCCCTGTCAGGTTTGGACATTGCGCGCGCCATTTCCCGCAGCAGCAACCCGCCCGCCGTCGTTTTTGTCACTGCGGACGAGGACTGCGCCCTGGAGGCCTTCGACCTCGCCGCCGTCGATTATCTGCTCAAGCCGCTCCGGGCCGAGCGGCTGGCGCGTTCGGTGGACCGGATCAGCGAACTCATCAAGGACGGAACACCCGCCCCCGAAATGATTACCGTTGACCTCGGCAGTACCACCCGCATGATCCGTCGCGACGACGTCACCTATGTCCAGGCGCAGGGCGACTACGCCCGGCTGCATACGGCTGAGGCAAGCTATCTCATCCGGGTTCCACTGACCGACCTCGAGCAAAAATGGGCAGATGCAGGGTTCATCCGCATCCACCGTTCCTACCTGATTGCGCTGAACCACGTGCAGCACCTGAAACTGTCCACCACCGGTCCCAGTGTTGCCGTTTCGGGTGCCGAACTACCCATCAGCAGGAGGCATCTGCCGTCAGTCCGGGACAAACTGCAGTCCACCCGCATCCGGCCCCAGGCATGACCCGCGTCCGCGTCACCGCGCCGCGGCAGCAGGCAGCACCTGCTTCCGGCCGTATGCTGCACTCCCAGGAGGCTGCCGAGGATTCCGATGCCGGCAGGATTTTTGTCCGTTCCCTGATCCGCTCCCAACTGCGCCTGGCACTGGTGGTCGCGTGCGGATTCCTCATCATCCTTGCCGTATTCGCGACGATCCTCGTCTATGGCCCCGGGGTCGCAGGGACCCGCGTCTTCGACATCCCGCTAGATTGGCTGACGCTGGGGGTGGGCATCTATCCCGTCATCGGCTTGAGCGCTTGGCTCTACAACCGTGCCGCCGCGCGCAATGAAGCCCGCTACCGGGACCTGGTGGAGGACAAATGAACCCGGCCGTCGGTTTGTTCGCTTTCCTCGCCGTGTCAGTTGCGACCGCTGTCATCGGGTTTTACGGACTGCGGGTATCACGGACGACCAGCGACTTCTATGTCGCCTCACGAACCGTTCCGCCGTGGTGGAACGCTTCCGCCATTGGAGGCGAGTATCTCTCGGCCGCCAGCTTCCTGGGTGTCGCCGGACTGATCCTGCTTTCAGGCACGGACGCCCTGTGGTTCCCGGTGGGGTACACAGCCGGGTACCTGATGTTGCTGCTCTTTGTGGCCGCCCCCTTGCGCCGCTCAGGTGCCTATACGATCCCCGATTTCACGGAAGCCCGACTGGATTCGGCTGTGGTGCGCCGCGTCACCAGCCTGGTGGTGGTCGCCGTGGGTTGGCTGTACATCGTTCCCCAACTGCACGGGGCGGCGCTCACCATCCGCATCACCACCGGCCTGCCATCGTGGGTAGGTTCGACGGCGGTCGTCGCGGTCGTGTGCCTTACGGTCGTGGCAGGTGGCATGCGGTCCATCACGTTTGTCCAAGCCTTCCAGTACTGGCTCAAACTGACTGCGTTGGCGGTGCCTGTGGTGTTCATCCTGCTGGTGTTGGCCGGCAATGACACCCCGCCGCAGGCTCCCCTGCCCGTGAACCCCACGAGCCAGGCCCCCGCAGGTGTGTACCAGCACATTTCGCTCCTGGTGGCCCTTCTGTTCGGAACCCTTGGGCTGCCGCACGTCCTGGTGAGGTTCTACACCAACCCCGATGGCCAGTCTGCCCGACGAACCACGCTGATCGTTCTTGGGCTCCTCTCCGTCTTCTACCTTTTCCCCACCGTCTCGGGCGCCGTCGGGCGGATGTTCGCACCCGAACTCGCCCAGACCGGACAAGCCGACGCCTTGGTCCTGCTGCTCCCCGGCAAGCTCATCGGCGGGGTCCCGGGTGACCTGTTGTCAGCCCTCGTAGTTGCCGGGGCCTTCGCTGCGTTCCTGTCCACCACCTCCGGGCTGGTGGTGTCCTTGTCCGGCGTGATCAGCCAGGACCTGTTCGGGGGAAGCGTCAGGGGGTTCCGCCTCGCAGCGGTGATGGCCGCCGTCGTGCCTTTGGGTTTTGCTTTCATGACGGACACCCTGGCCCTGGCAGGGAGCGTCGGCCTTGTCTTCGCGTTCACGGCTTCAACCATCTGCCCCGTCCTGCTGCTGGGTATCTGGTGGCGGGGACTGACGGACGTGGGTGCCATAGCTGGGATGGCCACCGGCGCTGTGCTTTGTGGTGGCGCCATGGTGGCAGGCACCGTGACGGGCGGTGGAAACGCACCGGCTTGGCTTGCCCAGCCTGCTGCGTGGACTGTGCCCGCAGCGTTCGCCATGACGGTGCTTTTCTCTATCCTGACGAAGAGCCGGGTGCCGGCCTCAGTGAACCGTGTGATGTCCCGTCTGCACGTACCGGAACGGCCTGTAGCAACCGAGCGCTAGTTGCCTGTTGTCCGTGCCCCGGGCCGGGAGGACAATGTCGGCATGTCGGAGGAAGCACCATCTGCCGGCCCTGAGCCGCCTGCGGCCCGGCCGCCGGAGTTGTCGCCCAGCGTTCGTGCGCAATTACTGGCTACCGAGCATTGGAGCTTGCTCGCCTCACGCAGCACCACGCAGGGGGAAGTCCTCACCCGGATCAGCATGTTCCTGACGTTCACGTCGGCCAGCCTGCTGAGCGTGGCGCTGGTGGGCAACGCCACCCAGTTTTCCGATGCCTTCCGGGCCTTTGCCCTGACAATTCTTAGCATCGACGTGGTGGTTGGCTTGCTCACGCATATCCGCGTCATGAGCGTTGGCATGGAAGACCTTATGTATGTCATTGCCATGAACCGGCTAAGGGCAGCGTACGTCGCGCTGGATCCTGGTGTTGCGCCCTATCTGATGGCCGGTTACAGGGATGACGAAGAAGGCGCGAAGAAGACCTACTACTTCCTCGGTGGCCGAACCGACTTCAGCCAGGTCGCCGGCAGCAGCATGGTGTTCATGGGAACCGTCAACGCCGCCTTGATAGCGTTGCTTGTGGGGTCGGCGCTGTTGACGTTCGCGGTTCCAGTGCCCGTGGCAGCAGGCGTTGCGGTGGTCGCTGCCCTGGCATTCTTCGCTACCTCGCTGGAGCGCGGCAGGCGCCGCTACCTCAACGTGTGGAAGAACAACCAACCCATCTCCCCGGGCCCTGGCTTGACCTAGTCGATGGCCGCCATCAGCTCAACGACGCGGGCAAGGAAAGCATCGACCTGGGCTTCTTCGTAGCCCTCGTCGCCTTTGGCCGCACGGAACACCGCGCGGCGGACGGTGTCCACGCTCAGCGGCTGATCGTTCTCCAAATACCCGATCAACTCGACACAGAGGGCGTCAACGTCTTGGATGTTGTAGCTTCGGGTCCTCTTCCGGGCGGGGCGGCGGAAACGCTCTCCGTCAGGCCTGTGCAGCCTGCCGCGAAGAATTCCGGACAGCTTGCCGATCTGGCGCAGCCAGGCTTCTTCGCCCTGTTGGCTGATCAGCTCGTCGCGCTCCCTGCGCGCGAAAGCGTCCTCCAGGCGGTCCAGGGCGGCGTCAACGCTGTGGGCGTCATAGCCACCCTTGACGGGATCGAACGCCACCTCGCGGACATCCACGCTGGCAACCTGGTCCGTGGCCCCGACAGGGTTCTCGAACGACGTCCTTGCACGCTGGAGGAACTCATCAACCTGCTTGGCGTTATAGCCGTATTTGCTGCGTTCCACGCGCTCGAACGTCGCGGGAATCTGGCGTCGAATATCCAAGGCCACTTTTCTTTCCTTCATCGGTTGTCAAACGCCGCTCAACAGCGCGAACAAAACATAGGCCACCGGGGCCGCGAACACGATGGAGTCCAGACGGTCCATCACGCCACCGTGGCCAGGCAGGATGCTGCTCATGTCCTTGACGCCAAGTTCCCTCTTGACCATGGACTCGGCCAGGTCCCCCGCCGTTGCCGCGGCAACCATTCCAACAGCAAGAATCAGGCCAACCCACCACGGCCTGTCCAGCAGAAAAATACAGGCCAGGACGCCGATCACCATGGCCCCGCCCACAGATCCCGCGAACCCCTCCCAGGACTTCTTGGGACTGATTTTGGGAGCCATGGGATGCTTGCCGAACGAAGCGCCCACGATGTAGCCGAACGTGTCATTGGAGACCACCAACAGCAGCATCGAGGCGATCTGCCAGGCGCCGTCCGGGATACCGTGGGGCCAGAACCCCACAGGCGTGGCCCCACCGCTCGCGTGCAGCGGCAGCGCAGCGAAACTGATGAGGAACGGGATCCAGGCAAGCGTGAAGACGCCGGCAAAGACGCTCCGAGGTGCTCCGGCCGCGCTTTCGATGGAGCGCCACAGCAACACCGCGACCGAACTTGCCGTCATCGTGAACAGCAGGCCTTCGAGACCGCCGAAGTATGCCGAAACCGGCATCGCCAGGCTGCCGACCATCACTGGAACGATCGGCATCCTGGTGCCCTGGGCTTCGAGGGCCCGGAAAACTTCCCAAACTCCCATGACGGCGAAGGCCGTCGTGAGGAGGACGAACCCCAGCGGGAGGAACAGCAGCCCTCCCAGGACGGCCAGCAGCATGGCAAGGCCGACGCCGATCGCCGCCGGCAGGTTTCGGCCCGCCTTGGGTGTGGGGTTCGCCCGTACGCGCCGGTGGCGCTTGGGGTTATCGCGTGTCGGGACCCGTTCAGCGGGCGCCGGCTCAGCCTGGCTCATCAGACCTCGAGCAGCTCGGCTTCCTTGCGCTTGAGCAGTTCGTCGATGCTGTCGACGTGCTGCTTCGTCAGGGCGTCGAGCTCCTTCTCAGCCCGTGCGCCCTCGTCTTCACCGGCGTCGCCGTCCTTGACGAGCTTGTCCAGGGCGTCCTTTGCCTTGCGGCGGATGCTGCGGATGGAGACCTTGGCGTCCTCACCCTTGCCCTTGACGATCTTCACGTATTCCTTGCGGCGCTCCTTCGTGAGCTCCGGAATGGTGACGCGGATGACGTTGCCGTCGTTGGACGGGTTGGCTCCGACCTCGGAGTCGCTCAGTGCCTTTTCGATGTCCCGCAGGGCCGTCTTGTCGTAAGGCGTGATCAGGATGGTCCGTGCGTCCGGCACACCGAAGGAGGCCAGCTGCTGGAGCGGAGTGGGCGTGCCGTAGTACTCGACGATGACCTTGTTGTAGAGACCGGGGTTCGCCCGGCCGGTACGGATCGTGGCGAAATCGTCCTTGGCTACTTCTACGGCCTTGTCCATCTTCTCGCCGGCTTCGAGTAAGGTCTCTTCGATCACGGGTTTCTCCTCAGAAAATAGTTGCTGCCCAACAGCAGGCGGCAATGCACAGTAAAGATCCGCCACCAGGGGCGGACGGTCCTAGAAATATCCTAGCCCTTGCTAGGGAGTTACCAGGGTTCCCAGCGTTTCGCCCAGGATCGCCCGGGTCACGTTGCCTTCGCCTTCCATGCCAAACACCACCATGGAGAGGTTGTTGTCCTTGCACATGGTCATCGCGGTCTGGTCCATCACGCGGATGTCGCGGCGCAGGGCGTCGTCGTAGCTGAGAACATCCAGCTTCTCGGCTGCCGGGTCCTTTTTGGGGTCGGCGGTGTAGACGCCGTCAACACCGCTCTTGGCCATCAGGACGACGTCGGCGTGTACTTCCAGGGCCCGCTGTGCGGCCACAGTGTCAGTGGAGAAGTACGGCAAGCCTGCGCCGGCACCGAAAATGACAACGCGGCCCTTTTCCATATGGCGGATGGCACGGCGGGGAATGTAGGCCTCGGCCACCTGGCCCATGGTGATGGCGCTCTGGACACGGGTCTCCACGCCTGCCTGCTCCAGGAAGTCCTGCAGCGCGAGGCAGTTCATCACGGTCCCCAGCATGCCCATGTAGTCGGCGCGGGAGCGGTCCATGCCGCTCTGTGACAGTTCAGCGCCGCGGAAGAAGTTGCCTCCCCCAACAACGATGGCCACTTCCACATCTGCCACGCCGGCTGCGATCTGCTTGGCAATGGCCCGGACGGTTTCGGGATCGACGCCCAGCTTGCCTCCGCCGATGACCTCGCCGGAAAGTTTCAGAAGTACACGACGGCGGGTCTTCTCGGGCTGGATTGCAGTGTTGACGGTTTCCATGGTGCCTTCCCGTTGGTGGACTCTGGCTAGATTATCGTGCTGTGGGTCCGGGCTGGTACTACCCGAACGCGTGCATGAAAAAGGGGCGGCCACCGAAGTGACCACCCCTTCTCATGAATTACTAGTTTCCGACGCGGAAACGGGTTACTGCGGTTGCCTTGACGCCGGCTTCTTCGAGGACCTGTGCAACAGTCTTCTTGGAATCCTTGGCGAATGCCTGGTCAACCAGAACTTCACCCTTGTAGAAGCCCGTCACGCGGCCTTCGACAATCTTGGAGAGAGCAGCTTCCGGCTTGCCTTCAGCCTTGGCCGTCTCCTCGGCGATGCGACGCTCGGACTCGACCAGTTCGGCCGGAACGTCTTCGCGGGTCAGGTAGTTCGGAGCCATGGCTGCAACGTGGACAGCGATGTCGTGCGCGGCGGTTTCAGCGGCTTCGCCTTCACCGTCTACTGCGAACAGAACGCCAACCTGGGCCGGGAGGTCCTTGGACGTCTTGTGCAGGTAAGCGTCAACCGTGGTGCCCTCTACGCGGGAGATGCGGCGGACGACAACCTTTTCGCCGAGGACAGCGCCCTCTTCAACAACAACCTCGGACAGCGGCTTGCCGTCGACCTCGGTTGCCAGCAGGGTCTCGAGATCGGCAGCGCCGGACTCGACTGCAACGTTGAGGACCTTGTCGGCCAGCTGGATGAACTTGTCAGCCTTGGCCACGAAGTCGGTCTCGCAGTTGACCTCGATCATTACGCCAACGCCACCGTTGACCTTGGCAGCAACCAGGCCTTCAGCGGTGGAACGGCCTTCGCGCTTGGTAGCACCCTTCAGGCCCTTGATGCGGATGATCTCGATGGCCTTCTCAGCGTCACCGTTGGCCTCGTCAAGAGCCTTCTTGACGTCCATCATGCCGGCGCCGGTGCGCTCGCGCAGGGCCTTGATGTCAGCAGCAGTGTAGTTCGCCATGTGAACCCCTCTGTCTAGAAATTTGTGTGTTTACGTAACTGAAGGACGGCAGCCCACCATGTGAGCCGCCATCCCGTCAGTTGCCGCCAGTCCCGTTTCCGGGGCCGGCGAAGGTCAAGATTTACTTGGCTTCGGCTTCGCCTGCTGCAGCGTCAGCGGCGGGAGCTTCGGCTGCAGGAGCCTCGGCTGCTGCTTCTTCGGCCTTGCTGCCTTCGAGGAGCTCGCGCTCCCACTCGGCCAGCGGCTCTTCCGGAGCTTCGGTGGTGCCGGTGGCGCGCTGGTTGCGGGCAATGAGGCCCTCAGCTACGGCGTCGGCAACAACGCGGGTGAGCAGGTTGACGGAGCGGATGGCGTCGTCGTTGCCCGGGATCGGGAAGTCAACTTCGTCCGGGTCGCAGTTGGTGTCCAGGATGGCAACAACCGGGATGTTCAGCTTCTTGGCTTCGTCAACAGCAAGGTGTTCCTTCTTGGTGTCAACAACCCAGAGGACCGAGGGAGCCTTGGTCAGGTTGCGGATACCGCCGAGGTTGGACTCAAGCTTGGTGAGTTCACGCTTGAGGAGCAGGAGCTCCTTCTTGGTGTAGGCGGAACCGGCGACGTCGTCGAAGTTGATCTCTTCGAGTTCCTTCATGCGCTGGATACGCTTGGCGACGGTCTGGAAGTTGGTGAGCATACCGCCCAACCAACGCTGGTTGACGTACGGCTGGCCGACGCGGGTAGCCTGCTCGGCAATTGCTTCCTGAGCCTGCTTCTTGGTGCCGACGAACAGGACGGTGCCGCCGTGGGCGACAGTAGCCTTGACGAACTCGTAGGCGCGGTCGATGTAGGACAGCGACTGCTGGAGGTCAATGATGTAGATGCCGTTGCGCTCCGTGAAGATGAAGCGCTTCATCTTCGGGTTCCAACGACGGGTCTGGTGTCCAAAGTGGACGCCGCTGTCAAGCAGCTGGCGCATGGTTACGACGGGCATGCCGACGCTCCTTCCGGCAGGTCATTCATGAGAGAGCCCATGGGGCTGCTCTTACCCTGCCAATAGTTGACGGTTGTTTAGCCTTTGCCCGGATGGGCGCGGCTCCTGGCATCCATTGCGCTTCTCATCCGGCGTGGAACCGAGGTTCCGCCGGACCGCAAGAGGCACAATCCTCCGCAGCCTGAAGACTGGGCTTCGCTGGAGGAGGGCTGGATACGCGTAGTCAGCCTGGGACCCTCACATATCTGAATGAGACATGTTCCTGAACAAGCATGAGGGCACAGCAAACTGCTCCACCAAGTGTACTACAGGGAACCCGCCCAAATGACCGCCTATCAGCACCGGTTATCCACATACAGCGTCCGGGCCATGGCCCGAATTCCCGGCGCCCGGAAGGCTGGACCCATGCCCTTCCTTAAACCGGCAACATCCTTGGTCATTGCCTTCACCCTCCTGGCCGGGCTTGGCGGAACCGACCCCACTCCCCCTGGGCGGTGGAGCTGGCCACTCTCCCCCAAACCTGCCGTCCTGCGGACGTTCGATCCCCCGGACAAGCCGTGGCTGAGCGGGCACCGGGGCGTGGATTTGGGTCCAGCGCCCGACGGCGGACCAGTCACCGCGCCGTCCGATGGCGTGGTGACCTTTGCCGGCGTCGTGGTCGACCGCCCTGTCCTCACCATCGACCAAGGCGATGGGCTCAAGAGCAGTTTTGAACCCGTCATCAGCGCTTTGAAAGAGGGCGACCACGTCGTCAAAGGACAAACCATCGGCAACGTGCAGCCGGGCCACTGCGGGAGCACCACTTGCCTGCACTGGGGCGTGCGGCGCGACGGGGAATACGTCAATCCGCTGGGCTTCGTGGCAGACCTAAGGCCCTCGGTGCTGTTGCCTCTGGACTAGCCTGCGCCGGGCAGGACCGGAAGATCGGCCCAAACTCCGGAGCTGCACGCTTGGAAGTACTAGACGATCGCCGATACTCCGGTGATGGCGCGCCCGGTGACCAGCGTGTTGATCTCGTGCGTGCCCTCGTAGGAGTAGATCGCTTCCGCGTCGGAGAAGATCTTGGCCATGCCGTAGTCGGTCACAATTCCATTGCCGCCCAGGATGCTTCGCCCCAAGGCAACGCTCTCGCGCATGCGGGCCGTGGTGAAGGCCTTTGCCAACGCCGACTGCTCATCCTTGGCGACGCCGGCATCCTCCAGCTGCGCCAACCGCACCATCATGCCCATCGAGGCGACGGTGTTGCCCAGGATCTGGACCAACTGGTTCTGCACGAGCTGGAAGGCCGCGAGCGGGCGTCCGAATTGCTGGCGCTCAACGGCGTAGCTGCGTGCCACATCGAAAGCTGCCATTTGGAGTCCGACGGCCTGCCACGCAACGGCCAGGCGGGTGACCTTGAGGACCTTGTTGGTGTCCCGGAAGCTGTTGCCGTTGGCCAGTTTAAAGAAGTCGGGAACAACCACGTTGTCCAGGGTGATGTCCGCGTTCTGCACAGTGCGAAGGGAGATCTTGTTTTCGATCTTGCTGGCGGAGAAGCCCGGCAAGGTGGTGTCAACCAAGAATGCCTTGACCTGGTTGTCGGCCACGTCCCTTGCATAGATCACTACCCAATCCGAGAAGGTGGCGTTACCGATCCAGCGCTTGGCGCCGTCGAGGATCCACGTGTCACCGTCGCGACGGGCCGTGGTGCGGGTGCCGCCGGCCACGTCAGAACCGCCAAGGGGCTCGGTCAGCCCGAAGGCCCCGATCTTTTTCAGGGAGTAGATGTCGGGAAGCCAGGCATCCTTCTGCTCCTGGGACGCGAGGGCTTCGATGGATCCCGTGAAGAGTCCGTCGTGAACTCCCATGAAGGTGGCGATCGATGCGTCCGCGCGGGTTACCTCGGCGTGGAGCATGCCGGCGAACAGATTCGAGTATCCCTGGCGCCGCACTGGGCTGACAAGGTCCAACTCGCCGAGCTTGGGAATGAGGTCCATGGGAAATTCGCCACGGTTCCAGCAGTCCACCGCGATGGGCTTGACCTCGCGGGCGAGGAACTCACGGACTTCTGCCAGCCGATCCTGCTCCTTGCTGGTCAGCAGCTGCTCAAAGGCGTAGAAGTCGCCGTCGGCGTAGGGAAGGTTGCCGGCATCGAATGCAGTGTTGGACATGTGCGCTCCTTCAAGGGTGGTCACCTGCGACCACGTCATGATCCGGCGACGACTGCACTGCTGGCCCTGGGGCCGCCGGGCAGCCAAGTTACCGGCGAGTAGTAAGTTACTGATCAGTAACTTACCGCAGAAAGGGACCCGCCGCAACGGTGGGTTCGCACGGCAGCAAGCACGGAACTCCCACAAAAGCCGTAACCCCGGAACGCAAAAATCCCTCCGGCCGACACCGCGTCGACAAGAGGGATTTCTGTTTTCGTAGGGCTACTCGGACTTGAACCGAGGACCTTAGGATTATGAGTCCCGCGCTCTAACCAGCTGAGCTATAGCCCCGTGATGCCCGAACGAAACAGCCGTTCGGGGCAAAGCACTCTAGCAATACTAATAGCTAAAGAGCAGTGCTGCGGTCACACCACTTTGTCCTCGTAAGAGGCGCCCCGGTAGAGGTCCTCGAAGGTCTGGAGTGTGCCATTGATGCTGTGCGGCTCCACCATTTCACGGCTCATCTTGCCCATGGCTTCGAGTTCGTCCTTGGGAAGCTGTACCAACTTGGTGATCTTGGCCGCGAGTTCGGAGCTGTCGTTGGGTGTGAAGAGGTATCCGTTTTCACCCTCCCGGACCAGGTGCGGCAGGGCCATGGCATCTGCGAGCAGCACGGGGGTGGAGGCGGACATGGCCTCCAGCGTCACCAGCGACTGCAGTTCGGCAGTGCCGGGCATGCAGAAGATGTCGGCCCTGATGTAGGCCTCGCGCAGTTCCTCATCGCTGGCAAGCCCCAGGAACTTCACGCGGTCGCGGAGCCCGAGCCTGGCTACCTGTGCTTCCAAAGCCGGGCGGACTTCGCCGCCTCCGACGATCTCCAAGTGCACATTGAGTTCACGCGGGGTTTTGGCTATGGCGTCGATAAGGACATCCACGTGCTTTTCTTCAGCCAGGCGTCCGGCAAACAGGACCGTCGGATTGCTGTGGGGTTCAATGACCTCACCGGGGTGGAGTTCATATGCCGAGGAATCAATGCCGTTGGACAGTGGCAGGACCTTGCGCAGGAAAGCATGCTGGTGCATCGCCTTGGCGGCCAGCGGGGTGGGAGTGGTAACGACGTCGGCCTGCCCCATCACCTTGCCCATGTCCTTCCAGGAAATCCGGCCCACGATGTCCTTGAACCACTGCGGGAAGGGAAGGAACGGGTTCAGGTTCTCCGGCATGAAGTGGTTGGTGGCGATAACCCGGATGCCACGCTTCACGGCCTCGTACAGGACGTGCTCGCCAATCATGTAGTGGCTTTGGATGTGAACGACGTCGGGCTGCACTTTGTCGAACAGCAGGGTGATTTCCTTCTTGATCTCCCAGGGGAAGCAGATGCGGAAGTACTCGTGCGTGAAGACGCTGTGGGAACGCAGGCGATGCACTGTGGCTTCGTCGCGGAACTCAGTAAAGCTCTTGCCCTTGTCCTGCCGGCAAGCCAGTACGTGCACGTTGTGTCCGCGTGCCGTCATCCCCTTGGCCAGCCGGTAGCCGAACTGGGCAGCCCCGTTGACGTGCGGCGGGTAGGTGTCCGCGGCAATCAGGATGGTGAGGGGTTTGGTGGTGTCGGGAATGGTCACGTGGAGAACTCCTGATGGTCACGGTGCGGACAGCGTTGCTTGTGGCAATGCTGCGGTGTCGCCGGTTTGCCACCTGTAAACGCGGTGGCGCAAGGTACAGATCTGCCCTAGGCCTTCCGGTTGGCTGCCGCCTTCGCATCCTTCTTGCGCTTGGTGACTTCCGGGTGGTGCCGGCTCAGGGCAATAACACCCACGATAGCAAGGGAAGCGGCCGCTGCCATGGCGATTGCCATGACGGCGTGGACATCGGGACGAAGCTCACCAAGAATGACGATGCCGATCGCGATGCCCACCATGGGGTCGATCACGGTCAGCCCGGCGATCACGAGGTCGGGCGGGCCGCTTGAGTACGCGCTTTGCACGAACCACGAACCCAGACCGCCCGCTGCCGCGATGGCGATCAGTGTGTACCACTGCACATTGAGCAGGAACATGCCGTTCGGATCCAGCAGATGCTTTCCGATGATGCGGGTCAGGACCGCGACAAAGCCGAACAGGACACCGGCGCCGAGGATATAGATGAAAGCGCTCATCCGGTGTTTGAACAAGACAGCCAAGGTGCCAAACACCCCCACCGCCAGTGCCAGGAGCAGGACGATCGTCAGTTCGTCCTCACCGCTGACGTGGTGGTTTTCCTGGGTCACGAACACTGCCAGCAGGACGAACAGCGCCGAACCGGTAACGCAGGCACTGATGGCGACCACCGTTGCCCGGTTGATGCTGAGCCCCTGGTCCTTCGCGTTGACCACCGTGGTGATGACTAGCGCAATGGCACCGATTGGTTGCACCACCGTCAATGGCGCCGACACCAAAGCGATGGCGTTCATCGCCATTCCCATGACAAGGAACAAAAGCCCCAGCATCCAGCGTGGGTTCCGCAACAGCCGCAAAAAACCGTTCGAGCTCAGCGCCAGGCCCCCGGTGTCCGCCTTCACGGCGCTGCCTTGCCGCTGGGCTCCTATGGCGAGGAAGAAAGCGCCCATTACTGCGAGGAAAACCGCAAGCAAGACCATCAGCCGTGTCCGCCGTCGTCGGTTTTCAATTCTTTTCCTTTACGCAGGATGGCCCAGAAGTAGTTGTATGCCGCGATCCAGTGTCCCACCAGGCCGAGTCCCAGGAACGTCCAGGCTGCCACGAAATATACCCCGGTGAGGGGAACCGGAAGTTTAGACAGGACCAGCAGTGGCGTTCCCACCAGCAACAGCGCGGTGCGGATCTTCCCAATGATGCTCACGGGAAGGTCAGGATGGCCCCGGAAGTAGACCCACGAAGCTACCGCCAGGATAGCGTCCGGCACCAGCAAGGCGGCCAGGTACCACCACTGCACGACGCCGGCAATCACCAGGGTGAACGCGACAGCCAGGAGGGCGGCCCGGTCGGCCATCGGGTCCAGGATCCTGCCCAATTTGGAAGTCTGGTCGAACCGCCGGGCGATGTAGCCATCAACCCAGTCCGTGCTGCCCATGACAACCAGGACCAGGACGGCGAACCCGTATTCCTGTTCAGAGAGGACCAGCCACACAAACAGGGGTACGCCCATGAACCGCAGGACAGTGAGGATGTTGGGGACTGTGAAGATGAGGTCGTGATCGACTTGCGGACGATCAGGGTGCGAACCAGCACCAATCAGCTTCATATGTCCCCCTTCCTTGCCTTCAGTTTCCGGTGCCGCCGGAGACTGCTACTTCTTCAGCAGCTTCCTGAGTGCGACCACGAAGACGACGGCGGCGGCAGCGAACGCTGCAAGGTCCTTCCAGTGGGCAGCCATCCGCTCGCTGACGCTTTCGGGGACGGAGTCTCCCAAGTCGGCAAACTTGGCGGCGGCGAACTCCTTGCCTTCCTGGAACCTGATGTTGGCGCTTTCCAGCAGCGCCTGGCCCTGCTTCTTGACGTCGAGCTGTTCGCCAAGTTCGTCCCGCACACCGGTCAGGTGCTCGCGGCGCTTCCGCAGGCGGGAGCGAAGTTCGGCCTCAGTGGGCGCCTTGACGGCGTCGGCTTCCTTGGCAGCTTCCTTCGCCGCCTTTTCGGCCTTTGCCTTCTGGGCGGCCGCTTCCTTCTCGGCCTTGGCGGCCTTGGCAGCCGGTGAATTCGGGTCCAGGATCGACTCATCGAAGGCTGATCCCTCCTTGGCGATACCGAGGTCGTGCTTGACGCCACGAATCGTGTCCTCGGGAGCCAATGGCATGGCCTTCTTGAACTTGGCGATGCCGATCAAGGAGGCAATGGCGGCAACCACCAGGAAGAAGGCTGAAACAATCAGGGCCGCGAGCCAACCGGGCAGGATGGTCGCCAGGGCCAAAATCGCTGCGACCACCAGCGCGATGACCAGCAGCGCAAGAAAAACGAGGGCGACGCCGAAGAACGCACCGGCCACACCGAGCTGTTTTGCCTTGCGTTTTAGTTCGACCTTGGCAAGGGCGATCTCATCGTTGATTTGCCGTGGGGCCAAGCGTGCAACGAGCTTGAGGGTCTTCGGCAAAGTACGTATGGCTGGTCCTTGACTGGTCCGGCCGGTGTGACGTCCACTCATGGGTTCCGCCTAACTGCTTCCTCTGGGCATCGTGTCGGGCGAACGCTTCGGAAGGACCGCTGCGGACACCTGTCCTCAAAGCTATCATTCAGGCTCCGGCTGAACTTTCGGGGCCACGCTGTGGCGCGCCCGTCATACCACCAATAAATATGATCTGGGCCATAGGATAGATGATCGTGACCCCTCCCACTGCTCCGGGCGATTCCCTGAGCCGACGCGAAAAACTTGTCTACATTCTGCTGCTGGGCGCCCTGACGGCGCTTGGCCCCTTCACCATCGACCTCTACCTCCCCGCGTTCCCGGCCCTTGAGTCCAGTTTCAACGTCTCGGAAGCGGCAATCCAGCTCACCCTGACCGGAACAACAGTAGGCTTCGGGGTTGGCCAGCTGGTGGTGGGGCCCTTCAGTGACAAGGTGGGCCGCAGGCTGCCGCTGATCCTTGCCACGGCACTGCACATCAGCTCGTCGCTGGGGGCGGCACTGGCTACCGACATCGGCATGCTCTCCGTTTTCCGTGTCCTCATGGGCATCGGCGCAGCCGGGGGTGGCGTGGTGGCCATGGCCATGGTCAGGGACCTCTTCCACGGCTACGCCATGGTCCGGATGTTCTCCCGGATGTCCCTGGTCAACGGGCTCGCTCCCATCCTGGCCCCGGTCATCGGGTCACAATTGCTCCTTGTTTTCCCGTGGCCCGGCATTTTCTATTTCCTCGCAGCCTATGGACTTTTGGTCATCGTCGCCTCGATCTTCTTCATCCGGGAGACCCTGCCGGCTGAACAACGTGGTAAATCCGCAGTGACGGTGGGGCAACGATACAAAAAGGTCCTCACCGACCGGATCTTCGTTGGCATGGTGTTGGTGGGAAGCCTGAACTTCGGCGGCCTTTTTGCCTACCTCTCCGCATCCACCTTCCTCTTCCAGAAGGTCTACGGTTTCTCGCCCCAGGAATACGGCGTCCTCTTCGGCATCAACTCGCTGGGCATCGTAGCCGGTGTCCAAATCAGTTCCCGGTTGATCAAGCGCATAGCCCCGCAGTGGATCGTGGCCGGGGCAACCCTGTTCATGCTGTGCATGTCAGGCCTTATCATCGTGCTGGACCTCTTCCACGTCGGCCTGTGGGGCACGCTGGTTCCGTTGTGGTTCTACATCTGCGCCACTGGTTTCATGTTTCCCTGCGTCCAGGTGTTGTCCCTGGCCAACCACGGAGCCCAGGCGGGAACGGCTGCGTCCCTCCTCGGTGCCTCGCAATTCATGATGGCCGGGATCGTTCCCCCGGTGGTCGGCTGGCTGGGGGTCACCTCCGCCGTCCCGATGGGCGCTGTGATGGCGGTCTGCATTACAGGGTCGATGACTGCCCTATGGCTGGTGGTACGGCCCCGTACCGTGCCGTCAATCCACTAACCCCCACGTAGGCTGTCTCCATGAGCAAGAAACCGCACCGCAACGGCAGGGGCCTCTTCCTTGGTGCCCTGTTGGGCGCCGTGGCCGGGGCGCTGATTGGTCGTGCCGCCGGAAGCGCGGTTTTCGGTGCGCTGGTGGGCGCCGTGATCGGCGCCGCTGTCCTCTACCGCGTCAACCCTGGCCCCTGGGAGCGGGACTAAGCGTCCAGCGTGAGCCAACCTTCCGGCGTCGAACGTTCCATACCCTCCCCTTAGTGCCTGGCCGCAGGGCAGAATGGTGGCCAGCCGGTCTTAACGGCGCCTAATCGGTGAAGGGGACATCACATGAGCACGGCCGTCGGATTTCGAAGCAGCATGCGGGGGCTGGCCGCCCTACGGAGCCAGCCGGTAACGCTGGCCCTGGTGGCTGTTTTCTGGATCGTGGGATTGGCCACTGGAAGTGTCCTTAACGGCCCGAACGACGCCCTCCTGGATCAGGTGGGGCTGGGACTGGCGGTGGAGCCCGGGCCGTGGTGGTCTGTGTTCACATCGACGTTTTTCGGTTCTTCCCTTCTTGACTACGTAGCTTGCACCGCGTCGATCCTGCTGGGGGCAGGCATTGCGGAAAGGGTCATCGGTCCGTGGGCGGCTCTCGCTGCCTTCATTGGGGGCTCTGCCCTGAGCGCACTTGTGTTGGTGGCGATGGTAGCTTTCGGCACCGACAACAGCGACCAATGGCTGAGCTTCCTGGGCGGCGAATACGCTGTAGGCGCCTACGGTGGTGCTGCGGCGGCGTTGGGATTTTCGACGGCGGCACTCGACTCGCTGTGGCGTCGCCGGCTGCGCACGTGGTTGCTTGCCGCGGCGTTGATGTTCGCCTTGTTCGTTGGTGTTGCCCAGACTTTGCAGGCGTTGGCCGGCGCTGTCATTGGCGTCGTCGCCGGGTGGGCAATCCAGTCTGTCGTGTTCCACCGGAGCGGAGGGTCCTTCCGTTCCTCGAGCCTGCGGGAAACGCGGTTCCTGGTGGGGACGGTGGTGGGCGTGTTCGCTCTGGGACCGCTGCTGACGCAGCTCACCGGCACTTGGGAAGTTGGGCCACTGTCGGTGGTCTCGGAGGTGATGCTGCAAGCCAGTCCCGACGTCGATGAGGTTCAGGAAGCCTGCAGAAACGAAGCGAACTGCGTGGCCTTGCAAAACGTGGTGGGTGTCCGCAGCTGGGGCGCGGCTGTTCTGACGACAATTCCGGTTCTCCTGCTGCTGGTCTGTGCAGAGGGACTTCGCCGTGGTCGTCGCCTCGCTTATCGCCTGACGTTGATCATCCAGTTGTACTTGGTGGCGGTGACGATCCTGGCCATTGTCCAGTACGTCTCCGACCCCGACGTTACCCTCGGCGATGAGGACTTCGGCTACCTGCTGCTGTATGTCGTCCCCGCGGTCCTGGCCCCCATCATCATCGTGGCGCTGTTGCTGGCCAACAGGCACCGGTTCAGGGTGGAGTCCAGCGACGCCGGATACCGTACCTTGGGCAGGGCCGCACTGGTTCTGGCCCTCACTGCCGTGGCCCTGTACGCAGCGTTTTGGTTCCTGGAGGGCAACGCCGGCCAATCTTCGCTGTGGGACCTTGCCGGTCAACTGACGCACATCCTGGTACCCTTCCCTGTTCCGTTTGTCGTGGCCCTGCCGCAGGGGCTGGTGAGCACAGTTCTGTACGGCCTGGGCGGGGTGGTCATCTGGCTCGTGATCCTGGTCCTGGTCCTGAAGAACTACCGCCGCTTCAAGTTGATCACCACCGACCCCGCAGCCGATCTGGGGCACACCCGCGAGCTGCTGCATCAAGGTGGCGGCACCCTGTCCTGGATGGCGCTGTGGGACAACAACCAGTACTGGTTCACCCCTGGCAGGGAGGCGGGGGTCGCCTACCAGGTCCATAACGGAGTAGCCCTGACTGTGGCCGGCCCCTACGGTGCTGCCAGCCGCCATGACGAGGCAGCCCTGGGTTTCGTGTCGCACTGTTCCGCGCTGGGCCTGGTCCCCTGCTTCTACTCCGCTGATTCCAGCCTGGATGCTCCGCTGCTCCCCCTCGGTTTCAGGAAACTGGAGGTTGCCGAAGAAACGCTGCTCAATGTCCAGGCCATGACGTTCAAGGGCAAGGAATGGCAAAACGTCCGCACCGCCCTCAACCGCGCGGACAAGTTGTCCATCAAGGATCTCTGGTACCACTACGGAGCCATGCCGCCTGGGATCAGGGCACAGTTGGCTGAGATCTCTGAAGAGTGGGTGTCCGACAAAGCCCTTCCGGAGATGGGATTCACCCTGGGAGGCCTGAACGAACTCAAGGATCCCGAAGTCCTCTGCTGTGTGGCGGTGGACGACGACGGTTTGGTCCACGGCGTGACCAGTTGGCTTCCTGTGTTCCGCGATGGCAGCATCTCCGGTTGGACCCTGGACTTCATGAGGCGCCGGACCACGGGTTTCAAAGGCGTCATGGAATTCCTCATTGCCTCCGCAGTAACGCACTTCAAGGAACAGGTTCCGCGTATCTCCCTCTCCGGCTCTCCCCTGGCAAATGCCGGGACCGGGAGTGACGAAGGTGACCGCAGCTCCCTGGACCGGGTCCTGGCGCTCCTGGGGAACGCTTTGGAGCCGATGTATGGCTTCAAATCCTTGGCGGCCTTCAAATCACGCTTCCAGCCCGAGCACCGCACCTTGTACATGTACTACCAGGATCCTCTTGCATTGCCTTCGATTGGACTGGCCGTTGGTTCGGCCTACCTGCCCGGGCTGTCTCCGGCCCAAAGTGCCGGCCTGTTGCGGCAGATGGTCGCCAAGGAGCCTGCCGCATGAAGCCTGACCGGGCAGCGCGCCCATGAACGACGTCTTGAAACTGGAGATCACCAGTCCCCTTGTCCTGGCCGCAGCCGGGATCGTTGCCTTGGCTTTTTTCCTGGTGCTGTTCCTGAGGCCGTCCGCACGATGGGTGCGCACGGCAATGTCCGCCATCGTGGTGGCCGGGCTGCTGGGGTGGTTTACCGTGTGGATCGTGGAGGACGTGATGGACGTCTTTCACGTGGGCCTGACGCCACGGGTATGGTTCTGGTCCATCAGCTGTTTCGCTGCCCTGGGTTTGGCCGCTGTCAGTTTGGTCCGCAGCAGGCCCTGGCGCAAGGTGGTTGCCGGCGTCTCGGTACCCGTCTTCGTCATTGCGGCAGCCCTGGGCATCAACGCGGAATTCGGCCTGAACAACACCTTGGGATCAGCCCTCGGGATCTCCACCCAGGATGCCATCGATTTGAACAAACCGAACCCGGACAGCGCCATCCCCACCGGACCACTGTGGCAGCACTGGTCTCCTCCGGCAGACATGCCGGCCCACGGCAAGGTGGGAACACAGGTCATCCCGGCTACAGCTTCCGGTTTCAATGCCCGCCCCGCAGGAATCTATCTCCCACCGGCTGCGCTGACGGCGAATCCGCCACGGCTGCCCCTGTTCGTCCTCATGATGGGCCAGCCAGGCCTCCCCGACCCGCAATACGTCTCAGCCGCCCTCGATGACTTCGCGGCCAGGAACAACGGCCTGGCACCCATCGCCATCGTGGCCGACCAGATCGGTCCGGACCAGGATGACACCCTCTGCCTGGACACCGCCAAGTACGGAAACGTGGAGAAGTACATCAACCAGGACGTGGTGAACTGGGCCCGCGCCAACTTGAACATCCTGCCCGACAGGGACCACTGGACCATCGCCGGTTATTCCAACGGCGGCCAATGCGCCATTTCGTTCGCGGTGAAGTATCCGCAGATGTGGGGCAACGTGGTGGACATCTCAGGCGAGGAATTCCCCGGGGCCGAAGACCCGGCAGGGAACCTGGAAGAAATCTTCGCCGGCAACCAGGCGGCGTACGATGCCCAAAAGCCCATCAACATCATGAAGGGCAGGCACTTCCCGGATACCACGGCAGTGTTCACCGCGGGGTCGGACGACCTCGTCTACGTCGCTGCCGCACAAGCAGTGTCAGCGGCGGCGCAGAAGGCCGGGATGACGGTGACGTACTACGAGGTACCCAACGGCGGACACGTGGGCCTTGCCTTGAATGCGGGCCTCGAGAAGGGCTTTGACGTGCTGTACCCGCGTCTGGGGCTCTCCCGCTGATTGCTGCCCTTTTCGCGGCAACCCACCGGCGATAAAGTTGAGATGTGCCACATGGGCAAGAGGTCAAGCCGTTTCCGGCACCCTGGCAGCGCAAGGATGACCGCATCCTTCCGCTGTGGTGGGACCGCCTGTGCTCGGTGACCAGTCCGCCGTCGGCCGCTTTGTATGCCGGCGGCCTCTTCACGGACGACCGGCGCAGGCCCATTGCCCAGTGGTACAACCCGGAAACGGACGCGGCGCTTCTGGTGGCCCCTGAAACATCACCGGAGTGGCCGGTGCAGCGGTTCGGGATCTTCTACGCCCCTCCCGGCGGAGGCTTCACCAGGGTCTATTCAGCACCCCATGAATGGCACCCACGCGAACCAAGGACTCCTCCAACCGAGCACGATTCGTTCATGGCGGCCGTTGCCGAGGCCTCCCGCTTCCTGCAGGTGGAGATGGATTTCGTTTAAACAGCGGACCCCGCACCAGCAGCGAAGCCGGTACGGGGTCCTTTCGCTCCTCCGACTGGACTTGAACCAGTAACCCTTCGATTAACAGTCGAATGCTCTGCCAATTGAGCTACGGAGGAATGAAGCGGTTATGACTTTAGCAAAGGTTTTACGGGATGTGAAATCGAGCGGAGATACCCCCTGGGGGTATAAAAATACCCCCGTTCCGACTGACAGGAACGGGGGTATTTTGCGCTCCTCCGACTGGACTTGAACCAGTAACCCTTCGATTAACAGTCGAATGCTCTGCCAATTGAGCTACGGAGGAATGAAGCGGTTACTAGCTTAACAGGGGGCTGCCGGAAAACGAAATCGAGGTTCTCAGCCCTCCGAACGCAAGGCCCTTCGCTCCATTTCGAGCTGCATCAGCTCCCGGTTCAGCCGCTGGAATTCCTCCGGGAACGCTGCGGCATCGAGCCGCTGGAGCTGCCCCATCTTGTCGGCCTTGATGCGGGTGATCTGGAGTTCGAAAAGGCGGGCCAGGATATCGCGGCAGTACCGTTGCATGGCTTCGGGAGTGCTGGCCGGCAGCGGAGTCACAGCGAGCTCGGACACCAGGTTCCGCAAGGGTTCAGGTACTTCCTGCCGGATCTGCTCCACCCAGGAGACAGCGTCGGCCGCGTGGGCAAGTCCAGTGGCGCGGATGGCAGCATGGATGGCCGCGTAGGCCGGAGTGGAGAAGAGGGAGGCCGCGAAGCGGTCCCACGCCATTCCTCCCAGGACAGCAGGATCCTGCAGCACCACTTCGAGGGCCTGTCGTTCCATCCCCGCCACGGGGTCACCGGGGTTGGGGCGCTGAAAGACCGGCATGCCCGACGGCGGTGCTGCCGCCGCTGGCGCCTGCCCGGCCGGACCGGCGCCGTTGCCGCCGGTTCCGCGCTTCGCGGCCGCGCCAACGTACCGGCTGACCTCCTCGATGGGCATCCCCAGCCAGCCGGCAAGTTTGCGCGTATATTCCGGTCTCGCCGCTGAGTCCCTGATCTGGGCAACCACCGGAGACGCCTCCCGCAGTGCTGCCACGCGCCCTTCCACGGTGTCCAGGTTGTGCCGCCTCAGGGTCGCCCTGATGGCAAATTCGAAGAGCGGTTTCCTCGTGCCGATAAGTTCGCGGACTGCGGCATCGCCCTTGAGCTGGCGAAGGTCGCACGGATCGGCTCCAGACGGTTCCACCGCCACATAGGTTTGGGCCGTGAAGCGCTGGTCCTCCTCGAAAGCCCTCAACGCGGCTTTCTGGCCTGCCGCGTCACCGTCGAAGGTGAAGATGACTTCTCCCCCGCTGCCGTCGTCCGAAAGCAGCCTCCGGGCAACCTTGATGTGTTCGGTACCGAAGGCAGTACCGCAAGTGGCCACCGCCGTCGTGACTCCTGCGAGGTGACACGCCATGACGTCCGTGTACCCCTCAACCACCACCAACTGGCGGTCCTTGGCGATGTTCCGCTTGGCGAGGTCGATGCCATAGAGGACCTGGGATTTTTTGTAGAGCGTGGTTTCCGGAGTGTTCAGGTATTTGGGGCCTTGGTCGTCCTCGTAGAGCTTGCGCGCACCGAAGCCGATGGTGTCGCCGGCGATGTCGCGGATGGGCCAAATGAGGCGGCCGCGGAACCGGTCGTAGATACCCCTGTTGCCTTCTGAAAACATGCCCGTGAGTTTCAGCTCGGCATCTGTGAAGCCGCGGCCCCGCAGGTGCTTGAGCAAGGAATCCCAGCCCTGCGGTGCGTAGCCCACAGAGAAGTGCTCCGCTGCAGCGCGGTCAAAGCCGCGTCCATCCAGGAAGTTGCGGGCCTCTGCGGCGCCGGGAGTCAGAAGCTGGGCCCGGAAGTACTCATCGGCGATTTTGTGGGCATCCAGCAGCCGCTGACGCTTGCCCACTTCCTCGCGGCTTGGGCCCGTGCCGCCGTCCTCGTAGCGGAGCTCGTAGCCAATGCGCGCCGCGAGCTTCTCCACGGCTTCATGGAAGGAGCTGTGATCCATCTTCTGGATGAAGGAGATGGCGTCGCCGTCCTCGCCGCAACCGAAGCAGTGGTACCTGCCTACTTGCGGCCGGACGGTGAAGGAGGGCGACCGTTCGTCGTGGAAGGGACATAATCCCTTGAAGCTGCCCAATCCGGCGCCCTTGAGCGTGACGTAACCGTCAACAACTTCCTTGATGTCCGTGCGCTGGCGTACTTCGTCGATATCTTCACGTTTGATCAGGCCAGCCACCAGTCCATCCTAGTCTGTCCGCCCGGAGGTCCTACCACAGCGACGGGAGGCTGCCCACCAAACGTTCGTACATGGCCAGGGCAGAGGCGTCCGTCAGCGACGCCACCTGGTCGATAACGACGCGCAGGCGCGCACCGTCGTCGACGGCGTCCCGCCAGTCGGCGGCGAACATCGGCTCCAGGTGACGGTCGCCGGTGGCGTTCAGAACTCCCACCAACGCGTGCAGCACTTCGCGCTGGCGCTCGTACACCGGTTGGCGGTGGTCGGTGGAGATGACGAACGTGGTGGCCAAGCCCTTGAGCACCGCGATTTCGGTGACGGTTTCCTCGGGCACCATGAGTTCGGCGTCATAGCGTGTGAGGTTGGCAGGGCCGAAGTGCTCGCGGGTGGTTTCCATGGCGCTTTGGCAGAAACGGCCGATCAACTGGCTGGTCATGTCCTTCAACGCTGCCATGGATTTACGGCTTCCATCGGCTTCGCGGACCCAGACGTTGGTGGCTTCCAGGCGGGCAAGGGCGGCATCGATTTCCGCGGGGTCGTTGTGCGGGAGGTACCACTGCCTGGTGTAACCCACCACCCGGGCACGGTGATCCGGATTCTCCATCCATTTCAGCTGGAAATGCCCGGCAACGATCGCGTCTTCCACGTCATGGACCGAGTACGAGATGTCATCGGCCAGGTCCATCACTTGGGCCTCGATGCATGACCGGTTTCCCGGCGCGCCTTCGCGCAACCACTCGAACACGGGCAGATCATCCTCATAAGCTCCGAATTTGCTCGTGCGGTGGCCATGGATGACGGGGGCGTCGACGGCGGACCACGGGTATTTGGACGCAGCGTCCAGGCTGGCGCGGGTCAGGTTCAGTCCTGCCGGCCTGCCGTCGGCGGCGAGCACCTTGGGCTCGAGACGGGTCAGCAGGCGGAGCGTTTGGGCGTTGCCCTCGAACCCGCCGATCGTGTGCGCCACCTCGTTCAGGGCAGATTCCCCATTGTGGCCAAAAGGCGGGTGGCCGAGGTCGTGGCTCAGGCAGGCAGTATCCACAACGTCAGGGTCACATCCCAGGGCCCGGCCCAATTCGCGGCCGACCTGGGCCACTTCCAGGCTGTGCGTCAACCGGGTCCGGACAAAGTCGTCCGTGTCCGGAGCCACGACCTGCGTCTTGGCACCCAGCCGGCGCAATGCCGATGAATGCAGGACCCTGGCGCGGTCCCGCTCAAAATCCGAGCGGTAGTTGCTCTTCCGTGGCTCTTCAACCCACCGTGCAGAATCTGCCTCGGAGTATCCGGGGATGGCCAGCACATAATCGTGGCTTGTTTCGCCGCGGCCAAGCATTGCTTCGGTTCCCATGGGTATCTGCCTCCTTCAAGCGCCGGGTGTGGAGCTTCTTGAGCCAGTCTTACACGTGTGAGGCTAGCCGCCCGAAACGTCCAGCTCTGCAGCCGAGATATCCGCGCTCTGTTCCGCGTTCAGCTGACGGCTTTCCAGCCAGTCCTTCGGCAGGGCAGGCCTCTTCGGGGAGCCCGCACGGCCCCGGGGGCCTTCGGAATCGACACCCGGATACGGAAGATCCAGGTCCAGTTGGTCGAGCAACTCACGCAGCACTTCCAGGGTGGGTACGGTGGCGAGCTTGGCGCGCAGCTCCCCGCCGACCACATAACCCTTGAAGTACCAGGCCATGTGCTTGCGGATCTCGCGGAGCGCCTTGTATTCGTCGTTGCCGAACGTCTCCACCATCAATTCGGCGTGACGGTAGACGCCCTCGGCAACCTCGCGCAGTCCGGGACGGTGCCGTTCATCCTTGCCCTCGAAGGCAGCCTGCAGGTCGCCAAAGAGCCAAGGACGGCCCTGGCAGCCGCGGCCCACCACCACGCCGTCGACGCCGGTCTCCCGGACCATGCGGACGGCGTCCTCGGCGGACCAGATATCGCCGTTCCCCAACACCGGGATGTCCGGGAGGGCCTCACGAAGGCGGGCAATGGCGGACCAGTCGGCCTGGCCGGAATAGAACTGTGCGGCAGTGCGGCCGTGCAGCGCGACGGCGGCGACTCCGGAGTCGCGGGCAATCCGGCCGGCGTCGAGGTACGTCAGGTGGTCCTCGTCGATGCCCTTGCGCATCTTGATGGTCAGCGGGATTCCGCCTTTGGACGCTTCCTTGACTGCGGTCTGGACGATCGAGGTGAAGAGATCGATCTTCCACGGCAGCGCTGAGCCGCCCCCGCGGCGAGTGACCTTGGGGACCGGGCAACCGAAGTTGAGGTCGATGTGATCGGCGCGGTCTTCCTCCACAAGCATGCGGACAGCGGCGCCCACCGTCACAGGGTCGACGCCGTAGAGCTGCACCGAGCGGACCTTCTCGTCGTCGTCGTGCGAAATGATGCGCAGCGACTCCGGCGTCCGCTCCACCAAGGCACGGGAGGTGACCATCTCGGCCACGTACAGGCCGCCACCATACTCACGGCAGAGCCTGCGGAAGGCGGAGTTGGTGATTCCGGCCATGGGAGCAAGGATCACCGGGGTGTCCACGGTGATCCCGCCGAGCTGCAAGGGCGGAAGCTCGAGCTTTGGGGTGGGGGGCGTTGCTACTACAGTCACCTATCCATTGTTGCAAATCAGGGCAAATCGGTGGCCAGGGCCCTCAAAGCAGCCAGCCGTAATCCTCTGCCAGGCGCACCGCTTCGGCCCGCGTCCGTGCACCCGTCTTGGCCATCGCCGCCGAGAGGTAGTTCCGGACTGTCCCTTCCGAAAGCGCCGCCGCTTTGGCAATGTCGGCCACAGTGCCGCCGTCGGACGCAGCCTTCAGCACCTCCGTCTCGCGCTCTGTTAACGGACTGTCGCCGGACATCAACGATTCTTCTGCGAGCAAGGGGTCCACCACCCGCAAGCCGTTGTGCACGCGCCGAACGGCCTCGGCCAGCTGACGTGCGGGCGTGTCCTTGACGACAAAACCGGAGGCACCCGCCTGCATGGCCCTCCGGAGGTACCCCGGCCTGCCGAACGTGGTGACCATTAGGACCCGGCAGGAAGGAGCCGCGCTGCGGACGGCCGCCGCCGCTGAGATGCCGTCCAGGCCCGGCATCTCGACGTCTAGCATGGCCACGTCCGCGGAATGCTCCAGAACAGCGGACACCACGCCGGTACCATCTCCCAGTTCGGCCACCACTTCGATGTCCGTTTCGAGTCCCAGCAGGGCTGCGAGCGCACCCCTGACCAGTGCTTGGTCATCTGCTATGACCAACCGGATCGTCATACTTCGACAGCCAATCTGAACCCTCCCAGGTCACTTGGTCCAATGCTTACGGTCCCGCCGGCCGAAGCAACACGCTCACGTATTCCGGCCAAACCGTTGCCGGTGGCACCGGAACCCGGGCCCACGCCGTCGTCCTCCACCAGGACTTTGGAGGCAGTCAAACGGACCCGGCAGTGTCCGGCGCCTGAATGCCGCACGACGTTCGTCACGCCCTCGCGCAGGACCCAGCCGAACAACTCGCGGTGCTTGGCAGGCACCTGCTCCACCGTCCGCGGAAGGTCCGCGTCGATTCCGGCCGATTCCAAGGCTGTGCGGGCCGTCGCCAGTTCAGCCAGGACGTTGACCCCGCGATAGCCGGCCACCGTAGCCCTGACATCGGCGAGCGCGCCGCGGGCCAACTCCTGGACCTCTGCAATCTCGACCGCCGTCTTGTCCCTGGCTGGTCCCGCCGGCACGCCTTCCATCAGACGCCCCGCCAATTCCGCCTTGACGGCTATGACTGTGAGCGAGTGGCCCAGGATGTCGTGCATATCCCGGGCTACACGGCTTCGTTCAGCTGCGACGGCGGCATCGGCCAACTCGGTTTGGGCGGCCCGGAGTGCAACCGTTTGGCGGATCATCCGGGCGAACGAGGACATCATGAACCCGAGGGACAAGATGAGCGCCGGCTGGAAGAATGCCTGCTCCGGATTTCCCTCAGCCAGCTCCGAGGCCAGGGAGATCCCGGAAAGCCCTATGATCAGGGCGAAATCCACGCGCGGTGGCAGTGTGGTCATCCCAATGGCGCAGGCCAGGAACGGCCACGTCCACAATGCCTCCCTGCCTATCAGCAGGATCACCAATCCGTTCAAGGCCAAGAGGATCGCAACGCACACCAAGCCCGTCCGGGCATCCCGTCTGCGGCTGATCATGGGCAGGACCGCGTAGGCTGCGAAGAAGGCAACCAATGACGCCGAAGCCAACACCTTCCAGGTTGTGGGCTCATCCACCGACCAAACGAGGTTCCAGGTGGGCCACGCCCACAGCATGATGGACAAGCCTGCCCCGAGGAACCAACGCCGGGGACCAGGACCACGGAGGGTTTCCCACAGTGACGGGCTGCTCATGGATCCCACCTTAGTCACGCGGAAAGCTCAGACGCGGTGGGTGTCGCGACGGAACGCCATGGCTGCTCCACCGACGAAGATCGCCAGCCATACCAGGACGTTCGCGATCCACATGGCATCGAACTCCCCCGTGATGGGGCTGCGTGCCAACTGTCCAATGCCGTATGCCGGCGTGTACTTGGCGATCTGGCCAAAGGTGTCGCCCATGATCTCGATCGGCATGAACAGGCCGCCAAGCATCGCCAGGATCGCCAGCACTGGGCCAAGGACCTGCATGACGTTCTGGCTGGGCATCAGGTACCCAACGAAAAGCCCCAAGGCAGCGAACACCAAGGAGCCCAACCACGCGACGATGCCCGCGGTAAGCCAGGTCTGCAGGTCCATGGTGACACCGGAGATGGCACCGATGACGAACTGCGCAATCACGGCCACCAGGGACAGCGTAAGGGCGGCCGCTGCTTTCACGGCGATGTAGGCCCCCGGAAGCAGCGGGGTCAGCCGAAGCTGCCTGCTCCAGCCTTGGGCCCGTTCCACAGCCACCTGGCTGCCGGCTCCTGTGGCTGCCGTCATGGCCGCGTAGACGGTGAGGCTGATCAGGATGTACTGGCCGTAGCTGTGGCCATTGGGCAACTGCTGGTTCTTGTTGGACAGACCGAAGATGAAGAAGAAGATGGCCGGCATCAGGACGGTGAACATGACTGTCCGTCGGTTCCGGAGCATGCGCTTGATTTCGATCCACAGGAACGTGGCATTTACACCGCCAGCGGACGGTTTCCGGTCCTGGATTGCTGTTGCCTGGCTCATGCCCGGCCTCCTTCGAATGCCGGGGTTGCGGCAGGGGCTGACGCTTCGCCGGTCAGTGCCACGAAAGCTTCCTCGAGGTTGTGGGCCACCACTTCAAGGTCGTGGGCGCGGGTGTTGTTCAGGAGGAACCGGACCACGGAATCCGAGTCGGACGTGCGGACGGTGACGCGGCCGCCGTCGTACTCAACGGCGTCGGCCGGCGGCAGCGCGGCAAGCAGCTCCCGGTCCTCCGGTGGCAGAGAAGCCCGGACCGTCCGGCCGGAGGCCAGATTCTTGATCTGGGCCGCGGTTCCGTCGGCCACGATGGTTCCCTGCCGGACCAGGACGATGCGGTCCGCGTAGGCGTCTGCTTCCTCCAGGTAATGAGTCGCGAAAATGACGGTCCGGCCCTTGGTGGCATCCGCGCGGATGGCGGACCAGAAATCGCGGCGGCCGGCCACGTCCATGCCGGTGGTTGGCTCATCCAGGATCAACAGACCCGGGTCCGAGACCAACGCCATGGCGAACCGCAGGCGTTGCTGTTGTCCGCCAGAGCACTTTTCCACCCGTCGATCCGCGATGTCCTCGGTGCCGGCGCGCTTAAGTACCTCTTCCACGGGACGTGACGATTCGAACATGGCCGCGGTGAGCTGCACGGTCTCGCGGACACTGATGTCCCGCAGCAACCCGCCTGTCTGCATGACGGCCGCTACCTGGCCGCGGGCTATGGCACCCCTGGGGGTGTGCCCGAAAATGGAAACCTCGCCCTGGTCCGGGGTGCCCAGGCCCAGGATCATGTCGATGGTGGTGGTCTTGCCGGCCCCGTTGGGGCCGAGGAAAGCCACCACCTCCCCTTGCTGCACGGTCAGGTCCAGGCCACGCACAGCCTGGACCTTCCCGAAGCTCTTATGCAGTCCGACCGCGTGAACGGCCGGCACTCCCCGTGTTGTCATTGCTCTCCCTGGAATAGGTCTTGTACACCCATTCAAGCCGGAGGCTCCTCCGCGCACCCCTAGCGGGTGTCATCAGTTGGACATGACAAATGTCATCAGGTCAATCGCTGCCCCGGCGCTCGGCTTCGCGCTGCGCCCGGCGGCTTCCCGGCCGCGCCGGCGTGTGACCGGTGCCTTGGCTGCTGTCGGCACCCGGCCGCGCACCGGCGTCGTTCCTGTCGTCCTGTTCAGAACCCACGACGACGGCGGCCGCGGCCAGCGCGCCGGTGTCGTCCAGGTCGTCGGCGCTTACGGTCGGTCCGCCGGCGGCAGCAAGGCGCTTCATGCCGGTGGCCTTGACCACCAGGACGGCGATGAGGGTCGTGACCGGAATGGCGAGGACCAAGCCGATGGAGCCCACCAGGGTGCGGATGACTTCCTCGGACAGCTCGGCGCTGGTGAGGGCCTCGGCCAGGGGGCGGTCGTACAGCATCACGATGATCAGGATCGGAAGTGCTGCGCCCGCGTACGCGAACGCGATGGTGTACACCGTGGACGCGATGTGGTCCCGACCAATCCGCATGGCCGAAGAGAAGAGCTTCCGGGCGCTGGTGTTCGGTGCGAGTTCGTAGAGCTCCCACACTGCCGAGGACTGGGTGATGGTGACGTCGTTCAGGACACCAAGCCCGGAAATGATGAGACCACAAAGGATGATCCCCGAGATGGAGATTTGGGGCGACATGTTCACCAGCGTCGCGGCGTCGTGGTTTCCTACACCGGCGAGGTTGGCCGCGTCGGTGGCCCAGGCGGCAAGCAATGCAGTGATACCGAGCCCGAAAATGGTCCCGAGCAACGCCGTGGAGGTTCGCGCCGAGAACCCGTGGGCGAAGTAGAGGACACCGATCATGATCACAGTGGAGCCCACCAGCGCCAGCAACAGCGGCGGCTTGCCCTCAACCAGGCCCGGCAGGATGAAGCTGACCAGGACGAAGTAGGCACCCACCAAACCCAGCAGTGCGCGGAACCCTCGCCAACGGGCTACTGCAATCACCACCACGGCGTACAACACAGCCAGGGCGGCAATCGGGATGTTGCGAACGAAATCCACGAAGACGTACGCCGGCGCCCCGTTGCCCGCGTTGCTGCCCTGGACCCCGGAAAGGTTCAAGTAACGGATCGAGTCGCCCACATCCACACCGTGTGACATGGCCACATCGGGGTTGATGACCACCTTTACCGCTTCCCCGCCCTTGTCCGGAACCGTGAAAGCGAAGGTGCACTGGGAGCCGCCTGCCTGGTTCTGGTTTTGGCCCGTTTGGCTTTGGCCGGTTTGGCTTTGGGCACTGCTGTTTTGGCCTGTCTGGGTGCAGCTTTCCACCACCACGCTCTGGATCCTGCCGGTATCGAAAGTTACGCCCGGGGCTGCCTGGTAGGGACTTGAAAAATTGATCCCTTCCCTGCTGCCCGAAGGCCACATCAGCAGCATCGCCACAAGCGTCAGCACGCCCAGTGGCACCAGCACCGCCGCCAGCAGCCAGTTGGCCCGTTTACGGGAAGCGACTGCCTGCGGGCTTGGTTCCAAACCTTCAGAATGACCGTGGGAGTGACTGTGGCCCATCAGCTGCAAAACCTCATGGGTTAAGCCTACGTGGACGGCAGGGCGCTCCTGACTCAGGCCGGCGGGATGTTCTGGTTCACGCGGAAGAGGTTGTCGGGGTCGTATTTCGCTTTGACGGCCACCAACCTCTCCCAGTTGGGTCCGTAATTGTCCGCGATGCGGTTTTGGTCCTCCGAGTCCATGAAATTGATGTAGCCGCCCGCTTCCGAGTGCGGTGCCAGTGCCGCCGCGTACCCACGTGTCCAGGCGATGTTGGCTTCGTTGTCTGCAGGATCGGGCCATTGCGCTGCTATGACCGGCGAGAACTTCATGTCGCGGTGGGCGAAGGCAGTGTCCTGGACGCCTACCCGCGACACTGCTCCATCGATGGGGTAGACATGGACCGCGGTGTTCATGCTGGTCACGGTGGCCCCGAATTGGGCGTGGGCGGCAATTGCCCCATCGTTGAGTTCGCGCAGGAAGTTGGCCTTCCAATACCCCTGCATGCCCTTGGGATTAAGTCCATCAAAGGCCACGTTCAGCGCCGGATAGGGCATGGGCCCCACCATGGACCCGGCCACAGGAGCGGCCTCCAGGAACGGTTGCCAGCGTGCATCCCCCTCAGCAGGATCACCCGTCCACATTCCCACCACCACGCACACTGCCTTTCCGTGCCATTCCTCGGGGAGGAAAGGAACGGGCGGGCCCTGGTGGAAGCCCAGGAACGCCCCGAACTCTTCGGGTGCGGAGGCTATGTAGTCACGATAGAACCTGGCCACTGCGGGGATGTTCTCCGCACCGTAAATGATGATCCCGGCATGGATCACGTCCACGGGATGCAGTTCGAACTCCAGCGACGTCACCACACCGAAGTTGCCCCCGCCGCCCCGGATGGCCCAGAACAGGTCCTCGTTCTGTTCGTCACTGGCGATCAGGAAGTTGCCGTCCGCGGTGACGACATCTGCCGAGACAAGGTTGTCGCAGGACAACCCGTACTTCCTGGCGAGGTACCCGATCCCCCCGCCCAGCGTCAGGCCAGCGACACCGGTGGACCCGACGATGCCGCCTGTGGTCGCGAGCCCGAAAGCGTGGGTGGCGTAGTTGAAGTCGGCCCACGTCGTACCGCCCTCGGCCCGGGCCCTGGAACGCTGGGGATCCACCCGGACGCCGGTACGGTTCACGAAATCCAACACCAGGGCGTCGTCCCAAGTGCCAAATCCGGGAGCACTGTGCCCACCTCCCCTGATGGCCAAGGGCATGGAGTTTTCGCGGGCGAAGTTGACGCCGGCGATGACATCGGAAACCTGCGCTACGCGAATAACACCGGCGGGACGTTTGTCCACCATTGCATTGAAGACGGCGCGTGCTGCGTCGTAGTCGGGATCTTCGGGAGTGACGAGTTGCCCGCGCAACTGTTCCCGCAGTCCGTCGAGGGCGATTGGGTTCATAGTGCTCACCATCGATTCAGCCGTGAGACCGGACTTTCCTCACGCTGCTCCCCCTGTTCGTGACGGCGTGGGGGCTTACTTCGATAGGACTACTCCTGCGCCTTGGCCGCGTCAAGAACCTTTGATAAAGCCCAGGAAACAGCGAATCCTGCCCGGCCCATGAACCATGGATCGGACAGGATTAGCAGTGCTCCAATGACCTCGGTGGAGAACCGGTCAGTCGCTGACAATCACCGTATCTGCGCCCCGGACGTGGGCTTTACCGGACTCCAGCAAAGGCTCAAGGACTGTCCGCAGGGCTGTCATGGACCCGTCAACTTCCAGCAGTACAGGGTGCTGGTAGGCAATAAGGGCCAACAGGTCCCGAACGGCAAAAGCGGCTTCCTCGGCCGACAGGTTGGGATCGTGGCCCAGGAAGACGTCCGATGGCTCCTCGGAGTCACCCTGCGCGTAGCTGATGGCGAAGGCCTGGATCCTGCCCTTGCGGCTGGCCGGAACACCCTGGCCAAAGGCACTGGCCTTGGGCGCGCGCAGCACGATGGCACCATGGGCGCCGGTCAGGTCATGCAGGAACAAGCGCTGGACGGTGGCTATGCTGAGCTCCCCAGGGCTGTCCCAGTGGTGGACGTGGGTGTAGTACTTGCCCACGACCTCGCTCAACTCAACGGAACCGGTTGCCAGGTCTTCCACGCGTTCGGACGCAGCTTCTTCAGAGCCATCGCCAAAGCGCGGAAGCGGGAGCGGCTCCGGATCCACTACCACCAGCTGCGAGCGCTGGATGGGCGAAAGCCCGGCAGCGGCAGCGAACGCCGCACCGGCCGTGTCCGGTTCCACCTTGCTGCGCAGCTTGGAAACGCCCGACGGCGAGTTGCCGGCTTCGGCGCGAAGCATGGTCAACAGGGTGGCGCCGACGCCTTCACGGCGGTGGTCCTTGGCAACCTCGATGTAGGCCCAGAGCCGTTCCGGGTGAAGCGAAGCCTCATGCACCACGCCCGCCGCAACAGGAATCCGCACGCCGTCCACTACGTCCTCAGCAACGATGCACCGCCGCCAAGGCTGGTTGCTCGACGGCGCAAAGGCCGCACGGAACTGCTCCGCCGGAAGGGTCTCAGGACCACCCCAGATCTCCAGGAGGGCGAGATCGTCGCCTTCCTTCCATTCGCGGTATTCCAGTGCCACGGCTAGGCGCCGATCAAGCGTGCAGCCAGGTAGCCCTCGACCTTGTCCAGGGACACGCGTTCCTGGCTCATGGTGTCGCGCTCACGGATGGTCACGGCCTGGTCTTCGAGGGTGTCGAAGTCAACGGTGATGCAGAACGGGGTGCCGATTTCGTCCTGGCGACGGTAGCGGCGGCCGATGGCACCGGCGTCGTCAAAGTCGATGTTCCAGTTCTTGCGCAGCTGGGCGCCCAGCGCCTTGGCTTTCGGCGAGAGGTCCTCGTTGCGGCTCAGCGGCAGGACGGCGGCCTTGACCGGGGCCAGCCGCGGGTCGAGCTTCAGGACAGTCCGGACGTCGACGCCGCCCTTGGCGTTGGGTGCCTCGTCTTCGGTGTAGGCATCGATCAGGAACGCCATGAAGGAGCGCGTCAAACCGGCGGCGGGTTCGATCACGTACGGTGTGTAGCGCTCGTTGGTGGCCTGGTTGAAGTAGCTCAGGTCCGTGCCGGAAGCCTTGGCGTGCGTGGAGAGATCGAAGTCCGTGCGGTTGGCGATGCCTTCCAATTCACCCCACTCGGAGCCCTGGAAACCGAAGCGGTACTCAATGTCCGTGGTGCCCTTGGAGTAGTGGCTGAGCTTCTCCAGCGGGTGCTCGAAGAAGCGGAGGTTCTCTTCGCGGATGCCCAGGTCCCGGTACCAGGACATGCGCTCCTTCATCCAGTACTGGTGCCACTCTTCATCCGTTCCCGGCTCGACGAAGAACTCCATCTCCATCTGCTCGAACTCACGGGTGCGGAAAATGAAGTTACCGGGCGTGATTTCGTTACGGAAGGACTTGCCGATCTGGCCGATGCCGAACGGGGGCTTCTTCCGCGAGGTGGTGAGCACGTTGTTGAAGTTGACGAAGATGCCCTGCGCCGTTTCCGGACGGAGGTAGTGCAGGCCCTCTTCGCTGGCCACAGGGCCGAGGAAGGTCTTCAGGAGGCCGGAGAATTCCTGGGGCTCGGTCCACTGTCCGCGGGTACCGCAATTGGCGCAGACGATGTCAGCCAGGCCGTTTTCGGCGGGGCGGCCCTTCTTTTCCTCATATTCCTCTTCGAGGTGGTCCGCACGGTAGCGCTTGTGGCACGAGAGGCACTCAACCAGGGGGTCCGAGAAGACCTCGACGTGGCCGGAAGCTTCCCATACCTGGCGGGGCAGGATGACCGAGGAGTCAAGGCCAACGACGTCTTCGCGGCCGCGGACCATGCTCTGCCACCACTGGCGCTTGATGTTTTCCTTCAGTTCCGCACCGAGAGGACCGTAATCCCATGCAGAGCGGGAGCCACCATAGATTTCACCGGCCTGGAAGACAAAGCCCCTCCGCTTGGAGAGGGAAATGACCTGGTCAAGGACGGATTTTGCTGCCATGGGTAACTCCATTTGTTCTACAGGGCCGCTGGGTGCGGTCCGCGGGTGGTTGGCCCCGGTTCCGGACAGGGTCGTCCGGCGGGGTGTTGGGGGAATTTGCTGACTCCTACCCTACCGGCCTTTCGCCGCACCTCTCCGTGCGAATGCTCCCTTTGGCCACGGCAAAGTGGCAACGATGATCGCGGCAAGGGTCAGCAGCGTGCCCAGCACCGTGGGCAAGGCGACCACCGTACCGGACGTGGGGATCACGACGTCGAGCATCAAAGACCCCAGCAGTTGACCGGCAATCATGCCCAGGCCAGTGATCAGCACGCCGAGGCTGCGGACCAGCAAGGCCGCCAGTCCGATAGCAATGCAGCCCAGTGGGCCGCCAAGGTAGTACCACAACTGTGCGGGCAAGGGATTGCCGGTTCCCGCGACCACGGTCTTGACCAGCAAGGCAATCCACAGCACCACGGAGCCTGCCAGGAAGTTGACCACGGTGGTGGCCAGCGGCGTGCCGTAGTGCACGGTGGCCGTTCCGTTCATGGCCTGCTGGAAGCTCATCAGGAAGCCTGCCACCAGCGGCAGCAGGACCGGCAACACCATCATGCCGACGTCGGTGGAGACGCCGAAATGCGGCGACACCGCCCACGCGACCGCCGCGACAGTGAGGACACTGCCCAGCACCCGGAGTCCCGTGATGGAGCGTTTGCCGCCCGGGGCAATGCCCAGCCGGTCCACCAACAGACCGCTGAGGGTCTGGCCGGTCACCGAGGCCACGGTGAACACGGCCACGCCCAAAAGGCCCACGGTGTACGACTGTGCGAAAACGAAGAAGGCTCCGACGCCGCCGGCCATCACATAGAACGGCGGGAAGCTGCGGCTGCGGACGGCAGGCACGATGCTCCGCAGCCCGGCCCTGCCCTTTGGCGTGCTCAGGGAAATCATGGCAATCACTGCCAGGCCCGTGGTGAAGCTCACTACGGAGGCGGCTATGCCGTCGTCCAGGACAGCGCTCAGTGCCCCGTTGATGCGTCCTTGAATCGGAAGCACCAAGCCGGTGACAAGGGCGAGGATGAGGCCGACGGCCAAAGGAAGGGCGGGACGGGAAGAAGGCTGCGGCACCGTCACCACACTACTTCAGGCATCATTGCTGTATGAGCAACCCCGACATCGAAGAGATCCCCATCCGCGACGACATGATCCGCCTGGGCCAGCTGCTCAAGCTCGCCAACCTGGTGGAGGACGGCGTGGAGGCTACGGAGCTCATCAAGAACGGCCTGGTCAAGGTCAATGGAGAGATCGACGAGCGACGCGGCCGCCAACTCCACGCCGGCGATACCGTGACCGTCAACGGACAGACGGTCCGGATCACCACCGCCTGACTCCTCCGGAGCTTTTGTACACATAACGCGCTTACGAGCCCCTTTTAGGCGCGTTATGGGTACAAAAACTCAGCCGTTGAGGACTTTGTGGGTGAGGAACTCCCCTACGTGGCCGATTTCCTGCTGGTTGATGCCATGCCACATGCCCGTGTAGAGCACCTTGGTGAGGTCCACATGCTTCCGGACCCAGCCCATCGTGTATTCGATCTTGTCCGGGGTGATCACGGGATCCTGCTGGTCACGGCCCCAGAACATCGGCACCGAACCGTCCAGTTCGTCGTCGTGGAACGCTGCGTCAGCACCGGCGTCGACCACAAAGCCTGAAAGCCCGACGACGGCCGCGAAGTCCGCGGGTCGGTAGCGGAGCATGGTGGTCGCCATGGCCATGCCCATGGAGAATCCAAGCAACGTCACCGAGGAGTGGTTCGCCTTAACGGTGTCCAGCCAGTCCAGGGCATACCCGGCGGCGAGCTTGACCGCGTCCAGGGAGTAATCGATCGATGCCGTCAACGGGAACCACGTGAATCCCGGGCCCGTGGGCATCGGCGCGCGAAGGGCAGCCACCACGAAGCCGTCCGGGAGAAGCCCTGCCAGGCTGAAGAGGTCCTCCTCATTGGATCCGTAGCCGTGCAGCAGGACCAGCAAGGGCTTGCCGGCGCGCTCGGCTTCGTTGTGGGACCACAGGACTACGGGTGCGGGAAAAACGGGGGCTTCAGTCATGCCTCCATTCTTGCAGTTACCCCCGGGTAACAACCTACGGTGGCGTAGGTCGGGCGTCAGGGGGCAGGATATGAGCGTGAGTGAGAACAATCATTTAGTGGAACCTGGCGAACCTGTTCAAACGCACCCTTGGAGCCGTTACGTGGCACTGGGTGATTCGTTCACAGAAGGCATCGGCGATCCCGAACCTGCAAATCCCGGCGGCCACCGTGGCTGGGCAGACCGTGTGGCCGAAGAGCTGGGTCGTGGACACGAGGATTTCGCCTACGCCAACCTGGCGATCCGCGGCCGTCTGCTGCAACAGATCGTGGATGAGCAAGTAGGCCCCTGCCTGGAGCTGCAGCCTGACCTCATCTCCATTTCGGCCGGCGGCAACGACCTCATCCGCCCCGGCGGCGATCCGGACCTCCTGGCCGAAAAACTCGACGCCGCTGTGGGCGAGCTGAGTTCCGGCGGCGCCACGGTGGTTCTGTTCAACGGCCCCGACACAGCGTCTTCCGTCCTGGGTCGGATCCGGGGCAAGGTCGCCATCTACAACGAGAACCTGCGGACTGTCGCGGCCCGCCACGACGCCATCATTGCCGACATGTGGTCCCTGCGGCAGTTGTCCGATCCCCAGATGTGGGATGCGGACCGCTTGCACTTTTCGCCCCTGGGCCATCACACCATCGCCATGATGGTCCTGGACGCACTGAACGTCCAGCACACCCTCGAGCCGCTGATGCCCAAGCCGCTGCCTCCCCGTACCTGGCGTGAAGCCCGTTCCTCGGATCTCGTCTGGGCCCGTGAGTACTTCGTTCCGTGGGTCATCCGGCGGTTGAGGCACCAGTCTTCCGGCGATGGCATCACGCCAAAGCGCCCGACGCCGGGACCCGTCTTCGGCGCCGGCGGCACCTTGATCCCGCGCAGCTAGCGTGGAAAAGACTGGTACGGCAGGCCGCCGTGGCGAATAGTCCTTCCCTGCTTGCACCCGGCATCCGTCAGCTGCGCCTCAGCCGCCAGCAGTTAAGGCCGCCCCTTGCCGGCAGCCCAGGTGACGCCGTTCGCCATCTCCTCGCCGTCCAAGCGCAGGAATTCCCCTACGCCCGGTGGACCGTGGCGCAGCGGACATCCGGGAGCACTGCCGCCGTCGTTGAGCAGGACGTGGCGGACGGAACCATCCTGCGAACGCACATCCTTCGGCCCACCTGGCATTTTGTTCACAAGGAGGATCTTGGCTGGCTGATGGGACTCTCCCATGACCGGCTCCATCAGGGCAATCAAGGAATGTACCGGCGGACCGGAGTGGATGAAGAGGCTGCGGCCCGCAGCGGCAGGATCCTCGCTGCGGCCGTAGCGGGCGGCGCGCATAAGACCCGGGAAGAGTTGGCAGCGTCACTGGACCAGGCGGGCTTGCCCAGCAAGGGCTTGGGCTTCGTCTACCACCTCATGCACGCCGAAATCAGCGGCATCCTGGTCAGCGGCGCTCCCGTGCGTTCAGCTGGAGGTGCCTTGAAACAGACCTACGCGTTGTTCGAGGAGCGGGTGACAGGGAGGTTTGCCGGGCCACTCACCGGCCCAGAGCGGGAGCATGCCTTGGGACAGCTGGCCCTGCGGTACTTCGGCAGCCGTGGACCTGCCACCGTGAAGGACTGTTCGGCCTGGTCCGGGTTGACCATGAAGGACGTGAAGTTGGGCCTGCACGTCGCCGCGGACCTCGCACCCGGCGCTTTGGCCGCCGTATCCGTAGACGACCTGGACTTTTACCTGCCTTCAGCCGATGCGGAGGCCCTTGGGGCACTCCCTGTCCCTAACGGATCCACACCGCCCCGCGTCGACCTCATCCAGTGCTTCGACGAATACGTGATGGGCTACTCGCAGTCGCGCCACTACCTCGGCGGTACCGCTCCGTATCTTCCTGAAGACAACGGGCCCATGCACGTGGTCCTCCTGGACGGCAGATTGGCCGGCTGGTGGCGGCACAGCTTCACTGGCGGCGCCTGCGAGCTGGACGTGCGGATGAACACGCCGGCCACGAAGGAAGAACAGGCCGCACTGGAAGCGGAGGCAGCGCGATACGGCACTTTCCTGGGGCTGGAGACGACGGTAAAGCTGCTGTGACGCGGCGGGTCTAAGCTGGGGTTGAGACCTGGGAGGCCTGCACTGTGAACAATCTGTTCTTTTGGATCATCGTCTGCTCGTGGCTGATTCCCATGGGAATCCGCATGTACAACCGTTCCAAGGCGCGCCGCCTGCAGAACGGGAATTTCCCGGGTCCGGACTATCGGCAGCATAACCTCCCCGGCCCGGGTTACCCGCCACAGGGCTACCCTGCCCGGAACTACCCCGGGTATCCGTCCGGGCCAGCCGTCATCCGCCCCGCGGACGAGGCACCGCAGGCCGCTCCGCCGTCGAACCCGTCACCCAACGCTTCTTTCCCCAACGCAGGCCCGGAGCCCCAGGGCTACCGGGCGAAGAAACTTGCCGAACTGGACGCGAAGTTCACCAATGGCCAGATCGCCATGGAGGACTACATGAAGCAGCGCCAGGAGATCATGAACGGCTGATCAGCCACGCAAACGATCAGCCGTATCATCGGCACCGGATCGTCAGGCGAAGAAAGCCTCCCGCAGCTGCCCTGACAGCTGGCCGATTTCGGTGAGGAAGCCGTCGTGGCCGATGGGAGCTTCGATGGTGTGGACGGGAACATCGCCCGGAAGTGCAGCCGCGAGTTCTTGTGACTGGGCCGGGAAATACAGCCTGTCCGTATTCACGGCAGCCACAAAGAAGTCGGCGGTGGCGCGGGAAAGAGCCTCCTGCAGCGTGCCCCGCCCACGGGTGATGTCATGGGACATCAGGGCTTCCGTAATGGCGATGTAGCTGTTGGCGTCGAAGCGGCGGACAAGCTTTGTGCCTTGGTGGTCAAGGTAGCTTTCCACTTGGTAGCGTCCGCGCTCCCCCAGCACCGCAGCGGCGAGCGGGCTCTCCTGCTGCTGCGCCTCCCTGCCGAAGCGCACATCCAGTTCCAGCGCGGAACGGTAGGTGATGTGGGCGATCCTGCGGGCAAGGGCCAGTCCATGCTCCGGTGCCTGGCCGTCGTAGTAATTACCGTTGTTGAAGTGTGGGTCCTGTCGGATGGCGAGGGTCTGGGCCTGGGCGAACGCGATCTGTTCGGCAGTGCTGTAAGCCCCGACCGAGATGACCGCACACCGGTTGACCCGTTCCGGGAAAGTGACGGCCCATTCAAGTGCCCTGGCTCCTCCCATGGAGCCGCCCAGTACAGCGTGCCAGGCGTCAATCCCCAGGAGGTCCGCGAGCCGGGCTTCGGCCTCCGTGCTGTCCCGCAGTGTGATCAGTGGGAACCGGGAACCCCACGGCTTTCCATCGGGCGCCTTCGTCGAGGGACCGGTGCTGCCGTAGCAGCCGCCCACGATGTTGATGGAGACCACAAAGTACCGGTTGGTGTCGATGGTGGCACCAGGCCCAACGAGCTGCTCCCACCAGCCATCCTCCTCGGTGGCCCCGCGGGCAACGTGAGTGCTGCCGGTCAAAGCGTGCTGGATGAGGACAGCGTTTGAGCGATCCGCATTGAGCCGGCCCCACGTTTCGTACGCCAGCACGACGTCGGGAAGATAGCCGCCGGCTTCCAGGGCCAGTGGTCCTACGCCCGCGTACTTGACTGTTCCGTCGGCTTCACCGGATTTGGGAAGGGCTGTAGCAGTGATGGTCATTCCTTTGATACCTAACCTCGCGCTTGCCTGTCGCCTTGCATGCGAACAGGCCAGGTCCTCACCCGGGGCACCCCACCGCGGAAGGAGGGTTGCCGGCCAGCAAGCCGGGGCTGTCTGCTGGCACTCATGACCTAATAAGTAGAGTCTAGGAAAAACTCCACTGTTCTGGCGAAGAATGTGACATCAGTGTGACGTTAGGTGCCGTTTTGATTCACCAAACAGCACCCGGTACTGCCGTCCGGCGAATAATCGTCGGTCCGGACGGCAGTCGGCGATGTATCAACCTGCTACTGGGAACACGTCCTCAGGCGCCCTTGGCTGCCCGGAAACCCGCCTCAAGGTCGGCGATGATGTCGTCGACGTGCTCAATGCCGACGGACAAGCGGACGAGGCCCGGATTGACGCCTGCGACGAGCTGCTGTTCGGGAGTCAGCTGGCTGTGCGTCGTCGACGCCGGGTGGATGACCAGGGAGCGGACGTCACCGATGTTGGCGACGTGGGAGTGGAGCTCCAGACCGTCCACAAAGCGCTTGCCGGCTTCGACGCCACCTTTGATGTTGAACGCGACGATTGCACCCGTGCCCTGGGGACCGTACTTTTGTCCCCGTTCGTACCAAGGGCTGGACGGCAGGCCAGCGTAGGCGACCGATTCGACGTCGTCGTGGGCTTCCAGCCACTGCGCCACTTTGGTGGCGTTGGCGACATGGCGTTCCACGCGCAGGCTCAAGGTCTCCAGACCCTGGGCGATGAGGAAGGCGTTGAACGGCGCCACGGCGGATCCAAGGTCGCGGAGCAGCTGGACGCGGGCCTTGAGGATGTAGGAGAGGTTTGCGCCGAGCGCCCCGTCCTTGCCAAGGTCCCGGGCGTAGACCAGTCCGTTGTAGCTGGGATCCGGCGTGTTGAAGCCCGGGAAGCGCTCCGGGTCCTTGCCAAAGTCGAAGTTCCCGGAGTCCACGATCACTCCTGCAATGGCTGCCCCGTGTCCACCCAAGTACTTGGTTGCCGAGTGGACCACGATGTCCGCGCCCCACTCGATGGGACGGATCAGATAGGGGGTGGAGAGGGTGTTGTCGACGATCAGCGGCACGCCTGCTTCATGGGCCACGCCGGCAACGCCTTCGATGTCCAGAACGTCCTGGCGGGGGTTGGATACAACCTCGCCGAAGAAGAGTTTGGTGTTCGGCTGCACGGCATCGCGCCACTGCTGAAGGTTGTCCGGGTCCTCGACGAAGGTCACCGAAATCCCGAACTTCTTCAAGGTGTGGGCAAACAGGTTGTAGGTGCCGCCGTAGAGGCTCGGGCTTGCCACGATGTGGTCCCCGGCTTCCGCGATGTTCAGGATGGCAAAGGTCTCTGCCGCCTGGCCCGAGCTGAGCAGCAGCGCGCCCAGGCCGCCTTCAAGGCTGGCGATCCGCTGTTCCACCGCGTCCTGGGTTGGGTTGCCGATGCGGGTGTAGATCGGCGCGAGCTCTGCCAGGGCGAAACGGTTGGCGGCGCTCTCGGCACTCGGGAAGACGAAGGACGTGGTCTGGTAGATCGGCAGCGAACGCGCCCCCGTGGCGGCATCGGGCTCTTGGCCTGCGTGGATCTGACGGGTTTCGAAAGACCATCCTTGGGACATGGAGTTCTCCTCTTCGTGACGCATGTGATCGGCGGGACTATCAGTGGGAAGCAAACTGCGGCCAGTCTAGGAAGTGCGCGGACGGTTGGACAGCTTTGTGACGCCACCTGAATTTTTGGGGTCTTTTGCGGCCTTTCATGACGCCCGGCGTAAGATCCCACCTTGGTAAGGCTTGACTTAGCTGAGACACCGATCACAAAGTGCCAAGATGAAGCCATGCGCATGGATCACGTCTCTTACGCCTGTGAACGAGATGGCCTTCTGGCCACTACCGAACGAATTTCCGCGGCTCTGGGAGTGGACGCAGTCCGGGGTGGAGTTCACCCCCGCTTCGGCACCCGGAACATGATCATTCCCCTGGCGGACAACAAGTACTTGGAAGTTGTGGAGGTCCTTGACCACCCCGCCTCCGACAAAGCACCCTTTGGCCAAGCAGTCCGTGCGCGCTCAGCAGCCGGCGGCGGTTGGATGGGCTGGTGCGTGGCCGTTGACGACCTCGCACCTTTCGAGGACCGCCTCGGCCGCGCCGCGGTTCCCGGCAACCGCAAGTTCCCAGACGGCCGCGAACTGGTGTGGCAGCAGATCGGCATCCTCGGCCTGATCGCCGACCCCCAGGTGCCCTACCTGCTCAAGTGGGAAGGCGACCCCTCCCTGCACCCGTCCAAGGTCTACGAGAGCGACGTCAAGATGTCCAGCCTCACCATTGCGGGCTCGGCCGAACGCGTCACCGAATGGCTGGGTGAACCGGTGGAGAAGCCACTGGAGGATGTCGCGGTCCAGTGGATGGCTCCCCATGGCACGCCCGGCATCCTGGCCGTCACGTTCGAAACCGCCTCCGGAGCAGTCACCATCTGACCGTTCCCTTGATCCGGGGAGATCCCGGCGTCGGACATCGTTGTCCGGACAAAGCTTCGGCCGCCATCAGCGGGTGCCAACGACGTCACCCACCGATGGCGGCCGAATACTTTTAAACACCCACTCAGCCGAGTCCGACGGCCTTGCCAAACAAGCTGAATCCGACGAAGGCCACAATGTCCAGCAGGGCGTGCGCGATGACCAGGGGCATCACCCGCTTGGTCTTGGTATAGAGCCAGGCAAACACCAGCCCCATGACCACGTTGCCCACGAATGGCCCGAAGCCTTGGTACAGGTGGTAGCTCCCGCGCAGGACCGCACTGACCAGGATCGCGACCGGAGTGCTCCAGCCAAACTTCCCGAAGCGGTCCATGAGGTAGCCCACCACGATCACTTCTTCCACGATCGCGTGACGTATCGCGGAGAGGATCAGGACGGGCACGGTCCACCAATAGGCGTCCAAGCCGCTGGGCACAATGGCCGTGGTGATTCCCAGTGCCCGTCCGGCGGCGTAGAGGCCCAGGGAAGGAATACCGATCAGGGCCGCAAGTCCCAGACCTTGGAGCAGGTCCCTGCCTGGCCGGGCAAGGTTGAAGCCCAGCCGGGTGAAGGCCGAACCAGCCTCGCCATCACGGTTCGCGTAGGTGTGAAGCGAGAGGAAATAGAACACCAGGGCCACCGGAACCAAGGCGAAGAAGATGTCCAGGAGCTGGTATGTGAGATCGAAATACTCCCGCGTGCTCTGGGATCTATTCAACGTGGAGGTGGCTTCAGACAGCGGTGCACGGCTCAGCTTGTCGAGCAGTTGCACCACGGAGTAGACAGCCGATTGGCCCAGTGACAGGCCCAGCACGATGAGCACTTCGGCACGCAGGCGCCGACGGGAAGCAAGGAACATGTACCCACCCTATGCTTGGTGGGATGGGTGCCCCAGAGAGAATATTCATGATCCGGCACGGACAGTCCGCCGCGAACGCAGATACGTCCATTTACAACCGCGTGCCGGACTACCGGATTCCGTTGACGGAGCAGGGCGTGGAGCAGGCCAGGATCGCCGGAGAGGACCTGCGGCGGAAGCTCGACGGGCAGCAAGTCTGCGTGTACGTGTCCCCCTACCTGCGCGCCTACCAGACTCTTGAGGCCCTCAACCTGGGGACCTTGATCGAGCGGGTCATCGAAGAACCGAGGCTCCGCGAACAGGACTGGGCAAACTTCCAAATCGCCGGAGACATTGAGGACCAGAAGGAGCTGCGGAACCTTTACGGCCATTTCTTTTACCGGTTCCGCGAGGGCGAGTCAGGATCCGATGTCTACGACCGGGTGTCCTCGTTCATGGAGACGCTGTACCGGCACTGGCAGAAGCCCACGTACGCGCCCAACACGTTGCTGGTGACGCACGGGCTGACGATGCGCCTGTTCTGCATGCGCTGGTTCCACTGGACGGTGGAGTACTTCGAGTCGCTGAACAACCCGGACAACGCCGAGTTGCGCACGTTGATCAAGAACGACGACGGCCAGTACAGCCTGGATCTGCCGTTCAGCCAGTGGGTGCCCAGGGATATTGACGATTCCGTCCTCCACGCGCCGAGGATGCGCTTCTAGCCCGCCGTCAGCTTGCGGGCGCGACGATAACCTCGGTCCCCTTGGCTTCAAACGCGGCCTTGTCGCCCGGGCTGATCCCGGAATCCGTGATGAGGTGCCTGAAATCGTATCCGGCCATGGCAGCAAAGGACCGCCGGCGCACTTTGGAGGAGTCGGCCACAACATAGGATTCGGTTGCCCGGCGCGCCATGACCGTGTTGACCATGGCCTCGCCTTCGTCCGTGATGGTGGGGCCGAGGTCCGGATCCACGCCGTTGACACCGATGAAGGCGATATCCAAAGCAACCTTCTGCATGATGACGTCTGTGTAGGGTCCGACGAGTTCGTAGGAGCGGGGGTTCAGGATGCCGCCGGTGACCATGATCTTGATGTTGGGGCGGACAGCCAGTTGGGACGCAATGTTGATCGCGTTGGTCACCACGGTCAGTGTGGGCCTGTTCGAGGGCGCGTTGAGGTCTTCACGGGTGGACAACAGCTGGGCGAGAGCCGTGTTGGTGGTCCCTCCGCTCAGCCCGATGACCGCACCGGGACGGATGAGCGCCGACGCCGCCACGGCGATGTCCTGCTTGGCCTCCGCGTGGTCGTCCCGGTTGTACCGCCCGGGAAGATCGTAGGCCACCGATCCTGTCGTGGCGCCGCCCCGGGTCCGGCTGAGCAACCGCTGCTTGGCCAGGCTGTCCAGGTCCCTGCGGGCCGTGGCAGGGGACACACCCAAGCGCGTCACGATGTCCTCTACTTCCACATGGCCGGACTCAGCCAGGAGATCGAGGATGGCGGTCAGCCGATCGGTGCGGGTCATGACTAGCCTTTCGCGGTTTCGACGCTATTTCGCTTTGGCGAACAGCGTCAGCATACGTGCCGACTCCAACACCAGGGCCTCCCGGCCGGCCTTGATGTACTTCCGGGAATCCACCACTTCAGGGTTGGCATCGAGGTACTCACGGACGGCGCGGGTAAAGAACCCGTTCAAATGTGTGGATACGTTGATCTTAGTCATACCAGCGCCGATAGCAGCTACGAGCATGTCGTCTGTGACACCGGAGGAGCCATGGAGGACCAGTGGTTTACCGACGGCGGATTTCAGCCGGGTGATCAGGTGCAGGTCCAACGCGGCGCTGCGTTCGGTCATGGCGTGGGAGGACCCAACAGCCACCGCCAGTGCGTCCACTCCTGTCGCTTCCACGAATGCCTTCGCTTCAGCCGGGTCGGTGCGGACTCCCGGCGCGTGGGCTCCGTCCTTGCCACCAACCTTCCCCAGTTCGGCTTCGACGTAGACGCCGCGTTGGTGGGCGTAGGCCGCCACGCGTCGGGTGACCTCAACGTTCCAGTCATACGGCAGGTGCGCGCCGTCGTACATCACCGAGCCGAACCCCAGATCCACTGCGGCGAGCGCCAGGTCTTCGGACTCGGCATGGTCAAGGTGCAGTGCGACAGGAACCGAGGAGGCCCGCGCAATGGCCAGTGCCGCCGACGCAATCGGTTCCAGGCCGCCGTGGTACTTCGCGCAGTTCTCGGAAACCTGCAGGATCAGTGGAACGCCCGCGGCCTCAGCCCCGGCTACCAGGCCCTCGGCAGTTTCGATATGGATGACGTTGAACGCGCCTTGGCCGATGCCCGCGGCGGCGGCCTTGTCCATGAGTTCCCGCGTATTGACCAGGGTCACCGGGTCTCCTTCCATGTAACTATCAGTTGGTCCTGGAGCTCCTGGTACCGCGGCGAAATCTCGCCCGCGGCCGGCATGAGCACGGCAGCAGCGGACCAGGCGGTGGCCCTGCGCAGAATCTCTCGGGGTTCGGTGATGCCTTCGGCGAGTGCGACGGCGGCAGCCGCCACACCGGCGTCGCCCGCCCCTGTGGGGTTGCCGCTGAGAGCCTCCGGCAGGCGCGCGCTCCAGTAGCCGCCAGGAGCGGCGTGGTCGAAGGCGAGCATGCCGTCGGCCCCGGCGCTGACCAGGATCGTGCGGGCACCCATGTCGATCAAGGAGAGAGCTGCCGCTTCAAGGCTGGACTCCCCCGTTGCTTCAGCCAGTTCATGATGGTTCGGTTTGAGGATGTCGGCGCCTGCTTTGGCCGCAGCGACGATCCCGGGACCGGAAGTATCGATGATGGCGGGGACACCGGCGTCGTGGGCCATCCGGACGAGCTCCGGGTAGAAGTCCCCGGGTGCGCCCTGGGGCAAACTTCCCGATCCCACCACCACTGAGGCGGGCAGGTTCCGGTTGCCGGTGACTGCCTCGCTCACGGCGGTCCTGAGCGAACGCCATTCGTCAGGAAGCAGGGCTTGGCCTTCCTCGTTGAATATGGAGGTTTCCCCGGCCAGCGTGTCCACCAGGGCGATGCTGCGCCGCGTCTCCGCCGCAACGCCCACCAGGAGGTGCGGGACGCCGCTGGTCCAGAGCTCGGCAGCCAGCGTCTGGCCGGCGGCACCTCCCGTCGGCGCAATGGCCAGGACGGGGTATCCGAGTTGGTGGGTAACCCGCGCAACGTTGATCCCTTTACCCCCAGCGCGGCTGATGGGGGTGGGAACACGATGGCTCGCCCCCTCGGTGATGCCTCGGACCGTGTAGGTCATGTCGATGGCGGGGTTTGGCGTCACAGTGATGATGCGGTTGAGTTTGGCCCGGTTCATTGTCCGGCTCCCAACAGCATCCGGGCGTTCAGCGCGGCGCCGAGGAGGCCGGCATCCTGACCCAGCTGGGCGCGGATCAGCCGGGGGCGGCGTTGGAAATCCAGGATCTGGTCCACCCGTGCCCGCAGTGGCTCCAGGAGCTTGTCGCCGGACTCAGCGAGTCCGCCGCCGATGACCACGGCTTCGGTGCCGATGATGTTGACGCACTGGCAGATGGTGAATGCGAGCGCATCAACCGCTTCCGCCCAGATGCGTTGCGCGGTTGTGTCCCCGGAATCGGCGCGGGCCAGGACATCGCGGGCACCCTGTACGGGGTTGCCTGTGGCCCGCTGGTAGCGCTTGGCTATGGCGCCGGCCGAACCGACAGCTTCCAGGATGGTGGCAGCGGTGGTGCCGGGACCGGCGTCGGGGTCCGGAACCTGTGCATGGCCGAGTTCGCCGGCGAAACCACCCGCCGTCACGGCCTTGCCCCCGGAGAAGACCGCGGCCGCGATTCCGGTGCCCACCACCATGACCACCACTTCGCTGAACTCTTTCGAGCCACCCAGTGTGTGCTCAACGGCAGCGGCGGAGCGTACGTCGTGGTCGAAGGCGACCGCAATGCCGAGGCGTTTTTCAGCTTCGGCCGTGAAAGGAAAGTTCCGCCATCCGAGGTTGGCCGAGTAGACGCCCACCCCTGCCACCGAGTCGACTATGCCGGGGACGATGATACCGGCGGCTTTGGCAGGGGTGCCCGGGAATTCGACGGCCAGCTCGAGGGCGAGTTCGGCCAGCCGTTCGACGACGGCTTCGCCGGGCCGCGCCGGGTCCAGGGGCGTGGGAACCCGGCGCATGCCCAGGACGACTCCTTTGGCATCCACCAGGCCCGCTTTGATGTCCGTCCCGCCAACATCGAAGGACAGGACCGGTGATTCTGCGGCTCCGAGAACCATGGCGGGGACCTAGGCGGAGGCGTCGAGAATGACCGAACGGGTCAGGTTGCGTGGCAGATCCGGATTCAAACCGCGGACCCGTGCACGCTCAAGCGTCACTTTATGGACCCGGGCCAGTTCGGCCAGCGGGTGCTTGTCCGTGTGGATGTACAGGGCTCCGGTGGCCGCCATGTCCTGGTCCAGGCCCTCGGGCTGGGTGCCGAACAACCAGGTGACCCGGCCGGGGGCAGCAATGGAAATCGGCCCGTGGCGGTACTCCATGGCGGGGTACGACTCGGTCCAGCCTTGGACAGCTTCGCGCATCTTCAATCCGGCTTCATGGGCCAGGCCAACGGTCCATCCTGTTCCGAGGAAGGTGAACTGCTCGGCATCCAGGAGTTCCTGCGACACCGGGGCGCTCACGGCTTCACGGGCGTCTTCGATGGCCTGGTGCACGTCGATGCCAAGGCTCGCCAACAGGTAGACCAAGGCCGTTGTGGCAAAACGGGTCTGCACCACGGAGCGCTCGTCCGCGTACTGCAGGCCAATGACGGTGTCGGCCAGCCCGACGATCGGGGAACTTGTGTCGCCGATAATGGCGACCGTGGGAACGATTCCCTTCAACCCGGCCAGGATCTCAAGTACCTCAGTGGTGGTGCCTGAGCGCGTGATGGCCACGACGGCGTCGTACTGGCGGTCGGCGCTGTTGCTGTTGAGGAAAGCCTCGGAAGCGGCAAAAGCATCAGTGACGCCCTTGCCGGCAGACTCGCGGGCGGCGGCGTAGCTCTGGGCCATGAACCAGGACGTGCCGCAGCCGATGACTGCGATGCGCTTTCCGTCCGCGGGAAGCAGTTGTTCGGCGTTGGCCTGCTCCACGGCGCGCTGCCACACCACCGGCTGGGAGAGCAGCTCTTCCTCCATGAAGGCGCCCAGAATGTTCTCGCTCATCGTGTGTTTCGCTCCCGCTCATGTAATGACGTTTTTTGATCTATAGAAACACTAAACGATCATTTTCGATCTCACAAGGATCATCTACTGGAGAAGATCGCGCATTGGCACCTTCGGGAGCGCGGCATAACGATCACGGTGCCTTGGTGTTCCGGTCTGTGCTTTTAAGTTAAGTCTCTGTTAACTCTTGTCATCTTCTTGTTCGTGCATCAGTGTTGGATGAGTCCGCAAGAAAGTGATTATTACTCCGTCAAAATAATCAATAAGGAGCATCATGCCCCGCTCTACATCCCCTGGACGCCTTGCCTCGCTGAGCATGGCATGCGTCGTCGCTTCCTCCTCGCTGGGGCTGCTGGCCATCGAGCCCGCCAGTGCAGTCCCGTTGTCCCTGCCCACAGATGTCGTCAACGCCGGTGACACCGCCACTCTCACCTCCGCCGCCCTCCGCGTAGACGTCGCCACTACCTTCCCCCAGGTCCTTGGCTACACCGACACCACTTCCTCATCCCGCCTCGACGGCACCACGAGCCGGCTGAAGACCGTTACCCTCAACGGCGTGGAGTACGGCGTCACGGGATCGTCCACTGCCAACGGAAAGGACGCACGTGACTACGTCCTCACCGTGCCCGACTTTGGCAACGCCGTCATCAAGGCCCGGCTTTCCGTCACAAAGAATGTGGTCTCCTTCAACGTCACGGAGATCAACGACTCCGCAGAACACCGCGTCAAGACCTTGCAACTGCCCCGCCTGAACCTGGTCACTGTCGGCTCCGCACAGCCAGGCGCCCAGGTCTCCACGGCCAATCTGTCAGTTGACCGCAGCGTCAGTGGCGACGAATTCACGCCAATTACTGCCGCGACGCCCCTGGATACTGCACCCAAGAGCTCCGCGTACGCGCTGGCCAACACCACTGCGTTGGGTGCCGCCGTCGAATCCAACGCCCTTTACGACACCTCGTCCGGACCGGGCGCCAAGGACCGGGGCCGGTTCTGGCGCCAAGCCGTCAGCGACGGCGCGGGCGGGGTTTCCATGGGCATTGCCAGTGGCCAGTGGCTGTACCGGGCCGATGGTTCCACCACCACGGAGGAACTTCCCTGGACCAGGGTTGCCATCACCGCCGACGCGAACGCCGACGGCGGCGTGGATTGGCAGGACGCAGCGATAGCCATGAGATCCATCCAGGTGTCCGCCAACAAGGGCGAACAGACCCCGGACAACGTCATCACCCACATCCCCTTCAACTTTGCCTCACAGGCAACCCACCCGTTTCTCCGCACGCTCGATGACGTCAAGCGCATCTCCCTCGCAACGGATGGGCTGGGCCAGGTGGCCATGCTCAAGGGCTACACCAGCGAAGGCCACGACTCGGCCAACACCGATTACGGGAACAACTTCAACACCCGCGCAGGCGGGCTGGAGGACCTCAACACTTTGGTGAAGGAGGGCAAGGACTGGAACGCCAGTTTCGGCGTCCACATCAACGCCACGGAGATCTATCCCGAAGCAAAGTCCTTCAGCGAAGACCTGCTGCGGGCCGACAAGGGTCTCGGCTGGAACTGGCTGGACCAGTCTTACTACATCAACCAGCGCCAGGACATTAACTCCCGCAAGCTCGCCCAGCGCATCAAAGAACTCCGCGAAGCCACGGACAAGAACCTGGACTTCGTCTACGTGGACGTCTACTACGAATTCGGCTGGCTCGCCGAGCGGCTGCAGCAGGAACTGGTCAAGAACGGCTTCCGCGTGGGATCGGAGTGGGCCGACCATCTGTCCCGCAACAACACGTGGTCGCACTGGGCCAACGATGAGAAGTACGGCGGTTCCACCAACAAGGGCGTCAATTCCCAGATCCTGCGATTCATCAACAACAGCCAATCGGATGTGTGGAACCCGGACCCCAAGCTCGGCGTCAGCCACATCGTGGAGTTCGAGGGCTGGACAGGGCAGAACGACTTCAACGCCTTCAGCGAGAATGTCTGGACAGCCAACCTCCCGGCCAAGTTCCTGCAGCACCACCCGATCACCAAATGGACACCGGACCGGATCGACCTTGCCGATGGCGTGTCGGTGACAGGCAACACCGCCGAAGCACGCAACATCACCGTAGCTGGAGCAACCGTCCTCTCCGGCGGCACCTACCTCCTGCCGTGGTCGTCAAAAGAAGACGGCAAGGTCGACAAGCTCTACCACTACAACCCTGCAGGTGGCGCCAGCACCTGGACGCTCAGCAAAGACTTTGCCAACGCCAAGTCCCTGGAACAGTTCAAGCTGACGGACAACGGACGGGTGAAGGTCGCCGACGTGCCTGTCATCAACGGACAGGTCAGCCTCGCGGCGGACGCCAAACAGCCGTATGTGCTCACTGCGAAGAACAACGCACTTCCCAAGAAGGCTTCCTTCGGTTCCGGAACCCTGTTCAACGATCCCGGCTTCAACGGCGCCGACCTCACTGCGTGGAACCCCACCGGAACCGTCACCCAGGTGCGTGACGACAAGGGCCGCCGCTACGCACAATTGGGCGCGTCGCCGTCGTCGATCAGCCAGGAAGTAAAACTCGACGCCGGAACCCAATCGGTCAGTGCGTGGCTTGAAATCCAACCCGGCAAGGTCCGGCCCACTACCCTGACCGTCGACATCAACGGCAAGACCGAAAGCATCACCGTCGATTCGTCGAACGCAGAAAACTACGTGGCCGGCGACGAGAAGCACGGGACAGCCTTCCAGCGCGTTCGCGTGTTGGTGGACGTGCCACGGAACAACACCAAAGCCACCGTTTCGGTCACAACAGCCGACGGCGAAGGCACCGTACGCGTGGACGACTTCAGGGCGGTGAAGACCACCCGCGTTCCCACCACCGGTGTGCTCAGCGAAGACTTCGAGAACGTCGACCAAGGCTGGGGACCCTTCGTCAAGGGCAATGCCGGTGGCTCCACGGACCCCCGGACCCACGTCACCGAGCGCAACGAGCCTTTCACGCAGAAGGGCTGGGACACCAATGTGATCGACGAGGTCCTGGATGGCAGGTGGTCCCTGATCGCCCACGACGAAAACACTGCCCCCGACGGCGGACCGGGCATGGTGTACCGCACCACCGAAGCCACAGTGCCCTTCCTGGCAGGACACAAATACAAGGTGTCCTTCGATTACCAGAACTCGAAAGCCGGTCAATACGCCTGGGTTTCCGGTTATGACTCTCAGGCGGGCCCCGCTGTCACGGGCAGCCAGCCGATTGATGCAAAAACCACCACCACCCGGTTCGAGCAGATCCTCGATACCGGATTCTGCGGGGACTATTTCGTGGGGCTGCAGCGGACAGGAAGCGCGAACGGCTCCGACTTCACCCTGGACAATGTCCTGGTGGAGGACCTCGGTGCCTCGGACGCCGTCCCGGCCTGCGCGCAACTCTCCGCGGAACTTCAAGGCGACGTGGTCCAGCAGGGCAAGGCGCAGGACTTGGTCACGACGTTTGTCTCCGACGAACCGGCGGCCATCAAGGATGTGTCCGTTGAACTCGCCCTCCCCGAGGGCTGGACGGCGACGCCGGCCACACCGGCAACGGCAGCAACCCTGCCCGCCGGTGGAAGTCTCGCCACCACCTGGAAAGTCACTGCACCCGCTTCGGCGGACGGCGACTACCCGCTCACGGCGACGGCAAAGTACACCACCACCACGGACCCCGCAGGCAGCCGTACCATCAGCACCACCACCACTGTCCGGACACTCCCCAAACCGCCGCAGGCAAGCGTCTACGCGAGCGACCACCCCTGGGTGAGCGCAACGAATGGCTGGGGACCGGTGGAGAAAGACATGTCGAACGGAGAGCAGGGCGCCGGCGACGGCAAGCCGCTGACGCTGAACGGAACAGTCTTCGCCAAGGGACTCGGCGCCCATGCCAACAGCACCATCCGTTACTTCCTGGGAGGCCGCTGCACCGCCTTCAACGCCACCGTTGGAATCGACGACGCCCAGCCGACGCGGGGCAGCGTGAAGTTCTCCGTGGTGGCTGACGGCACCACCAAGCTCACAACCCCGGTACTGGGAGCCACCAGCGCTCCCCTGCCGCTCACCGTTGATGTCACCGGCGCCCAGTACGTGGAGCTCATGGCAGATGACGCGGGCGACTCCAACGGCAACGACCACGCAGACTGGGCCGGCGCCAAATTCACCTGCGCATAAAGCAACGCGGGGTCACTTATGGCCCATCCCATGAGGGATTTCCGGCCATAAGTGACCCCGCGTTGCGTCAACTAGACCGCGCGCACGCCGGCCCGCCAGACGGAATGCGTCAACGGGATCCCGGGGCGGTACGCCAGGTGGGTGGCCGACGGCGCCTTCAGCATGTGGAGGTCAGCGCGATGTCCGACGGCGAGCGAACCCACCGCCCGTTCGCCGTCGACGTCGTTCCCGGACTCACGGCCCAACGCCAGGGCGCCGCCGTAGGTCGCCGCCCGAACGGCTTCGTGCACGCTCAGATGCATCTGGAGCACGGCCGTGGTCACGCAAAAGGCCATGGAGCTGGTGTATGAAGTGCCCGGATTGCAGTTGGCTGCCAGCGCGATCTGGACGCCTGCGTCGATCAGTTCGCGGCCGGGTGCCAGCGGCTGGCGGGTGGAGAGGTCGCAGGCAGGCAGGCACGTAGCTACCGTTCCGCGCGCGCCTGAGCCCGTGGCGGGATCCCAACCGTCCCACGTTTCGGCGAGCGCCGCGACGTCCTTGTCCGAAAGGTAGTTCACGTGATCCACGCTTGCAGCGGCGAACTCCACGGCAAGCGCCACGCCCGGACCTTCACCCAACTGGTTCCCATGAACCCTCAGGCCCAATCCAGCGTCACGGGCTGCCGTCAGGACACGGCGTGACTGGTCCTCGGTAAACGCACCCCGCTCACAGAAGACATCTGCCCAGCGGACGTGCGGGAGGACGGCATCGAGCATGGCGCCGCACACCAGGTCTGTGTACTCTTCCGGATCGGAGCCTGCGGGGACCAGGTGCGCGCCGAGGTAGGTGACCTCGTCCACCTCGGCTGCTGCAATGCGGGCACTGCGGGCTTCGTTCTCCACATCCAGCCCATAGCCGGTCTTGCTCTCGAGGTAGGTGGTTCCCTGCGAAACAGCTTCAGCCACCCGGTCCCGGACGAGTCGGGCCAGCTCGTCGTCGCTGACGCTCCTGGTTGCCCCGGTGGTGACGGCAATGCCACCGGCACTGTAGCTCTGCCCGGCCATCCGGGCCTCAAACTCGGCGGTGCGATCACCGGCGAAAACGAGGTGGGAATGCGAATCAACCCAGCCGGGCAGGACGGCGCGGCCTTCGGCGTCGACCCGGTTGTCTGCTGCCGGCGCCTCTGCACTCGACCCGATCCAGGAGATACGCTCGCCCTCAAGGACAATCGCCGCATCCTTGAGGACCCGGTGCTCCAGGTCCTGGGTCATCAGCTCGCCGATGTTGGTGATGAGTGTGCTGGGTGGTGTGATTCCGCTCATAAGGCTATTGTTCAGCGCCGGATGGACCAGCGGGTGGCCGCCAGCTGCTCCGCTGTCCGGGATTCCGGACTCTCGGCATCGACGGTCCCCAGAATGAGGGCCGCCGCCAACTCCGCAATGGCCGAGGATGTCTGGAATCCGTAGCCGCCCTGTCCGGCCAGCCAGAAGAAGCCGGGTGCTTCGGCGTCGAATCCCGCCACGGGGATCCCGTCCGCTGCCTCGGTCCGCAGTCCGGTCCAGGCCCGGTCCACGGAGCGGATGCCCAGCGTGGTGAGGTGGTTGAGGTTTCCGATCAGTGCGTCGATGTCCCCAGGGTGGGGCTTGGCGTCCTCGGCCCCGCTGGGCACATGTTCCGACGGCGAGATGAGGACCTGGTTGCCTTCTGGCCGGAAATAGAAGGAATCGTCAGCCGCGCACACCATGGGGGTTTGCGGCTGGAGCGGGTTGGCGACGTTGACGATCGCCGCCGTGCGGCGGTAGGGCTGGAGCCCAAGCTTTTCCACGCCGCTGATGACGGCCAGTTCGTCCGCCCACGCACCTGCAGCATTAACCACGACGCCGGACTGGAAGCCTTCGGTGCCTGCCCCCACCTGCCAGCCGCTTCCCAAGCGCTGGGCAGAGTGCACCTTCGCACCGGTGATGATGTCCACGCCCGCAGCTGCGGCGCTCTGACGATGTTCCTCCAACAAGAGCGGTGCGTTGCAGCCGAAGGAACCGTTATCGAGGCCTGCTGCCGTGAAGGAACCGGGGTCGAGGGCGGGGCAGAGCTCCATGGCTTCTGCGTGGCTGATGAGGTGCATGTTTCCGCTGGCTTCGGCCCGGACAGATTCCTCATCGCCCACCAGCATGAAGCCGCGCGGAGTGAGAATCGGCTCTGATGCTTGGGCGTCGCGGGCAGCCAGCAATTCCAACGTCCTTACGGTGAGCTCCTGCACCACGGGTGGTCCATAGCTGGGGATCAGCTGCCGGGCCGACCTCGAGGAGGTATGGAAAGCCAACGACTGCTCGGCCTCGACCAAGGCCACGGTGCATTTGCCGGCCAATGCCGCCGCCAAGGACAGCCCTGCTATGCCGCCGCCAACGATTACTACGTCATAATTCGAAGCCATGGGTCCATCCTTCCAGACGCTCTCTCACCAAACAGCCCCTTCCCCGCGTCGCTCGCTCACATCCCAACCGTTCAACGCAAACGCTCGCTCACTATCCCAGGGATAGTGAGCGAGCGCCGGGCTCAAGCACGCGGGACGTGAGCGAGCGTCCGGCCCAAGCACGCGGGATGTGAGCGAGCGTCGGGCTCAAGCACGCGGGACGTGAGCGAGCGTCCGGCTTAGGCGACCGCGGCGCGGCTCTTGACGAACGCCTGGACGCACGCTTCGACGTCGTCCGTGCTGTGCGCGGCCGAGAGCTGTACGCGGATGCGCGCGGCACCCTTGGGCACCACGGGGTAGCTGAACGCCGTGACGAAGACGCCGTGCGAGAGCATCTCGTCGGCAACCTTCGCCGCAACAACGGCGTCACCAAACATGACCGGGATGATGGCGTGTTCGCCGTCGAGCAGTTCGAAGCCTTCCTCGCTCATGCGGCGACGGAACAGCGCGGCGTTCTCAAAGAGCCGGGTGCGCAGTTCACCGGATCCCTGCACCAGTTCCAGTGCCTTGATGGTGGCTGCCACGATCGCCGGAGCCAGGGAGTTGGAGAACAGGTACGGGCGGGCCTTCTGGCGCAGCATCGCGACGATCTCGCCGCGGCCGGAAACATAGCCACCGGACGCGCCGCCCAACGCCTTGCCAAAGGTACCGGTGTAGATGTCCACCCGGTCGGAGACTCCGGCGTGCTCGGGAGTTCCGGCACCCGTGGGGCCCATAAAGCCGACGGCGTGGGAGTCGTCCACCATCACCAGTGCGTCGTGCTTTTCGGCGAGGTCGCAGATCGCTTCCAAGGGTGCGAGGTAGCCGTCCATGGAGAAGACGCCGTCGGTGACGATGATCTTTCGCCGCGAACCGGAAGCCTCAACGAGCTTGGCTTCGAGGTCGGCCATGTCCTGGTTGGCGTAGCGGAAGCGCTTGGCCTTGCTCAGCCGGATGCCGTCGATGATCGAGGCGTGGTTGAGGGAGTCGGAGATGATGGCGTCATCCGGGCCGAAGAGGGACTCGAACACCCCGCCGTTGGCGTCGAAGCAGCTGGAGAAAAGGATGGTGTCCTCGGTGCCGAGGAACGCCGAAACGCGGGACTCAAGTTCCAGGTGGAGGTCCTGGGTGCCGCAGATAAACCGAACCGAGGCCATGCCGAAGCCGCGCTCGTCCATGGCGGACTTCGCAGCGGCGATGATCTCCTGGTGGTCGGCCAGGCCAAGGTAGTTGTTGGCGCAGAAGTTCAATACCTGGTTGGCCGGCTGCCCGAGCTGGCCTGCGGCGATGTGGCTTGCCTGCGGGGAATCGATGTGGCGTTCGGTCTTGAAGAGCCCGGCGCTGCGGATCTCCTCGAGTTCGCCCTGGAGTTGGTCTTTGATGGCTGAGTACATTGAATTGCTCCTGAGGTTCCTAGAGTTCAGTCCAGTCAAGGACCACTTTGCCGCCCACGCCGTTGCGGGCGATCTCGAAGCCCTTCTCCCACTCAGTGGCGGGCAGCTTGTCGGTGACGACCGCGGAAATGTTGCGGTGCAGCACGGGGTTCGAAGAAAGCATGGCGCTCATGGCGTACCAGGTCTCGAACATCTCACGCCCATAAATACCCTTGAGCGTGAGCATGTGCGTGACTACTTTGCCCCAGTCGATGTCGATGGACTGGCTGGGCAGCCCGAGCATGGCGATACGTCCGCCGTGGTTCATGTTCTCGATCATCTCAGGCAGTGCTGTGGGGTGTCCCGACATTTCCAGGCCGATGTCGAAGCCTTCACGCATGCCCAGTTCCTGCTGCGCCTCACGTACGCGCATCTTGGAAACGTCGACGGCGAGATCCACACCCATCTGCTTGGCCAGTTCCAGACGGGGCGCGGAAACATCCGTAATGGCGATCTTGCGGGCACCGGCGTGACGGGCGACGGCGATGGCCATCAATCCGATCGGACCCGCGCCCGTGATCAGCACGTCCTCGCCCACCAGCGGGAAGCTCAGCGCAGTGTGTACCGCATTTCCGAACGGATCGAAGATGGCGCCCAGTTCCGGCGTAACGGATTCGTCGTGGTGGACCCAGACGTTGGTCTCAGGGATGACGACGTATTCGGCGAACGCACCATCGCGCTGCACGCCGACGGAGACCGTGTGGATGCACATCTGGCGGCGGCCGGCCCGGCAGTTGCGGCAGATCCCGCAGACCACGTGGCCTTCACCGGAGACGCGGTCCCCCACCTTGACGTCGCGAACGTCTTCGCCGATTTCCACCACTTCGCCGTAAAACTCGTGCCCGGCGATGAGCGGGGTTTCGATAATGCTCTGGGCCCAGGCATCCCAGCTCTGGATGTGGAGGTCCGTACCGCAGATACCGGTGGTCATGACACGGATCTTGACGTCGGACGGGCCTGTTTCCGGCTCGGGACGGTCGACGAGTTCGAACCCTGCGTGTGGTCCGGATTTGTAGAGAGCCTTCATGGGGTTCCTCACTGGCTTGATGCTGCTTCGCTGCTGCTGACTTCCATTGAAAGCCCGCTCACGATTTAGCACAACTAGATTCTTCTCAATCAACGATTTAGGATTTGCTAATGGAAATCCACCAATTGCAGATGCTGCGGGAGCTCGGCGACCTCGGCAGCGTCAAGGCCGTGGCCGAGACCCTCATGGTCACCCCGTCGGCCGTTTCACAACAGCTCGCACTCCTGCAGAAATCAGTGGATGTTCCCTTGACGCGAAAAGAGGGCCGCGCCCTGGTGCTGACCGATGCCGGCCGCGTACTCGCCGAGGCCGGTGCCGCCGTCGTCAATGCCATGGCCGATGCTCGCGCAGCAATTGGTGCCTATCACGACGCGCCGGACGCGCCGGTCAGCGTCAGCGCCTTCCACAGCGCTGGACAGGCACTGTTCGCCCCCTTGGCGGCGCTCCTGGCTTCCGGGAAGGCGTCCGACGGCGGCACGTCGCCGGGGCTTAGGCTCTCCGATGAGGACGTGGCACAGGAGGATTTCCCCGGGTTGGTGGCGCGCTACGATCTCGTTTTGGCGCACCGGATGGACAACAGCCCGCCCTGGCCGGAGGACAAAGTCGCGGTGATACCCCTGGCGGATGAGCCCCTGGACATCGCATTGCCCGCGGCGCACCCGTTGGCTTCCCGCGCCGAACTGGAGCCGGACGACGTCGTGGATGAACCCTGGGTGACCAGCCGCGATGGCTACTCCCCCGCGGACGTCCTGGCCGCCGTCGTCGCCGTCAGCGGGCGACCGGCCGAAGTGCTGCACCGCATCAACGACTATTCGACGGTGGCGGCGTTGGTGTCGGCCGGCGGCGCGATCGGCCTGCTGCCACGCTTTACGGCGCGGCGGGTGCTGGACGCAGGCGTAGTGCTGCGTCCGTTGTCGGGCGTGAACTCCGTGCGCAAGATCGACATCCTGGCCCGGCCCGAGACCTTGAAACGGAAATCGGTCATGACGGTTTGCGAGTCACTTCAAACCGTCATGACCGGGCTTACCTCACCCAACTAGAGGACAGCACATGCTCTACTGAGGGCTCAATGGAGCGTTATCTGTCCCCCAGTCGGGTCAGCGGCGGCGGGGGCGCGGCCGGCCGGGGTCAGTCGCGGACCAGGGCGGGCTGTCCGGCGTCGAAGTACTCCACCAAGTCCGCGGGCAGTTCCGGCACTTCACGCGCCGAACCGTCTCCGCGCAGCGATTCCGCGGCCAGGATTCCCGCCACCACAGCCTGCCGCGCCGCAACGGGACTGGTCTGGGTTACGCCGCCCTCCGAAGCGAAACGAAGGAACTCCTCGATCAGCCTCGGATCCGCGCCGCCGTGGCCGCCCTCGCCGTCCAGAATAGTGATGATCCGGTCAGGTTCCCCGCGCCCCGACGTCCGTGAGGTCCAGACATGGATGGCCTCCCCCGGCCCGTCGCCGACGTTCTCGATCCGGCCCTTGGTGCCGATGATGGTGTAGTTCCGCCAGTAATCCGGAGTGAAATGGCACTGCTGGTAAGAGGCCAGCACCCCGTTGTCCAGCACCATGTTCATCATGGAGATGTCCTCGACGTCGATCACCTCCGCCAAGTCCTTCTGCTCAGTCGGCGGCCAGTTGTCCAGGGAGAACCAGTCCCCCATGCGCTTGCCGGTGTTGTCGGAACGGTTGGCTACGTCACCGTAGACGGCAAGATCGCCGACGGCGGCAACCCGCTTGGTATAGCCGCCCGCCAGCCAGTGGATGACATCGATGTCGTGGGCACCTTTTTGGAGCAAAAGGGAAGTGACATTGGCCCGCTGCGCGTGCCAGTCCTTGAAGTAGTAATCGCCGCCGTGGCCCACGAAATGCCGGCACCAGATCGCTTTGACCTCGCCGATGGTGCCCTCTTCGATGAGTTGGCGCATCTGTACTACGACGGGCATGTGGCGCATGTTGTGGCCCACGTACAGGCGCGTACCGGTTTCGTAGGCGGTTTTCAGGATCAGGTCCGCGGCCTCGACAGTGATGTCCAGGGGTTTCTCGCAAAATGTCGGAATGCCTGCCTGCAGGGTCCGCACGGCGACGGCGGCGTGCTGGCTGTCGGGGGTCAGGACCAGTACGGCGTCCAGGCCGCTTTCCAGCAGCTCCTCGAGGTTGTCCGTGATGCGGGCCGTCGGAACGCGCTCGGCGGCATCGGCGCGCCCGCGTTCACTGAGGTCGCAGATAATGGTGACCTCCGAGCCCTGGCCAGGCTTGTGGGCGTGCTTCCACAACCCCGCACGCAGGCCAAAACCTACGATGCCGACCTTCAAATCCTTTTCCATGGTGTGCATGTTCCTTTGCTGGTTCTTATCTAAGTCTGGTGGCGGCGCTGCGGTGCGGCGCGGATTCGCGCACGAACAGGTGCCAGGGGAAGTCGAGGACGGCAGGGTCTGCATGGCCGGTTGCCCGTTTCAGGAGCCGCCGGGCGAGCTTGTCGAAGAAATCCACGGGACCCACGGTGCTCAGCGAAGGCGACATCCGTTCGCCTTCGACGGTGTTGCCCACACCGATGATGTCCACGTCTGAGCCGACCCCAAGGCCCAGGCGTTGGGCCGCGTTGATGGCGCTGACAGCGGCATAATCCGTGGTGGCGTAGATGGCGGTGGGCCTGTCCTGCATGCTGAGGAGCCGGGTGGCAGCGGCATAGGCGCCGGCGCTCGTACCGTCGAACAGTCCTACGTAATCCGGCCGCTCCGTGATGCCCGCCGCTGCCAACGCCTCCGAATAAGCCCGGTAGCGCGTGCCGCCGGAAGTGCCGGCAGCGGTGGCAGGCGTCAGGCAGGCCACCTTTGCATGGCCGTGAAGCAGATGCTCCACGGCCATGCGGCAACCGGGGCCGGCAATGGAACGGACCACATCGAAACCGTCGGGTTCCACCTCTTCGTCGAAGACCACCAAGGTGGTCCCACGTTCCGCCAATTTCCGCAGGTCCTCCCGCTGGTCATGGCGGACAGCATCGACGAACACGGCGTCCGCGTTGTGCGTTCCGAGCACTTTGACCCAGTCCGCATCGCCGAGGATCATCGGGGTGATCCCGAGTGGTACCGCAGCCTTCTGCACGGCCTCGATCACTGACAACGACCAGGGATCGGAGAGCATGGTCAACGACAGGATCACGGTGTTGGTCCGTCCCGTCCGTATGGCCCTGGCAGCCTGGTTGGGGCGGTAGCCGAGCCGCTCCGCAGCAGCCTTGACCTTCTCCGCCGTCGGATCCGAAACGCCCGGTCCGCCATCGCCCCTGCGGCCTGACAACACATATGAAACCGTGGCCGTCGACACGCCCGCCAGTTCGGCCACCATTCGGATGGTGGGCCGGACTCCGGTGCTGCCTGCTTTTGCCATGGTTCCCCCTGCTGTTGGTGTGCGCGACGCGTTCTTTTGCTCGATCGTATTGCGTTGCGGGGCCTGCTTTGCGTGTTTTCGGCGGGCCAAAGTGCGCAAAGCGGGCCTCACAACGAGAGACTTAGCTCCGGAAGACTGGCGCGTTGGGGTCCAGCGCGGCCTGGTACTCATCGCGCATCTTGTCCCCGCCTTCGCTCTTCCAGCGCTTGACGGCGTCCTTGAGTTCGTCGATCTTGGCGCGGCCGGTGATGATGTCCACTACCTTGTCCCGGAGCTGCTTGGTGATCTTGGCGCCCACCTTGGCGTTGGTGTCCGAGTAGGAGCCGTTGGTGGGGTTGCGCCAGGCGATCTCCAGGAGTTTCTTCTCCTGCTCGCTGACGTAGCGTGTGTCGTCGTCGAATCCTGGGTTGAAGATGACGTTTTCGGGGCTGGCCATGATGTTCAGCGCCGAGACCAGGCCCGGGGCGTTGGTGCTTCCTGTGTCGGTGCGGGCCGGGTTGCCGGCTGCGTCGATGGTGTAGTCCTGCCCGAGCTCGCCGAAGTTCTTCTGCATGTACTCCACCGTGCCGAACGGCGCGGACAGGTAGTTGATGAGTGCCAGCAGCTCGCGGATCTTGCCTTCTTCGGCCTTCTTGAACGGTGTGAAGCCCACGGTGCCGTAGCCCATGTCGTAGGTGGGCTTGACCTTGCCGTCGGCACTGAAAGGAATGAGAACGTCAAAGCGGGCGGTCTTGTTCAGGGCACGGTAGCTGCGGAGGTCGTGAGGGCCCACCACTACCTGGGCCGCAACGCTGCCGTTGGCTACACGGGAACGGATGTCCGTGGCTTTGGAGTCCGGATAGAACACACCCGCAGCGAACATCTTTGCCGTGAACTCCACGCCGGCCATGTACTCGTCGGTCTCATAAAGGTGGGTCAGCGTGCGGTCCTTGTTGACGGCCCAGCTGTTCGGGGCTCCAAACCACTCGGTCACCATATGGAGAGCGTTGATGTAGGCAGGTTCCAGGGCGTATTGCTGGTCACCAGGACGTGTCAGTTCCTTGGCTTTGTCCAGGAATTCATCAGCGCTGGAAGCCTCGAAGCCGCCCACCTTGGCCCACATGTCGTGGTTGCCCAGGTACACCTGGCCGAACGGGGTACTCGGGATGGGCGCTCCCCAGATTTTCCCGTTGACGACGGCGGTCTTCCAGGAATCGGGCTTGAGCGCGGCCAGGTTGGGGTACTCAAGGACGGCGTCACCGGAAAGGTACGGCGTGAGGTCCTGGAATTTGGCCTCCAGCATCGGACCCACGTTGGGGATGCCCTGGTTCGGCGGTACCCACATCATGTCCGGCAGGTCGTTGCTGGCAAGGACCGTGGCGAACTTGGCTGGATAGCCATCGCCTATGTCCTCGGCGATCTGCAGTTCCAGGTCTCCGCCTAGCTTGGCATTGAGGCGCTGCCAGAAAGGGTTGTCCTTCAGGCCCGGGCTCATGGTGTCGAACGTTTCGGTCAGGCCCGTGACTTTCCCCTTCAGCGGGGGCGTCTTCACGGACTGCACAGGAGTGGGCAGTTTGAAATAGCCGGCCTGGAGGCCCTGGGCGTTGCCTGCAATGTCAGGAGTGACGCCGGTGAATTCCTTATAGGTGGGCAACTTCACCGAGGCGGAGGCGGCGGCGCCTCCGTTGCTTCCGGCGCCGCCACCACCGCAGGCGGACAGGCCGACGGCGGTCACGGCCAAGCCTGCAAGGCCAAGGAAACCGCGGCGGCTGAATCCAGCCTGTGAGGTAGTGCTCGTCATGGCATAACCCTTTCTGGTTACGTGCTTTGGTGTGGAGGTGGTTGTTGGGCTTAGCCCTTGACGGCGCCGGTGATGACGCCCTTGGCGAAGTGCTTTTGGAGGAAGGGGTAGACCATCAGGATGGGGACCAAGGCCACCACGACGACGGCCATCTGGATGGATTGCGGCGGGGGCGTTGTGGTGATGCCGAGCTGGTCTGCGGCCCCGCTCCCCTGGACCACGAAGTTCCTCAGCAACAACTGGATGGGCCATTTGCTGTGGTCGTTGATGTAGAGAAGCGCGTTGAAGAACGAGTTCCAGAAGCCCACCGCATAGAACAGGCCCACGACGGCGATCACGGCTTTGGACAGCGGCATCACGATGCGCCACAGGATTTGCCAGTCGTTGGCGCCGTCGATCCTGGCGCTTTCGATGAGTTCGCCCGGAATGTTCATGAAGAACGAGCGCATGACCACGAAGTTGAAGGCTCCAAAGATTCCGGGAAGGATCAACGACCACAGGGAGTCCAGCAGCCCCAGTTGACGGATCATCAGGAACGACGGGATCAGCCCGGGCGCGAAGAGCAGGGTGAAGAGCACCGCCAGGATCACGGGCCTGCCGAACAACACCTGACGGCTGGTGGCATAAGCCATGGTGATGGTCACGAAGAGCGCCAGGATGGTGCCAACGGCGGTGATCAGAATGCTCACCCCGAGTGACTGCAGGACCATGGGGCCCTTGAAGATGGTGGCGTAGGCCTCCAGTGTTGGCCGCTCGGGCCACAGCACGAAACCGCCGGCTTTGACCAGTTGCTCCGTGTCAGCCAGGGACGTCGATACGACCAGGAGGATCGGCGTGAGGATGGACAAGCTGAAGACGATCAGGACTACTGCTTTGACCGTTTGGTAGAGAGCGGAAGGCTTTTCCTTCCACACCGGGCGCTTGGGGTTGTACGTCAGCTCCCGGGGTTTTCTTGCAAAGAGTGTTGTTGCCATGGGTTTCTCCTTGTGCGGCGGGCGCGCGGGTTGGCGTGGCTGTCAGCGCACTTGTTTTGCGAAGATTCCGTCTTCGCCGAAGCGGTGGGCAAGTTTGTTGGCACCGTAGATCAGCAGCGCGCTGACCACGCCCTTCGCCAGGCCGGCGGCAGCTCCCGAGCTCCACCCGCCTCCCACCACACCGGTGTAGTACGTGAAGGTGTCCAGGACTTCGGCAGCTCCTGCTCCGACAGCGTCCCGTTGCAGGATGAACTGCTCGAAGCCGACCGAAAGGATGTCTCCGATGCGGAGGATGAGGAGCAGGACAATCACTGGACGCAGCCCGGGGAGGGTGATGTGCCACATCCTCCGCCACCGCCCGGCGCCGTCGGCAGCCGCGGCCTCATAGAGCGAGGCGTCGATGCTGGCCAGGGCCGCAAGGAAGATGATCATGGCCCAGCCGGCGTCCTTCCAGATCATCTGGACCACTACCATCACCGGAAACGTTTCCGGGTTGGTCATGAAGGGAATGGGTTCCATGCCCCAATCCCGGAGCAGGTTGTTGACGAAACCGGCCCCGCCGAGCATCTGCTGGAAGAACGCGATCACCAGCACCCACGACAGGAAGTGCGGCAAATAGGCGATGCTCTGGAAGATCTTCCGGACCCGGGTGCTGATCAGGGAGTCCACGATCAAAGCCAGTACCAGTGGCACGGGAAAGAGGAAGACCAACTGCCACGCGGCCAGGTACAGGGTGTTCCAGAAAGCATGGATGAAGTCGGGGTTGCCGAACAAGTCCACGAAGTTCTGCCAGCCCACCCAGAGGCTGTCTCCGATGCCGAGGTACGGCTGATAGTCCTGGAAAGCGATGACGTTGCCCAGGATCGGGATGTAGAAGAACAGCAGAAGGAACACCACGCCCGGCACCATCATGAGGAGCATCTGCTTGTCGCGCCGCAGCCGGGACCGGAAGCTCTTCTGCGGAGCTTTGTTCTTCTTACGTTTCTTCGCACCGGCTCCGAGGGCGTTTCCACCTGCGATGGGTGGGACTCGGCGGGCTTCGGGCAATGCCGGAGCTTGTTCCGTCGTCGAGTTCATGCTGTCTCCTCAAGTGCTGAGCGCAAATCCGTCTTTGTGATTCGCGCCACGCTCGTTAACCGTTTAACAAACCATAAAGGAGCTACCAGACTTTTGCAAGAAGATGATTGAAACTGCTTGCAGAAATCAGTTTTCATCACTTCTGAAGGCGCGCGGAGGCCGTTTAGCAGCGTGGTCGCAGCTCGAAAGGAGGTGACGAGGGCGCAGCCCGCCCGCGGTTCAGCGTGTCAGCGCTGGTTACGCGGAGCCGTGGCCGCGCTTCATGCCGTGGCCCTTGACGCCGGCCGGCAGTTCTCCGGAGACGATCCTGTCGGCGGTGACCGCATCTCCGGCCCTCGTGCCGCTGATGTGCACGGTATCTCCGGTCTTCAGCTCGGCCGCAGTGGCCGACGGCAACGTGGGCTTGCCCTTGCCGTTCCGTAGTTGAGCCGCGTCTGCCGGGACTTTGCTGATCTTCGTGTCGCCGTTGATGGTGTAGCGCTGAGTGAAGCCGTCTTCGCTCTTAACGGTGATGTCAGAGCCGCTGACTGACTCGATGGTTCCCGCCTGTGTCACAACGGTGCGGAAGCTCCCGTCCGGCTGCTTGAGCACGTGCTCTCCGTGGATCCCTTGGCCGCGGACCTGCTGGTGCCCGGCTTTGGCTGACGCGGAGGGACTTGGCGCGGGGGTGCTGGAGGACGTGTCCGACGGCGTGGGGTTGGGCTGGGTGCCGGCCCACACGGCGGCGCCCCCGGCACCAGTCACAGCGACGGCAATCCCGCCGGCGAGAAGGGCCTTGCGAAGGCCCGGCGAAAGAGTGGCCATGGCTTAATTGTGCGCCCGGACCAACGAAAAGTGGGCCGCAGTTGCTGCCTTTCTGAGGGCTCAGAAATGCAACAACTGCGACCCGGTTGGGTGTGCGGGTACTTAGCCCTCCACCCCGAGCTTCTCGAGGATGAGTTCGCGTACGCGTCCTGCATCAGCCTGGCCACGGGTGGCCTTCATGACGCCACCGACAATGGCGCCGATGGCCTGCACCTTACCGCCGCGGATCTTCTCGGCCACGTCCGGCTGGGCAGCCAGAGCAGCGTCAATGGCCTCCAGGAGCGGACCGTCATCCGAAACCACGGCAAGGCCGCGCTTTTCGATGATCTCCTCAGGCGTTCCTTCGCCGGCAAGAACGCCGTCCAGGACCTGCGAGGCCATCTTGTTGTTGATCTTGCCGCCTTCGACGAGCTTGTTGAGCTCGACAATAAGCTGCGGCGTCACACCGAGTTCGGCGGGCTCGACGTCGGCGACCTTGGCGCGGCCCACGATCTCACCCATCCACCACTTGCGGGCGACGTCGGCGGAGGCACCGGCTGCGATGGTTTCCTCGATCGAGTCCATGACACCGGCGTTCACGACATCGCGGAACTCCAGGTCCGAATATCCCCAGGCTTCCTTGAGCCGCTTGCGGCGCTCGGCCGGGGGCTCGGGAAGCGTAGCGCGCAATTCCTCCACCCACTCACGGGACGCTACAACCGGAACCAGGTCGGGCTCAGGGAAGTAGCGGTAATCGTCGGCGTCGGACTTTGGCCGGCCCGACGTCGTCGAACGCGTGTCCTCGTGCCAGTGGCGCGTCTCCTGGATGACCGGTTCGCCGGACTCGAGGACGGCGGCGTGGCGCTGGATTTCGTAACGGACAGCGTGCTCGACGGCGCGCAGCGAGTTCACGTTCTTGGTCTCCGAACGGATGCCAAAGCGTTCCCGGCCATGCGGGCGCAGTGAGACGTTGGCGTCGCAACGGACGTTCCCGCGCTCCATGCGGGCATCGGAAACGCCCAGGTTCTTCACGATTTCGCGGACGGCGGCGACGTAGGCCTTGGCCAGTTCGGGTGCCCGGCTTCCGGCGCCCTCAATCGGCTTGGTGACGATTTCCACCAGCGGCACACCGGAGCGGTTGTAGTCCACCAGCGAGTAGTCCGCACCCTGGATACGGCCTGCAGCGCCGCCCATGTGGGTCAGCTTGCCCGCGTCCTCTTCCATGTGGGCACGTTCGATTTCGACGCGGAAGACCGTTCCGTCCTCGAGCTCGATGTCGAGGTAACCGTCGTAGGCAATCGGTTCGTCGTACTGCGAGGTCTGGAAGTTCTTCGGAGTGTCCGGGTAGAAGTAGTTCTTCCGGGCAAAGCGGCACGATTCGGCAATCTTGCAGTTCAGGGCAAGGCCGATCTTGATGGAGGATTCGACGGCGGCCTTGTTCACCACGGGGAGGACGCCGGGCATGCCGAGGTCAACCTCGTTGACGTTGGTGTTGGGCTCATCGCCGAAGACGTTGGGTGCAGAGGAGAACATCTTGGTCTTGGTGTTGAGTTCCACGTGGACCTCGAACCCCAGGACGGGATCGTACTTCTCCATGGCCTCTTCGAAGCTCAGGATTGCGTCGACGGACATTAGTTGGAACCTCCGGCGGTGGTGGAAGCGGAGCCAAGGACAGGTGCCTGTGCCAGCATCGGGCCGCCCCACTTCTCTTCAAGGATGGATTCGAGGACCGCACCCACGCGGTACAGCTGGGCATCCTCGCGGGCAGGAGCCAGCAACTGGATGCCGACGGGCAGGCCGTCCTCATCGGCAAGGCCGCCCGGCAGGGACAGGCCCGGGATGCCTGCGAGGTTCGCAGGAATCGTGGCGACGTCGTTCAGGTACATGGCCAGGGGGTCATCCAGCTTCTCCCCCAGCTTGAACGCCGTGGTGGGCGCCGTCGGAGAAATGAGGACGTCCGCCTGGGCGAAGGCGGCGTCGAAGTCGCGCTGGATCAGGGTGCGGACCTTCTGCGCCGAACCGTAGTAGGCGTCGTAATAGCCGGCGCTCAGTGCGTAGGTACCCAGGATGATGCGCCGCTTGACCTCGTCGCCGAAGCCTGCGGCACGGGTGGCGCCCATGACGCGTTCGATGGTCATGGGGCCGTCCTTGGGCAGGACGCGCAGACCGAAGCGGACGCCGTCGAACTTGGCCAGGTTGCTGGAGACCTCGGACGGCATGATGAGGTAGTACGCGCCCAGGGCGTACTTGAGGTTGGGGCAGGAAACCTCGACGATTTCGGCGCCGGCGTCCTTCAGGAGCTGAAGAGACTCGTTGAAGCGGTTCTCGACACCGGCCTGGTAGCCCTCGCCGTGCAGTTCCTTGATGATGCCGATCTTCATGCCGGCAACGTTGCCCAGGCGGGCAGCAGCGACCAGGTTGTTGAACGGGTCCGTCAGGGACGTCGAATCAAAGGGATCGTGGCCGCCGATGACTTCCTGGAGCAGGGCGGAGTCCAGCACCGTACGGGATACCGGGCCGATCTGGTCCAGCGACGAGGCCATGGCGATGGCACCGTAGCGCGAAACAGCACCGTACGTCGGCTTCATGCCCACGGTTCCGGTGACGGCGCCGGGCTGGCGGATGGATCCACCGGTATCCGTGCCGAGCGCCAGCGGCGCTTCGAAAGCGGCGACGGCGGCAGCGGAGCCACCGCCCGAACCGCCGGGGATGCGCTCCAGGTCCCACGGGTTGCGGGTAGGTCCGAAGGCCGAGTGTTCCGTGGAGGAACCCATGGCGAATTCGTCCAGGTTGGTCTTGCCCAGGATCGGCATCTTTGCTGCGCGGAGCTTCTTCACCACGGTGGCGTCGTAAGGGCTGTGCCAGCCCTCGAGGATCTTCGAACCGGCGGTGGTCGGCTGGCCGATGGTGACGATGAGGTCCTTCACCGCGATCGGGACACCGGCAAGGGCGTGCAACTCTTCGCCGCCGGCGGCGCGGGCGGCGTCCACTTCGGCGGCAACCGCCAAAGCCTCTTCGCTGTTGACGTGCAGGAAGGCATTGACCTGGCCGTCGACGTCGGCGATCCGGTCAAGGTGCGCCTGCGTAACCTCGACGGCGGAAACTTCGCGGGCGGCCAGCTTGGCTGCGAGGTCGGCAGCTGAGTGGTGGATGAGTTCGTTTTTCAGCTCAGTCATGGTGATCAGTCCTCATCCAGGATTGCCGGGACTTTGAAACGGTTCTCGTAGGCGTCCGGTGCGCCGGACAATGCCTGCTCTGCCGTGAATGTGTGCCCCACGACGTCCTCACGGAACACGTTGGTCAACGGAATCGGGTGCGATGTGGCCGGGACGTCGTCCCCGGCAGCCTCGCTCACGCTCTTCACCGAATCCACGATGACGGCAAGCTCAACAGCCATCCTGTCCAGTTCTTCGGCACTCATTTCAATGTGAGCCAGACGCGCAAGATGCGCGACGTCGTCACGGTTGATCGCAGCCATGGATCTCCCCTGCAAAGTTCAATTGGTTTTCCGAACCAGTCTACTTGGCTGCGCGCCGGCTTCAGCGCCGGTGCAGGTGTTGTGCATTCAGTTCGTCCAGTTCCGCGTCGGTCAGTTCATCGAAACTGCGGGCTTCGCGTTTGTCGCTGCGGGCGAACCGGACGAACATCAAGATGATCAGGGGCAGGTCCACGATTTCGCAGACGAACCACAGTGCATCTCCTGCCAGCTGTTGGTCGCGCAGTGGGTCCGGGAACCATGGCGCCATGGCCTGCGTGGTCGTGGCGTGGTCCAGCACCTGGCCACTGAGACGGAGCAGGATGCCCGGGACGGCATCGAGCAGGAGCTCGATGAAAACAAAGACGAACTCAAGGGTGATGTAGGCGCTGGAGCGCTGGAAATCGCCTTCTTCGATGATCGGCAAGGCCATCAGGAGGCCGAGCAACGGAACACAGACCGTCACCAGGGCCTCGGCCCAGGGATCGGCCCGCAATGCGTGGAACGCCGGTGTCAGGAAAGTGGAAAAGAGCGCCAGCCCCAGCAGCGGGGCGGCCAGGGAATTGCTGAAGAAGCGCACAACGCGGTGAGCCAGCACGGCGTCGAGCACTTCCGCGCCCCTGCCGGAGAAGGCTGCGCGGGCCAGCGTGATGGGCCGGCCGAGTCCCAACAGAAGGGGCACAACAAACAGGAGCAGCGAGACCTTCACGGTGAACGCCCACCGCAGGTCTGCGCTGTAGACACCCGTGAATCCACAGGTGAGAACTGCCATGGATCCAAGGCCCGGACCGTAGAAGGCAATCGCGCGCCAGACTGGCCATCGATGGCCGTTCCTGGCAGCGGCACTGATCCCAAGGCCGTAGAGCACGCCGAAAGTAACGATCATCGCGAGGGCTGCCCAGTCGATTCGCCAGGCACTGCCAAGAAGTTCAAAGGGCGGCACCCGGCCATGATATTGGAGCAAGCTGATAGGGGAAGTTCCCAGATTCGCTCAGTAATATGAGCCGCTTCTGACCCCTAGGAAAGGCCGGCCCTGTGCAAGGTCGTCACGAGAGTCCCGACCCCAACCGACCCGATCCAGCTGCTGCCGCATACCCCGGGCAGGGGAAGCTGGTTGATGGCAGCCTCGCTTCACCCCCGCGCAAACGTCGCCGCTGGCTGAGATTGGCAGTCATTGTGGTGGCAGCGGTTTTGCTCGGTGTCCTGTGTTTTGGTGGCTATTGGCTGTGGCGGTTGCAGTCAAACATTTCCACGAGCGCCTTGGGTGCCGGAGGTTCCCGTACCGAGGGCCCGGTGGATGACCGTAAGGACAGGCTCCAGATCCTGGTCCTGGGAAGTGACACCCGCAGCGGCAAGAACAGCCAGTACGGTACTGCCGATCAGTCATCGGGCTACGGCCAATCTGACGTCATGATGCTGGTGGATATTTCCGCGGACAACAACAACGTCAACGTGATCAGCTTCCCCCGGGACCTCATGGTCGACGTACCCGAATGCAAGGACCAAGCCACCAACCAGCAACATGCGGCCCGCGAGGACGCCATGATCAACAGCGCTATGGCCGAAGCCGGGATCGGCTGTGCCGTGGATACCGTGAACAAACTGACGGGCCTGGAGATCGACCACTTCATGATGGCGGATTTCAATGCGGTCAAGGAGCTCTCCACCAAGGTGGGAGGCGTCGACGTCTGCGTCAACTCCGCCGTCGACGATCCCGACTCCGGACTTCGGCTGCCCAAGGGAACCTCGCAGGTGGAAGGTGACCAGGCTCTGGCGTTCCTGCGCACCCGCCATGCTTTCGCTGACGGCGGCGACCTGGGCCGGATCCAGGCCCAGCAGGCGTTCCTGGGCTCCCTGGTCCGGAAGCTCAAATCCGAGGGAACACTGACCAACCCGCAAAAAGTGCTGGATATTGCGGACACCATGACAAGCAACCTCACAGTGGATACAGGGTTGTCTTCAGTTCCGTCCTTGCTGACCATCGCGGACCGCCTCAAGAACATCGACCCCGCCAAGGTCAACTTCATCACCGTCCCGACCGTTCCGGCGCCGTCCGACCCCAACCGGCTGGCGTTGGCAGAACCCGCGGCCTCCCAGCTGTTCTCTGCCCTGCAGCACAGCGCAGACCTCAGCCAGGGCGCAACGACTCCCCCGGCCGATGCATCCAGCGCCCCGGCCAAGCCGTCCTTCGACAAGGCACTCCAGCCGGTCTCCGTTGCGAACGGAACCTCCGTGACCGGTCGCAGCAACGCCATTGCTGCGACGCTGGCTGCTGCCGGTTACACCAAAACAACCCGGTTGCAGGCCCAGCCCCGGACTCAGACGATGGTCTATTACCAGGCCGGTTTCGATGACGTGGCAAGCGATATCGCGGCCCTGTTTGGCTTGCCGGCGACCAGCGTCCAGGAGGTCACCGGCATCGAGGGCGTGCAGCTCTACGCCGGCGAGGACTTCGCAACCGGCGACAAGCCTGCCCCTGCCCCGGCCCAGGGAACCATTCCCAGCCAAACAGCAAATGACCAGACCTGCCAGGCAACAAACCCGGCAGGCTGATCATGGGCTGTGGTGTTCCCGCCGCGCGGCCGTTCCCGCGCGGCGGTGGGGCTGGCTGTCAGCCGATACCGATGGCGCCCGTCAGGACACCGACGGCGAGCATGACGAGCGAGATGACCGCGGTGCGCCAAAGAACCTTCTTGTGGTGGTCGCCCAGTTCAACCTTGGCCAGTGAGACCAGCAGGAGAATGGCCGGAACCAGCGGGCTCTGCAGGTGGAAGGGTTGTCCGGTGATGGACGCGCGGGCCATGTCCGCCGCCCCGACACCGTAGTGTGCGGCAGTTTCACTGAGGACCGGCAGTACTCCGAAGTAGAAGGCATCGTTGCTCATGAAGAACGTCATGGGGATGCTCAGCAGGCCGGTGATGACCGCCATGAACGGGCCCATGTCGGCAGGAATGATCTGGACCAGCCACTCGGACATTGCCTTGACCATGCCCGTACCGTTCAGCACGCCGGTGAGGACGGCGGCGGCCATGACCATGCTGACCACGGCGACGATCGACGGCGCATGTGCAATCAGCTGTGCACCCTGGTCCTTGACCTTGGGGAAGTTCACCAGGAGCGCGATGGCGGAACCGACCATGAAGACGAACGGCAACGGAATGATGTTGGCAACGAGGGTCACCATGACGGCGACGGTGAGGGCCAGGTTGAACCAGAACAGCTTGGGGCGCAGCGTGGCGCGGTTGGGGTCCAGTGCGGTGTCTGCCATGGCGGTGTCGTGTTCGTCCACCAACTCTTCGGTGCGTTCCAGGACCACGACGCCGGCGCCTCCGCCGGTGCCCGGCTTGCCCGCGGTTTTGCTTGGGCCGGCCCCGAAACGGGAACCGCCCTTGCCGGTCCCACCGGCACCGGTGCCGGCTGCCACAGCGCCGCCGCGGCCGTTGCCGCCGTCGAACGCCTCGGAAGGATCGGCGACGTCGCCCCAGATCTCGGGAGCTACGCTACGGAGACGGTTGCGTTCCTGCAGGCCGAGCAGCCAGGAGAAGACCAGCACAACGATCAGGCCGACAATGAGCGAGGGGACCATCGGGACGAAAACGTCATTGACGTCCAGTTTCAGAGCTGTAGCGGCGCGTGCGGTGGGTCCGCCCCACGGCAGGATGTTCATGGTGCCGTTGGCAAGGCCCGCCACGCAGGTGAGCACTACAGGGCTCATCTTCAGGCGCAGGTACACGGGAAGCATGGCGGCTGTGGTGAGGATGAAGGTGGTGGAGCCGTCGCCGTCGAGGGATACAGCGGCAGCCAGGATCGCAGTGCCCAGGACAACCTTGGCGGGGTCGTTGCCCAGCTTGCGGAGGATGAACTTGACCAGCGGATCAAAGAGTCCGACGTCGATCATCAACCCGAAGTAGATGATCGCGAACATGAGGAGCGCGGCCGTGGAGGTCATGGACTTCATGGAATCCATGACCATGGGCCCGATTCCGAGCCCGGCGCCGGCGAAGAGACCGAAAACGGTGGGGACGATGATCAACGCCAGGACTGGCGTCAGTTTTTTGGTCATGATCAGGACCATGAATACCGCAATCATTGCGAATCCAAGCAAAACCAGCACGGCCGGCTCCTTACTACTGTGAATGGCGCCACGTCGGTGTGATGCGCACTACAGACAATAGGGTGGCGTCCGTCACGGGCAGGGGTTTGTGGGAATTGATCGGACTACTGCTCGTTGCGAACGTTTTGCGCATTGTGCTCAATGCTTCAATGGATCTGGAGGAAAGGAGTGATGGTGCCCCGTAGCAGCAGAGTCAGCATGCGTTTTTCCACCCAAACCCTACTCCTTCAGCTAGGGGTGGTGCTGCTGGTAGTGCTGCTCAGTGGCGCCGTCCACGCGTGGCTGGTCTATGAACGCATCGGCGACGAAGCCGAAAACCAAGCCTTGACCCTGGCAAGGACAGTGGCCGCGGACCCGGATGTCCGGGCCGACGTCCAAGTCATCAGTAAGGAAGAAGGGACCCCGCCACCCGACGTCCTGGCGGCCGGTCCCCTTCAGGCAGCCGCGGAGGCGGCCAGGGTCCGGACCGGCGCGCTCTTCGTTGTCATCACGGACGAAACAGGACTGCGGCTTGCCCATCCGGACCTCGCACGACTCGGCGAAAGGGTCAGCACCGATCCGTCCGTTGCGTTGGCGGGCGAGGAAATCACCACACGCAATACCGGCACCCTGGGGCCTTCTGCCGGGGCCAAGGTGCCGGTCTACTCCCCCGGCTCCACGACGATAGTGGGCGAAGTCAGCGTTGGTTACTCCGTGGAGTCGCTGACGGAAAGCCTGGTCCGCGATATCGCTCCCATCGCCCTCACCGCCGGCGGGGCGCTGCTGGCCGGCGTCCTGGCCTCCTTCCTGCTCCGGCGGCGACTCCAGCGGCTCACCCTCGGGTTGGAGCCGGAAGAAATCAGCACCCTGGTCCATGATCAGGTGGCGGTCCTCCAAGGCGTGGACGACGGCGTGATCGGCATCGCTGCCGACGGTCGCATCTCCGTCTTCAACGCTGCCGCTTCCCGGCTCCTGGACATGCCTGATGCTACGGGCCAGGACTGGATCTCGGCGGACGTCCCCGAACAACTCAAGCGGCTCACCAAACCCGCGGCGCAGGACGCCGAGGCCGTGGAAATCGTTGCCGGCGGTCGGGTCCTGGTAGCCAGCGCACGCAAAGCCTGGCACCGGCGGGAAGACCTCGGCTGGGTGGTCATGCTGCGGGACCGCACGGAGTTGCAACAACTGACACAGCAGCTCGATGCCGTGGGAACCATGTCCACGGCGCTCCGGGCCCAGCGCCACGAATTCGCCAACCAGCTGCACACCATTGCCGGGTTCATGAGCATCGGCCAGTACGAATCGGCCAAGGAATACCTGGCCAGGATCTCGGCCACCGGGCCCCTGAAGTTTCCCGTGGAGCAAGCCGAACTCCTGCAGGATCCCTATCTGCAGGCCTTCATTGGTGCCAAGGGAGTCGAAGCTTCCGAACGCGGCGTGGCTCTGCGCGTCGGTCCCGAGACCCTGGTCCGTGGGCACGTGGCCGATCCCCAGGACGTGACCACAGTGCTCGGCAACCTGATCGACAATGCGGTCAGCGCCGCCGTCGCCGGTTCCGGCGATGAACGCTGGGTGGACATTGAGCTGCTGGACGAGCAAAGCCACGACGGCGGCGCGCTCCACATCGTGGTGGCGGACTCCGGGGATGGTTTGGGAGAGCTCGACCCCGAAGAGGTTTTCACTGAAGGATTCACGACGGCGGACCACACGGCACGCCCGGGTGCGGGACAAGGATTGGGGTTGGCACTGGTGCGGCAGCTGGCGCGGCGACGTGGCGGCGACGTCCGTGTGCTGGAGCCGGGCACGATAGGAGGGCCGGGCGCAGTCTTCATGGCAAGTATTCCCGGAGTGATGGACATTGCCCGAGCCGGTACCCAGGATGCGGGGGCAACAATGACGGAGGACAACCATGGCTGAGGATTTGCGGGTGCTGATCGTGGATGACGACTTCCACGTGGCAAGGCTCCACGCAGCGTATGTGGACTCCGTGGCGGGCTTCATGGCGTTGGCCCCGGCCGGCTCCGTGTCCCAGGCGCTGCAGGCCATCCATAGCCTGCGCCCCGACCTGGTGCTGCTGGATGTCTACCTTCCGGACGGGTCCGGGCTCGATCTCCTGGGGCAACTCGACGTCGATGCCGTGATGCTCACTGCTGCTTCCGATGCCCAGTCCATCAAGGTTGCGCTGCGCAGGGGTGCGTTGGGCTACCTGCTCAAGCCCTTTACCGCCGAGTCCCTGTCGCAGCAGCTCAGGTCCTATGCGCGCTACCGCAGGATCCTGGGGCAACAAAGCGCCGTGGACCAGACCACCATAGAGCGGGCCAAGCGCTCCCTGATTCCCGGGGACGTGGCCCCCGCCGCCAAGCCGCGCTCCGCCACCGAAGCTGCAGTCCTCGAATCGTTGGTCCCCGGCGATCAGTACTCCGCGGCAGAAGTGGCCGAACGCGTCGGCGTCTCCCGCGCCACAGCGCAAAGGTACCTGTCCTCGCTTGCTGATGATGGCGCCGTCGAAATCCAGCTGCGCTACGGAAGCACAGGTCGCCCGGAACACCGCTACGGCGTCCCGGGCTGACCCAACTGGGGGACAGCACGTGCTCCAATGAGCGGCCAGTGGAGCACCTGCTGTCCCCCAGTTGGGTGGTGAGGGGTTAGGCGGACTTCTGCGCCACGAGCTCGATTTCCACCAGCATCTGCGGATCCAGGAACGGCAGCACGTGCACCAGGGACAGCGTCGGGCGGATCTCGCCGAAGACCTCACCGTGCGCACGGCCTGCGTCTTCCCACTTGCTGATGTCCGTCAGGTACAGCTTGGACTGCACCACGTCGTCATAGGAGAAGCCGGCGTCCTCGAGGACCGTGCCGAGCTTTTCGAGGATGTACTTGGTCTGGGAGTAGAAGTCGTCACCGACGATCCCGTCAGGACCACTGGCAGCCGTCGCCGAAATGAAAAGAGTGTTGTCCACCTGGACTGCGCGGGAGTAGCCAAGGGTCTGTTCCCAGACCGATCCCGTGCCGAATGTCTTGCGCATGCCGCGCCTTCCTGTCGTTGCGCCCGGCCCGGTGACCGGCGCTTCGAAGGAAACTTTATGACTGCCCGAGCTCGAGCCTGTAAACGAACAGTTTTATGTCGGTGCCGGGAACGAACCAGTCACGCTCCGGAGCGCGGTCGAAGCCGGTGCGCTTGTACAGCGCGTTGGCACTTTCCCACGTCGCCCCGGTTGTCAGCGATACGGCGTTGATACCGTCCATGGACTTCGCTTGGTCGACGACGGCCTGCACCAAGGCGCGGCCCGCACCTGAGCGCTGGACGGCCGGATCTACCACGAGCGTCCGCAGTTCCAACTCGTCCGCCAGGCCGATGTCGGAGAACCCACCCCCGGCCGGAGCGGCTGTGACAGATCCGATCACCTCGCCGTTGCGCTCCGCGACGAGGATCTCTGCGTGTTCAGCGCGCCCGGCGACGTCCTGGAGTTTCTGCAGGTACGGGTGGTCGGCGTCGCCGTAGTACCCCGCCGTCACGTAAGAGTCCTGCGTGATGCGGGCAACGGCGTCGTAGTCTTCAGGCAGGGCGGGACGGACGGTAATCGGCGAAAGCACCTACCAATGGTAGTCGCAGCGTGGATGCCCCGGGCGCCAAATGCCCCTTTCCGTGATGGAACTATCACCTGGGCGGGACCATCACCTGCCCCGGCGGCCAGTCCGGCACGACGCCCGACGGCGGTGGGCCGGGTTGGGTGGCTCCGGCGGCAGGCTTTCTATTGCCTCCCGTGGCGTTGAATGCCGTCCCGTTGCGTCCGGTGAACCCCGGTTTCTCGCTGTTTCGGCCACATGTCGGGATGCTGGCGGTGGTCTTCGGCGACGTGCTTAAGTTGCCACACACCCGCGCCGAACCGTCCCGAACCGAGGAGAAACCATGACCCCGCCAAAGCGCCAACTGCACCTCAACGCCTTCCTCATGAGCACCGGACACCACGAGGCTTCGTGGCGCCTTCCGGAGAGCGATCCTTTTGCTTCCACCAAGATCGAGCACTACCAGCACCTTGCCCGCACCGCGGAACGTGGGAAGCTGGACTCCATTTTCTTCGCCGACTCCCCCGTCCTCTTTGGCGAGGTGGGTCGTCGTCCGGCCGGAAAGCTGGAGCCTACGGTGCTGCTGACGGCGATCGCCACCGCTACCCACAGGATTGGACTGATTGCCACTGCATCCACAACGTACAACGACCCCTTCAACCTGGCACGCCGTTTCGCTTCCGTGGACTGGGTCAGCGGAGGACGTGCGGGGTGGAACGTCGTGACCACCGCAGGCCCCGACGCCGCGCGGAACTTCGGCGTCGATGACCAGCCGGCGCACGCTGTCCGCTACGAACGGGCAGCGGAGTTCATCGAGGTAGCCCAGAAGCTCTGGGACAGCTGGGAAGATGACACCATCCTGGCGGACAAGGCCGAAGGCGTCTGGGGAGACGACACAAAGATCCGGGTCATCGATCACGAAGGGAAGCACTTCCGTGTCCGCGGGCCCCTGAACGTTCCCCGCTCACCCCAGGGCCACCCCTTGATCGTCCAGGCCGGTTCCTCGGAGAACGGAAAGAACCTTGCGGCCCAGTATGCCGAGGCCGTTTTTACTGCGCACCAGACCTTGGCCGGTGCACAGGAGTTCTACACGGATTTGAAGGCACGAACGGCAGCCGCAGGCAGGGACCCGGAAGGCATCAAGATCCTGCCCGGCATCGTCCCTGTTATCGCTTCGACCGAGGCCGAAGCCCTTCGGCTGGACCGTGAGCTTGATGAACTGATCAAGCCCGAGTACGCACGCGAACAGTTGGCCCGGACCTTGCGGCTTGCGCCCGAAGACTTGCCCCTGGACCGGCAGCTTCCCGCGGACCTGCCCTCCGAGGACGAGATCGAGGGAGCCAAGAGCCGCTACACGCTGATCGTTGAACTGGCACGCCGTGAGCAGCTGACCGTCAGGCAGCTGATCGGGCGGCTGGGTGGAGGCCGCGGGCACCGGACATTCTCCGGCACCCCGGAACAAGTGGCGGACGCCATCCAGGAATGGTTCCAAGCCGGGGCAGCTGACGGCTTCAACATCATGCCGCCTGTTCTTCCCTCCGGTCTGGAGATCTTCGTGGACCAGGTAGTGCCGATCCTGCAGCAGCGTGGCCTCTTCCGCACCGAGTACACGGCCACCACACTGCGCGGGCACTACGGGCTGGAGCGGCCCGCGAACCGTTATGCGGGAAGCGCCGCCCAGGAGCTGACGTCGATTGGTTCTGCCTTCTAGGCCGACCCCTCGGGTGGGATCAGCGCTTGGGCCAGCTCCACAATGGACCCTCAAGTGCTCCGAGGCCCTTGATCCTGGTTTCCCCCAGCTCCTTGTAGAGCTCGTGCTCATGGGCAGATCCGGTCTCCCCCAGTGCCGTGAGCAGGGCTTCGGAATGCGTCACAACAATCAGCTGGCTGTAGGCGCTGGCCTGGACAATCAGTCCGGCCAGCGCCGGCATCAGGTCGACATGGAGGCTGGTCTCGGGTTCGTTCAGCACCATGAGTTCCGGGGGCCGTGGTGTCAGGAGGGCCGCAGTGAGGAGCAGGAACCGCAACGTTCCATCGGAGAGCTCTGGAGGGCGGCCGCGAGGTCCCTGCCGCTGTGGTGCAGGACAGGGGTGCGGGTCCCGATCTGCGCCTGGCGGGCAGGAGCATCCGGGTCCGTGCGGAAGTGGTCATAAAAGCGCCAGGAACGCACGGAGTCCCGCACCCGCACTACCTCCGGCGCGCGGTCCTGGTCCGAAACTTCCGTGAGCATGCTTTCGAAGGTATCCAGGCGCCGCGACAGCTCTGTCCACCCGCCGTCGGCATCGCGGAGTTTGGCCAAACTGCCTTTGCGGTCCACCAGTAAGGAGCCAGGCCTGGCCACCGGACCTGAGAAGATCTGCTCCCGCTTGATTTCCGGGTCAAGCGCGAAGGCGGAGGGACGTGGACGCCCCGTCTCCTGGTCGAATCCTGTCCCTCCCGGAACGGGCATGCCCAGATCCACCAGATAGCCGAAGTCGTCCCCGGAGTAGCCCAGCTTCAGGTTCACGGACGCCTGGCGGACAGTGCCTTGCACAGGCACCTCACCGCGCCGCATGGCGTGGCTGATGTTCTCAGGTCCAGCCCAGAGCGTCGACGCCAAACCGCCATCCCGGGCCAAGGCGCCCACGACGTTGCCCGAATCACCTCCACCGCATTCAGCGAGCAAACGCAGCGCCCGGTACAGCGACGACTTTCCGCTGCCGTTGGCTCCGGTCACCACATCCAGACCGTGGAGCTCGATGGCAAGGTCCCGGATGGAGCGGTAATTGGCAATGGCCAGCGTCCTGATCACGGGTTACCGGTCACAGGGGGAATTTGCCGGAAAGTTCCAGGGCTCCGGCACACATCCAGGCCGCGAGGCGATCCTCAGCGCTCGGACCACCATCCAAGGGACTGGTCAATCGGGGCCTCCGCACCCAGCAGCCGGCTTCTTCCGCGATCAGGGCACCGGCAGCGAAATCATGCTCGTTCAAGCCACGCTCCCCGTACGCGTCAAAGGTCCCGTCAGCCACCAGGCAAAGGTCCAGTGCCGCAGAACCCAGCCGGCGCACATCGGCAAAACCATCCATGAGCTGGGCCAGGCCCGCTGACTGGTCGGCCCTGGTGCCGGGGTCATAGCTGAAGCCCGTAGCCAGGATCAGCCCGGTCCGCCCGGGAACGGGGCCCACCAGCGCAGTGGTTTCTCCGGCCGTTTCCAGATGGGCACCCTGGCCACGGGCTGCCGAATACACGCGCCCCAGGGCTGGTGCGTGAACGACGCCGGCCAACCACACGCCGTCGGAATCCGCCACGGCTACAGAGGTGGCGTAGTAGACGATGTTCCGGATGAAGTTGGTGGTGCCATCGAGCGGGTCAATGGACCAGCGGTACCCCGAGGGACTCGCGGGGCGCGTGGTCCCGTGCTCCTCCCCCGTGATGGTGTCTCCGGGCCGTTCGGCCAGGATCGCTTCACGCACCGCGTTCTCTGCAGCGACGTCGAAGGCAGTGACCCAATCGCCGGCCTCACCCTTGTTGGTGGTCTGCAGGCCATCGCCGGCGGTACCGCTGACGGAACGTTGGGCAAGCACCGCGGCTCCTGCGGCCGCCGCACGTTTGGCGACAGTCAGCAGCTCAGTGACATCCGTCATTGTGCAGCTGCCTGTGGCGCCGCGTCGGTGTCCGCCGCAGCTTCCGCCTCAGCGTCTGCTTCGGTCTTTCCCGGACCGTTGGCCAAAAGCTCGCGGAAACCGTCCTCGTCCAACACCGGGATGCCGAGCTGTTCGGCCTTGTCCAGCTTGGTGCCGGCACTCTCACCGGCTACCAAATAACTCGTGTTCTTGGACACTGAGCCGGAGGCCTTGCCACCACGGATAATGATGGCTTCCTTGGCTTCATCCCGGCTGAAATTGGGCAGGGTGCCGGTGACGACCACGGTGAGGCCCTCAAGGGTACGCGGCACGGAGGTGTCCCGCTCGTCCTCCATCCTCACCCCTGCCGCAGCCCAGCTGTCCACGATCTCGTTGTGCCAATCCACCGCGAACCACTCCTTGAGGGCAGCAGCAATGGTTGGCCCCACGCCGTCGACGTGCGCAATCTGTTCCTCGGTAGCGTTGCGGATGGCGTCCATGGTGCCGAACGCCGTCGCCAATGCCCGCGAGGCCGTGGGACCCACGTGCCGGATGGACAATGCCACCAGAACCCGCCACAGAGGCTGCTTCTTGGCCTTCTCCAGTTCCACGAAGAGCTTCTCCGTGGTGGCCGTAGGCTTGGAAGGCGACTTGGCCGTTCCCTTGGTGTAGAAGTACGGCACGAGCTCGTACTGGCCTGTTCCCACGCCCTTGGACCGCTTTTCGCGTCGGATCAGGACATCCCGCAGGTCCTCGCGTGTCAGGCTGAAGAGCCGGGCCTCGCTGGTGAGGGGAGGGATCTCGGGCTCGGCAGGCTGGGTGAGCGCAATGGCCGCTTCCCAGCCCAGGGCCTCAATGTCGAAAGCACCCCGGCCCGCCAGGTGGAACACACGCTCACGGAGTTGGGACGGGCAGGATTTGGCGTTGGGGCAACGGATGTCGACGTCGCTCTCCTTTGCCGGTGCCAACGGAGTTCCGCAGGAGGGGCACTCAGTGGGCATCACGAATTCGCGGACCGGCGGATCCTGTTTGTCGCGCAAGGCAAGCACAGGACCCACGATTTCCGGAATGACATCGCCGGCCTTGCGGAGGATCACGATGTCGCCGATCATCACGCCCTTGGCCTTGACGACGTCCTGGTTGTGCAGGGTGGCCATCCCCACCGTTGAACCGGCGACCTTCACCGGCTCCATCAAGCCGAAGGGCGTCACGCGGCCCGTCCGGCCAACGTTGACGGCGATGTCCAGGAGTTTGGTGTGCACTTCCTCCGGCGGGTACTTGTAGGCAGCAGCCCACCGAGGTACGCGCGAGGTGTAGCCCAGGGCGCGCTGGGTGGCGAAGTCATCGATCTTGACCACGATGCCATCAATTTCATGCTGAAGGTCGTGGCGGTGGGCACCGTAGTTGGCGATGAACTCGAGGACTTCCTCGAAGGTTTCCAGCACCTTGAGGTAAGGGCTGACAGGCAGACCCCACTGCTCCAGCAGCTTGTAAGTCTCGGACTGGCTCTTGGCCTCAAGTCCCTCACGGGCTCCGATGCCATGGACATACATGCTCAGGGGACGCTTTGCGGTCTCAGCCGGGTCCTTCTGGCGCAGCGAACCCGCGGCGGCGTTGCGTGGGTTCGCCAGCGGTGCCTTACCGGCAGCCACAAGGGCCTCATTGAACTCGACGAACGCCTTGGAAGGGATGAACACTTCCCCGCGGATTTCCACTTCGGAGGGGTACCCGGAACCGCTCAGTTCCCGCGGGATTTCCTTGATGGTGAGCACGTTGTGGGTGATGTCTTCACCGGTGGTGCCATCGCCACGAGTAGCCGCCCGGACCAGCTTGCCGTCACGGTAGAGGAGGTTCACGGCCAGTCCATCGATCTTCAACTCCGTCAGCCACGCGATAGGCGGGACGGAATCCCCGAGCTTGGCAACTGACGCTTCGGCCTTGCGGACCCAGGCCTCGAGCTCCTCCAGGGAAAAAACATCGTCCAGGCTGTACATCCGCTGCAGGTGTTCGACCGCGGCGAAAGCCGAGGAGACTTCGCCACCTACTTGCTGCGTGGGCGAGTCATTGGTGACCAGCTCCGGGTGGAGTGCTTCCAGCTCTTCCAGTCGACGGTAAAGCTCATCGAACTCGGCGTCCGAAACCGTTGGCGCGTCTTCCTGGTAATAGGCATACCGGTACTTGCGGACGAGGTCCGCCAGTTCCTCGTATTCCTCCCTGAGGGACCCCGACGGCGGGGTCCCTTCCTCTGCGACGATGGCCGCAGCCGCCTCTTGGGTTGTGGTGTCGACCGGATCCGGATTCTCTGGTGTGCTCACAGCTCTATCTTGCCGCAAGCGGCCGACATTCTGGCCCAAGAGCCTCCCTAGCCCCGGTTTTCCGGTGGCATGGCGATCTGCAGTTTGCGGACCTTGCCCCGGCCCACAATGTATCCACGACCTGGGATGAAGTCCTTGCTGATGCGGCCCAGTGAGGTGTTGAGGAGGGTGTCGCCCTCCACGTCCCCGGGGTTGAGCAACAGACCTCGGCGTCCCGACTTGAAGGGCTGCGCCAAGGACCAAGCCTGGGACCAGGTGGAGGTTTCGGACTCGCCCACCACCCATTGGTCTGCCTTGATGGCGGCAGTTACCAAGCGCCCCACTCCCGACTCCGCCAGGGTGTCCGTGAACTCGGTCAGGCCCTCAATGAAGATCGCCATGCTGCCCGGGTTGTCGGAGGCTTTGTCGATGAGGTCGTCAATGACATCGGAGACCTCATCTGGTCCTACCAGCGAGCGGCTCCAGATGTTCAGTGACGCCACGGCCGAGCGGCGGGATCCGATGTAGATCAGGTCGGTACGCGGGTTCGAACGCCGCAGGGCGTACGCCAGGGTGACCAGCGCAACGGTCCGTCCGGAGCCGGGAGGCCCCGCCAACAGAAGCGAACCCTTGGCGGCGATGGCCGCAGAACCCAGCGATTCGTCGTCGACACCGATCACCGGGTTGTCCGGGGCCCCGGTGGGCAAAATGTCCAGGTCCACGAGTTCGGGAAGGCGCTGGATCTGCGGCGCCTGCTCCAGGCCCTGACGGACCATTGCCTGGCTCAGCTTGGCCACTTCACGCGCCTGGAGGGCCAGGTTGGAGTTCCCGCCCAGCACGGCGAGCTGGACTTCGAGTCCATCCAGCAGCCCGCGGCCCGGTGGCGAGGCGGCGTTGAGGACGTCCTTGGGGACATCCATGGTCATGTAGTCGTCCTCGGAGCTCAGCCGCAGCACCAACCGCTTCTGGATGGAGGCAAGGAGCGACGCCGGAACGGAGTTGGTGCGGTCACCGCTGACGACGAGGTGGATGCCGAGGGGACGGCCATCCGTGGCGAGAGTCAGGAAAATGTCCCACAGCGCGGACAGGTTGCTGTACTCGTAACCTTCACGGAAAGCGGACATTCCGTCCACCAGGACGAAGATGCGCTTTTCGTCCGGCCGGTTGGCCAGTTGCCGGTACTCGACAATGGTGGAGGCCCTGACTTCGGCGAACCGTGCCGCCCTGTCGTCGGCCACTTCCTTGAGCCAGCGCAACAGGCGGCCCACACGCTCGACGTCGTCTCCATTAATGATTTCGCCAACGTGCGGAAGACCGTCCAGCATCTTCAGGCCCGACGAGCCACAGTCGATGCCGTAAACGTGCACCGGACCACCGCGGGGAGTCACGGCCGCGGCGATGGCGATGCCCCGCAATGCTGCCGACTTGCCGGATCCGCCCGTCCCGTAGACAGCCATGTTGCCGTCCCTGTCCGGTTCATAGAACACAGTGGGCTGGTCCTGGTGGGCGGGGTCGTCCGCGACGCCCAGCAGCAGCCGTTCGTCGGTGCGTGGGTTGGGAAGCTTGGAGAAATCGTATGTCAGGGCGAGCTCGTTGAGCCACGGTTTCCGCGGCGGTGCAATGGACAGGACGTCGGCAGCGCGAATGATGTTTGCCGTCATCCGGGCGATGTCGTTGGGCCCGGCAGGCTCTTCTTCCACCTGTGCCTCCAGCGGCGGTTCCCACACTGCTCCGGAGCCGAAAGCCATCTCCACGATGTCGATCCGGGGACGCTGGGGCTTCTCCGTGGTCCAGCCACCGGCGTAGCCGGTCTGGAAGCCCTGGATACGCCCGGGCCCCGTCTTGGCCGCACCACGGCCGGGAATGGACGGATCGAAGTAGGCAGCAGTAGGGACACCCAGGATGTCCACCGCGTCCACTTCATCGGCCATGCGCAGGGCTACACGGAGGTTGGTGTTGGCCCGCAGGTTGTCCTTGATGACACCGGCCGGGCGCTGGGTGGCCAGGATGAGGTGCAGGCCCAAGGAACGGCCACGGGCCGCGACGTCCACAACACCGTCAACGAACTCTGGAACTTCGGTGGCAAGGGCCGCGAATTCGTCCACGATGATGATCAGGTACGGCGGAGCCTCGGGATCGGCTTCGCGCTGGAGCGCCAAGAGGTCCTTGGCCTTCTTCCTGTTCAGGAGCCGTTCGCGGTAGTGCAGTTCGGCCCGCAAGGAGGTCAGAGCCCTGCGCACAAGGTGCGGAGACAGGTCCGTCACCAGGCCCACGGTGTGGGGCAAATGCAGGCAGTCCGCGAAGGCGGCACCGCCCTTGTAGTCCACGAAGAGGAAGCTCACGCGGTCGGGGCTGTAGGCGGCGGCCATGCCCATGACCCAGGACTGCAGGAACTCGGACTTACCGGCACCGGTGGTACCACCGACCAGCGCGTGGGGTCCTTCGTTCTTCAGGTCAAGGTAGAAGGGCTCCACCCCTTTGGAACCGACCAGGGCACGGAGGCTGCCGTTGTCCTTGCGGTTGGGAACCGCCGTGGCGTGCACGGAGTTGTTTTCCTGCCACCGCTCGGCCACAGCCTGCGGATTGTCCATGAGCTCCTTGCCGATCAGGCTGGCGTAGGAGACGGCGCGCGGAAGGTCGGAGTCGTCCTCAAGCGGATTTCCGACGTCGACCAGTGGCGACATCATGCGCGCCAGCTGGGTGGCGAGATCGGCGTCGAGGCTTTCGCAGCTCACCGGGTAGGTGTGGCGGCCCAAACGGACCTGGCCCGTGGTGGTGCCGTGGTCGCCGTCGACGGAGAGGAAGTCGCGGCACGCGGCAGGCAGGGACTGCACATTCGCCGCCACCCACATGACATGCACGCCGTAATCGGGCCCACGCTCAACCAACCTCGTGAGGCGGCCCCGGTCGATGGGGGCATCGTCCTCCACGATCACCAGCACGGCCGGGACCACCGGGGAGGGAATCTCTGCACTCTCGTCCTTAAGGGCCGGACGCGGCTGCGGGCCGGGCTCCTTGGACAAGGCCTCGCGCTCTTCGACGAGGTTCTCCAGGCGGGACAACAAGGCAGCACCCGCCCCCGGGCCGGCGGCAAGGTGGTCGCCGGACAAGGGGCTGTGGCCTGAACCTACATGCGGGAGCCACTGCAGCCAGTCCCAGCGCTCACGCGAACGCGGCGACGTCAGGGCCGTGAGGACTACCTCCGCGGGCGAATGCAGGGCCACCAGCTGGAGCACCATGCCACGGGCCACATCATCCACCACGCTGCGATCGCCGGCCACCCCGAAGGAACCGGAAGTACGCAGCTGCGAGACAATCGGCACTCCCTCGATCACGCGGACCTGCTGCAGGCACTCCTGGATTTCACGCATGTACTGCGGTTCTGTGTCGTTGGCCGTCGGTTCATCGAAGGGGATGCGCGAAGGTGCGGAGCCCAGGCCGAAGCGCACGCCGAGGAAATGCTGGTGCTCGGGTCGGTTGGTCCACAACAAGGGACCCAGCTTGTAGATCGCATCCACCGTGTCGCTCACCGACGGCGCTTCCTGCAAGCGGACTGCGCGCTCGATGTTCTGCTGCCTGTCGATATCCTCGCGGAAGGCCAGCATGGAGGCTTTGAACTGCTTGTGGCCTTCCTTCACCTGGCGCTTGCTTTGCATCTTGTGGTCCACGTAGTGACCCACAATGAACAGCGGCATCATGGCCATGAAAAGCACGGACAGCAGGTTCTGCGTCACCGCGAAGAGCACAGCGCCCATCAGCAGCGGCGCTACCAGCATGATGTACGGGAACGGTTGGTGTTCAGGCCGCTTGGGGCCGGCCGGCGGCACCCGCTTGGGCGATTCGAAGCGGGGCAGGACCCGCGGTGACCGGTTGAAGTCGACCAGCGGCGAGGACGGCCCTCCGCCGTGGTTGCGGGACAGGGATACCACTCCCACCGTCGTATCGCCCAGCGTCACGGTGTCAGAGGAAGCAAGGGTTGCCCGGGTGACAGGCAGTCCGTCCATCAGGAGGCCATTGGCGGAGTTCGTGTCCACGATTTCCACGGTCTCGCCCACCGTGATGCGGGCGTGGCGCTTGGAGGTAAGCGGATCCGAGAGCCGGATGTCCGCGTCCCGGTCCCGGCCGATGTAGCTGGTGCCGAAGGGCAGCGAAAATTCGCGGCCGACGTCGGGCCCTGACATGACGCGCAACGTCGCCGCCGCGGGTCCCCTGTTGCTCCCGTGGCCGGTGGAGGCGAATTCCTCGCTGACGTGGGCCAGGGAAACCTTCGAACCCGGGCGAAGACCGGATTCGAGCAGGTTGTCCGTGGGCCTGAGCACGTGGCCGGACAGGCCGCCGCCAACGAACGCTTCGTCCACGCTGATGGACAGGTTCGACGGCGGTTCGGTCCCCTTGCGTGCGGGGTCGGCGGACCAGAGTTCAGTGGCGATATCGGCCACGGTGGCGCGGCCATCCACCGTGACGGCGAGGTCCTTCGCTTCGGCAGGGTCACGCCGCAGTGTCAGGCGGAACTTCATCCTTCGTCGACTCCACTCATTTTCTCAAGAAGATGCAGGTCGGCCGGAGTCACCAAATGGGACGTCACGGCGTGCTCCACCAGGCGCGCCCGGCGGTTGGTGGCAAGTTTTCCGGCTCCCCCACGCAGGCCCACAACCCCGACGCGGTCCAGTTTGTCGCAGACGTTGTCGAGCTTGCGGTTGAACCTGGTGAGGGCCCAGCCCAGGCGCTTGGCAGCCTCGGCGGAAGACGGAATGGCGCTGAAACCGGTGCCCTCCCGCCGCAGCATGGGTTCGGCCAGGGCAACGATGAGCGCTTTTTGCGAGTCAGTGAAAACCACGGGGCCGATGGTGGTGTCCCCGGCCTGGTCGTCATCGCGGGCCTCGTGCCGGAATGAGGGTGTCTTCAGGTGCACCGCGAACTCATAGGTGGTGGGGCCGGCGGTGAAGATGACGTTGGTGTGGCTGAACACGAGCGGAATCCTGGCGCCGGGTGCAAGCCACGCCTGCATGCCGCCCGAGCCGTCCGCGATCGTGGCGGAGAGCATGCTGCCAACGTTGCTCAGCCACCAGATGCCGTCGTAGCGGGCAATCTGCAGGAAGCGGCGGTGCAGGTACGGGTTGTCGTCGACCTCGAGATCGCCTTCGCGGCCGATATCAAAGACGTCTTCGTCGGATGGTTCGTACCATTCCCCACAGAAATCTATTGCTAGATCCCCCATGATCTGTGCCTCCTCAGTGGGCGGTGTTTGTGTTGCGTTGGCCGGTGGTTACTGCACACAGGCGATGGAGCCCTTGTCTCCCGGAGATGCCGAACCGTCAGTACGGACAATGATGACCTGGATACAGAGCTTCTCTTCCTTGCCGAAATAAGCACGTACTTTCGGCTCCTTGACGGACTCGTATTCGCCTTCCGGGATGAGGGCGGTGCGGTATCGCCATTTGTACGTGTCTCCAGGCTTGGGCTGCGGATTTGTCCAGCTGAAGTCGGCGAAGTCCGGCTTCACCGGGTCCCGCGTGCCGCTCAGGCCTTCGACTTCCGGTACCCCGCCATCGCCGAGGGGATCCGCCGGCTTCACGCTCGCCGCCTCAGTCGGCGCGACCTTCGGCTGCGCGTTGGCGCCGAGGACAACCCCGACGACGATCGCGACCACCAGGACGGCGGCGCCAGTCACCGCGAGCCACAGGTTGCGCTTGCTGTGGTCAACAAGCGGCGCCTCTTCCGAGGTTTCGGATGCTGCCCGCGATGCTGTGCGGCTGACGGTATCGTCGACGTTCGCAGTACGGCCCGACGGCTGCCAACCACGAAGGACAGTCGATTCTCCGGTGTCGGTGTCGGCCCCTGCTGCCTGCTGGGTCTGGAACTGCGGAAGCGGCTGTTGCGGGGGTCCCTGCTGGGCGGGCGCTTGCCAGACGGCGGGCCTTTGTGCGGTCTGGGAGGTGCTGGCAGTTTGCGCCGTGTTGCCGGTCTGCGACGTGGTGGCCGGGACAGTGGATGGGAAAGTCCGCGCCGGGAAGGTAGGGGCGGAACCGGTGCCGGCAGTACCCGAGGCGTCCGGATCGATCGATGCGATGCTCCGGACCCGGGTTTCCTCGACGTTGTCGTCAGGGTGTTGATCGTCGCCGTGCCCCGGTTCCTCGAGCACCTCGAAAGGCGTCACCGACAGGTTCAGCTCGGTCTGGATGCGCTGCAGGGCCAAAGCAAAGGCGTGCGCCGAGGAGTACCGGGATCCCGGAGACTTGGCCATGGCCGTTGCCAGCGCCAGTTCCAGGGATTCCGGAACATCCGCGCGGCCAAGCCTGGGAAGGGGTGCGTTGGTGATGCGGGAAATCAATTCCCGCTGCGAATTGTCCTGCCCGGGAAGCACGAAGGGTGAGCGGCCCGCCAAAAGCGTATAGAGCGTGGCGCCCAAGGCCCAGATGTCGACCGGCACACCGTCCACTGCGCCGCCGCGGAACTGCTCGGGCGGCGACCACGGAATGGACATGCCGGCGTCGTCCTCGGAATCGGCACCGATGGTGCCGGAAATACCGAAGTCCGTCAGCGCCGGGCGGTTGTAGTCGGTGACCAGGATGTTGGCCGGCTTGATGTCCCGGTGCACGATTCCGGCCCGGTGGGCGGTCTCGACGGCGGACGCCACCTGGATGCCGACAGCAAGGACCTCATCGACGCTGAAGCGCTGGCGCCTGTACCGCACATCGAGGCTCGGCCGCGAGCAGTACTCCATGGCCAGGTACGAGTGTCCGGTCTCGGTGATCTCCGCTTCGAAGATCGTCACGATGTAAGGATGCGAGGACAGCTGCGCCATCAGGTTGGCTTCGGATTCGAAGCGGCGGCGCGCACCCTCGGTCTTGAGGTCTGACAACAGCACCTTGACGGCTACTTTTCGGCGCGGCCTGTCTTGCTCGTAAAGGTAGACGTCGGAAAAGCCACCCGAGCCGAGCAGGCTGATGTATTTGAAGCCCGGGATGGGGGGAGGCGGTGCGGGGGGCCTCTTGGAACTCAAAGAATCTCCTCAAAACGCAATGAAATGTCGTCGCCGAGTTCGGCAATGTCGCCGTCCAGCAGGATGGCCATCTCATTCTGGGCAAGCCGGCGGGGTGCCTGGCCCTCGCGGATGAGCACGGTGCCATTGGTGGCCTTGAGGTCGCACAGCATTACATGCCACCCTTCCAACCGGACCTCCACGTGGGACCTGGAAATGTCCCCGCCAGGGCTCTCCACCTGGACCAGGCGGGGCATCGTGCCTCCCTGGACACGCGAAACCGAGGGCTGGCGGCCAATGATGAGCGACTGGTCCAGGTCGATCAGTTCCCCGGTGGAAAGCCGCATGCGGCCCAAACGCGGGCGCGGAACATGAACGGCATCCCCGCTGATGGGAGCTCCGCACACCGAGCACAGTGGGTAGGTGGGCGGGTTGGCGTGCCCCTGCGGGCAGACCCTGGCCAGGACGCTCGGGCCGTTGACGGCGGGTGCGTCACTGGACGTCCCGGCCTCCCCCGTGTCACTGGTCCGGGGAAGGCTGCTTTTCATGATGGTCTGCCCGTCGTGGTCCGAGTCCTCGTCCACCACGCTGCCCGAAGATGCCGGTGCAGGCGTCCAGGCAGCCGGAACCTGCGGTGCCGGCTGGGCCACCGGCGGCGCCGACGGCGCGCTGCGGAGCCAGGGCACAGAATCGATCAGGCCACCGGATGCGGCCGGAGCGGCTGAGTGGCTGGCTTCCGACGGCGGCGCGGGTGCCGGCGTCGAAGGTTCCGGCGCTGGTTGTTCGGTTTCCGACGGCGGTTGCGGAGCCGACGGCGGTTGCGGAGCAGGTGCATGGCTGACCGGAGCGTCGTGGTCATCGGCATCGCTGTCCAGGCGCACTGCGGCGTCCTCGATGTTGCGCATCACCGTCTTGTCCCACAGGTGATCGTAGTTCGTGGTGTTTTCCAGAGAGGGACTCAATGGATCCGTGGTGCTGGTGTGGACCGGGACCTCGTGGTCGTTCACCACAAGGTCATCGTCGCTTTCGGCTGGAGCAGGCTCCCCGTCAGGCTCCTCCTCGGGCTCCTCCCCGGAATCTTCGGGGGCACTGATTTCAGTTGCTCCCGGTTCCCCGGATGCGGATTCGTCCCCGGACGCGGGTTGGTCGACTGGAGCAGACGCGCCGCCGAGGTGACCGTCAATGACGGGCGCTTGTCCGGGTGCAATCGTCAGCCCAAGGTCGGCTTCGTGGTACCCGATCATGGTTTCGTCGGAGACAGAGGCCGCCGGTGCCTGCACGGCAGGTGCCGCAGCCGCAACCGCAGGCTCCGAGGCCGGTTCCGCCGTCGTCGGCCCGTCCACAGCAATGCCCTGCCCGCCGGCCTCCAACGAAGCCAACAACACCACGCCGTCCTTCACCGGGAGGGTATCCAACCGTGGGCGTTCCATCCCTTCGGTGGCTTCTGCCCCGATGTGGATGCTCAAGGCCGTGGCGCCGGCGATGCGGCGCTCCGTCCAAGTGGTGACATCACGGCCTGTCAGGTGTTCCTGGCGATCGGCCAGCTGTACCGACAATTCGAGGTCGCCGCGAAGGAAGACCCGCAGCGCATCCTTGGAATCGATAATTCCGAACGGCGGGATCCTGCTCAGCGAAACACCAAAAGCCTCTGTCACTTCGTGCAGGACTTCGTGGGCTTCGGGAGAGGAAGACAGCAATTCCCACACGGTATCCAGCAGGGCGTGCGGGGTGTCGGGACCGAGAAGTACCGCTGTTCCGTTGCGGATAACTCCAAACCACTCGCCCTGCCGGTACCGCGTGTGGGACAGGAGGTTACTGCTTGCCATCGGCGTCTTCCTCATGGTCGGTGCCATTTACCCAGGCTTTGGGAAGGGTGTCCTCCTCCACGTCTGTCCCGACTTCCGGGCGGGGCGCTGTGATGGCGATGCCGGCGTCGTTCAGTACGTTCTTGGCGTCAACCACAATCACGGTGACGTTGTCACGTCCGCCGCTTCGGAGCGCCGCTTGGATGAGGGCATCCACGGCGTCCTGCGGGTGGGCCACTGTGCTGAGGATCCGGAACATGTGGTCATCGCCCAGTTCACCGTTGAGACCATCCGAGCAGACCATGATCCGGTCGCCCTCCTGGATGGGAAGGAGCCAGAAGTCCGCTTCGGTTTCATCCCCGGTGCCCAGGGCACGGGTGACCACGTGGCGGCGCGGGTGGACGGCGGCCTGCTCCGAGGTGATGTCCCCGGAATCCACCAGCTCCTGTACCTCCGAGTGGTCCACGCTGATCTGCGCGAATTCACCTTGGCTCAGCCGATAGGTCCGGGAATCGCCGATGTTCATCACCAGCCAGTACGGCAAACCCATTTGTTCCACAACCACCACGCCGGAGAGCGTGGTGCCGGCACGGGCACCGGTGGCCTCCCTGATGGCAGCATCGGCTTTCAAGAGGCATGCCTGCAGGTCCGCTGCAGAGGCGCTCCGCAGCCCTGAGGCGAGCTCGGGAGCGCTCCCCAGGGTGCGCACGCACATGCCGCTGGCGATCTCACCGGCCTCGTGGCCGCCCATGCCATCAGCGACGGCGAACACAGGGTCGGCGGCGATGAACGAATCCTCGTTCAATTCACGACGCAGTCCACGGTCCGTTCCGTAGCCGTAACTCAGGCGGAACGAGGACCCGCCGGTGGCCGGGACGGCGTCGGCGTTGGCGTTGGTGGCCGGCTGTGAATTCATGCTTGTCCTAGGTGGAAGGAACGGTCCCCGAATTGAACGGTGGAACCTGGCCGGACGAAGGATGCCTCGCCGGGCGTGAGCCTGGTTTGCAAACCGTCAGGGGTGGTGACGGCACTGCCATTGGTGGAATTGCGGTCCGTGACCCACACGCCATCCCCGTCCACCCGAAGATGCAGATGGGTTTTGGAAATCGACCTGCCCGGATCCGACACCGGCAGCAGCTGCTCGACGACTTCCCCGGGCTGCGCAGCGGGATTCCGGCCAAGAAGGACGCTTCCGCCGAGCTGGACGTCCTGGCCGTCGTCGATCCGTATCCGAAGGACAGCCTGTGCACGGGCCGCGCCTGGGCGCATCTGGGTGCGCTCGACGTCGTCGTCAGGATGGGCGGGAAGTCCCGGCGCCGGGACCGTGTGAGGCTGCGGAACGACCGGAGCTTGCTGCGCAACTGGTGCTGGCTGCGTGAGAGGCGCTTGCTGCGGGGCCGGCACCTGGCGCGGCGTCGGCGGCCGCCACTGGTTCGGGTCATGTGAGGGCTGCACGGCCGGGGCAACGGACGACGCCGGGGCCGCCTGATGCGGTGACGTCGCCTGGGCGGGAGTCGTCTGTGCGGGGGCGGATTGGCTTGGCACGGGCAGCGACGGGGTGGAAGCGCGTCCCGACGGCACTGGGGAGATCACCGGTTGTACCGGAGGAAGGTCCATGGGAGCGAAGCTGTAAGGACCTTGGATTCCTCCGGTAGTGACGGGATTGCGGCCCGCATTGACGTCGAACACCAAGGTCTTGGCCGCCTTGTCGTGCCAGCCACGCACCTTGCCGTTGGAATCCCAGGCGTTGGAGAGCACCACCAGGATGGCCCAGGCAACCCCCAGCACCATCAGCGGCAAAGCGATAAAGACAACAAGTCCCAAGAGTCCCAACGCCGACAGGATGACAGCAGCCAGTGACCCCACGATCAGGACAGCACCGGTCAGGATGCCCCGGACAAACACCGCGCCGGCACCCGGAGCGTAGCCATCGGCATCAGTGCTGCGGATTCCCATGAGCTGGTTGCCAATGGTGTTCCCGGACTTCGCCTCAAGGGCCAACAACACGAAGATATACACCACAGTCACGGCCAGGCCGATGCTGCCGAGGAGGACCAGCAGCCCGGTGTCGTAAACAATGAAGCCGTTCCGGCGCGTTTGCGTAATGCCCGCGATGCCGATGGCAAACGTTGTGGCGAGGACAGCCACCGGCCCCAACCAGTCCAACACCGCCGCGCCCAGCCGTTTGCCGGCAGAGGCGGGAACGAGGTCGAGCTTGGTGGTCATAGTGGTCCCTCCCCCTGGCCCAGGCGTCCTGTCCGGGACAGTGCTTGTCCCCGGATGTGCCGGCGACGCTGGTGCCGACACTACGGAGATACTACCGGGATCGGACAGGCCCTGCCGGGCAGCCGATTCCAGTGCGGCCCGCTGGGCATGGTTGATGTTGCCCTCCTTGCGGGCTCCGCGGTTGTTCAGCGGCGATCCGCACTGGTTGCAGAAAGCGGCGCCGGGCCGGACGGCATGCCGGCAGGCCGGGCAAAGTTCGGTCTCACTGCTCATCGGTGCTGTCCTTCGTGAAGGGCAACTTCAAGCGCCGCGCCCCCGGTTCACCCGGAGTTTGGTTCCTGGCGGAACCTTGTTGACGACGACGCAGGGCCGCCCGGGCGTCCGCCAGCAACGAACGCGGTGAGAACCGTGCCTGCTGCCGCTTCCAGAAGCCAACACTGCCGGTGATGTCGGTCAGCGATGTGTCCACGATCTCCCAGTACTCCTTGACCTCCGACTCACTCGGCTGCCCCGCGCCGAACACTGCGGCGTCCGCGCGATGGGCAAGCATGGTGGTGGTATTCCCTGCGGTAGGGAATGCTTCCGCGATCACCGAGGCAGACTCGCGCCTGGTTGACTTGGAGTCGATCGAGGCACCCATGTCGGTGACGAGGCTCAATACCTCGCTCCATCCTGCGCCGACCCGCTGCGCGGGGTGGCCATCACGGAAACGTGCCTTCCGGCGTCGTGATTTCAACAGCAGAATCAGCAGCAACGGCACGGCGAGAATCGCCAACGGAATCAATGCCACGCCGATGGCGGCAAGCAGCGGCCCCCAGAAGAGCCACGGGTTGTTCTTCTTCTCATCCGCGTCCAGGGCATCCGGAGTGGAGTCCGGCGGCAGGTCCGCGGGCTCCTGCGGCGGGGGCGGCGGCTGCAGCACCTGGGGCTTGGGCTTGGACTTGTTCTGCGGATCCGGCGGGATGGGCACGTTGTCCTTGGGCGGGGTGGGATCGAAGGAAACCCAACCGACACGGTCGAAGGCCACCTCCACCCAAGCGTGTACATCCTTGCCGGTGATCTTGATGTCGCCGGCGCCGTTCTCCGGGCTCTTGGGATCCGGATAGAAGCCCATGACAACACGCGAGGGAATACCCAGATGCCGGAGCATGAGGGACATTGAGACTGCGTACTGCTCGTCGTCGCCGAGCATCTGCTTGGCCGAGAGCATGTTGCGGATGCGGGCCGCGCTGTGGCCGGGAAGGCTCGGAAGCTGCCCCTCTGCCACCAGGCCGTTACTGAAGGCGCCGCTCTTTTGGAAGTGCGCCTCGATCTGCCGGACGCGGTCGATGGCGGTGGGTGCATCCGCCGACAATTCGTTCGCCTGTGATGCGACGATCGGTGGTACTTCCTCGGCTTCGGGCAGCGTGAGCTTGGCGAAGTCATACTGGGTCAGCTGCCCGTGCTCCAACGTTCCGGGGTCCGAGACCTGGACGGTGTAGTTCTCCCCCTTGCCCAGGCCCTTGGTGGTCACTGCGGTGTCGGTGCCGGCATTGAAGTAGAGCCCTGACGCTGCTCCCGAGGTGTCCGCAAAGCTCATTCCGGTGGTGTGGCGGCCACCCGGAACGAAGTAGCCCTGATAGTCCTCAACCGTGATGTCCAATGTGTAGTTGGTGCCTTGGACCGGGCTCCCGGACTCGGCCAGCGTGTTCAGCGACTTCGCATCGCCGACTTTGCTGAAGTTGCCGGAGCTGTTCGGATCCATGGTGTAGTTCAAGCCGTTGAACGCGTCCAACGCCGCCAGCCGGACGCGGGCATCCTTGGGCAGGCCCTTGACGGTGAACAGGGTGGTGTCCTTTTCGTCCTTGACGAAGTTGCGGAAGCTCGCCAGCGGAGTGATGTAATCCCGGGGATCGAAGGGCGGGACGATGGTGTTGCGCAGCACCTTCCGGTCATCGCTGGCTGTCACCAAGGGAGAAGCAAGGGCCGTCACGCCCACGGCGACGGCGATGACCGCTGCAGCAGTACCGAGGCGGCGCAGCTGGCCGCGGCGGGCCGTACCGGCGTCGGAATCGGGCCTGTTGGCCGAGACGGTCCTGGTGCTGCGCTGGCGGAGCACCTCACGGCGGAACGTCGCCCAGACGATCGAGATGATCGTCAGGGAAACGCCGCGCTCCACGTTCAGGAAGCCCGAACTGGTACTGAAGGCGATGCCGGTGACGAAGAGGACCAGTACCGGAAGCAGCGGCCAGTAGGGGCTCTTCATCCGCCACGTCAGGAGCCCGGCGGCCAGGGCCATGAGCAGCGCGCTCAGGAACGGCACAATCAGCGTTCCGTTGGCGGTGCCCACGGGAACACCGACGGTGAGCATGTCCTTCCAGGAGAAAACAATGCCCAGCAGCAGCGTGCGCAGGGAATCCAGGGACGGCAGGACGCCCAGCACAGCAGAATCCGGAACCGCCAGCGCGGAACCGAACAGCATGTAGGCACCAAAAGTCGCAGCTGCCGTGATGAGCAAACCAAGGCGCAGGTGGGCATTCAGGACGGCGATGCCGAGCCCGAGGACCACGCCGCCGAGTCCTGCGACCAGGAAGCGCGCGTCGCCGCCGAAGCTCAGCGTGAATCCGAGGACGCCCAACAAAAGCAGCACCACCAGGGCGCCGCAGTCGACAAAGAAGTGCCACAACGGGCGGTCGTCGGCGAACATGGATCCGCCTGCAGCGCGTTTGCGGGCATTGGCCTTCGCGGATTTCTCCGCACGCGGACGCACTCGGACGTTGGGCGCGGTGCTCATGCTGCCGCCTTTCGAAGAACGATGGCCAGATCGTCGAGGTCGCCAACGGTGAGGACGGTCAGGTCCGCGATATTGGCCCTCGACGGCGCGGCGCCGGGTTGGACGCGGACGGCCAGGCTGCGGACTCCCGGCGGGACCGAGGCCGCCGCTGACCGCAGTTGCGTGGCGGTGACGTGGCTGCCCACGACAAAGAACACCACGGAGGCATTCGGGACGGTATCGGACAAGGTCCGGGCGAGGTCGACGGCGGTCTTGCGCAGGGGCGCGCCGATGATCCGTGTCATGTCGTCCAGCAGGTTACGGCCGGTTTCGCAGCGCAGCGGACCTTTTTGGGTCAGGACATCGAGGTCGCGCTGTTCGCTGATCGCCTGGCGGCCAATGGACCCGGCCACCGAGATGGCCATTTCGAATTCCGCTTCGGAATCGTACTCATCGGTGTTGATCGACAGGGCAATAGCGAGGTGGGCCCGGCGCGTTTCCTCGAACTGGCGGACCATGAGCTTGTTGGTACGGGCCGTGGTCTTCCAGTGGATGTGCCGCCGGTCATCGCCGGGCACATAATCGCGAAGGGCGTGGAACGAAACATCGGCACTGGAAAGTTCAGTGGTGGGCATGCCCTCAAGGTCGCGGATGAAGCCGGCCGCTGAGCCGCCCAGCGCCACGGTCCGCGGGTGCACGAACAGGTCCACGGGTTCGGTCCAGAGCACGCGCCGGCGCAGCAGGTGGAGCGGGTCGGCGCGCACCGAGCGCACGGGTCCGACGACGATGACGGCGCGGCGGGCCGTCGGGATGGTGAAAAGGTCCTCGTGCACCTGTGCGGGCTTCATGCGGGGCAGGTGGAACACGGCCGTGTTGGCACCGACAGGCAACTCCAGCGCTGCTGGCAGCAACGGGCGTGCCGAGACGTTGGAGACCGCAATGCTTCCCACCGCATCATCGCCTACGGCCACGCGGGTGCGGGCCAGGTCCAGGACCACGCCGTACGCCGATCGGCCCACAATAAAGCCGATGGCCAGCAGGAACAGCAGGAATGCCACCAACGCCGCGGACTTCGCTTCCTGCCAGCCCCACGCCTGTCCTGCCCACCAGAGCCCGATCGATGCCGCCAGAACCACCCAGCCGAGCAGGCTGACAACGGAGAGGACCGGCCAGGCATAGCGCAGCCAGAGGGCGCGGAATTTCTCCCACGCCGGAGCGAGGATCTCCCCCGCTGCTCCGGCGGCCTCGGCCCACACGGCCGCGGGGTGCAGTTTCCTGGTATTGCCGGGCCTTTTAGGGCTGCCCGGGCGTCTGCCCGCGTCGTTGCCGGAACCACGCGCGGAGCGCAGGGTGCCGCCAAGTGCTGACGTGGCGCGCTTAAGCGAATCAGCAGCCCGGCTCAGGGGTTTGCTGGAGGACATGTGGGGGCCTTTGTTCGAACTGGTGCGAGGAAGGGAAACGCCGGGACTGTGTTGGCTTAGGCCGTGGCGCGTTGCTGCGGGGCAGCCACTTCAGAGAGGACACGCGCGAGCACGACCTCGGGTGTGGCGCCCGAGAATTCAGCCTCAGGGTCCATGACCAGACGGTGCGTCCACACCACCGGTGCCAGTTCCTTGACGTCGTCCGGCAGCACGAAGTTCCTGCCCTGTCCGGCTGCCCACACCTTGGCGGCACGGACCATGGCAAGGGCACCACGAACCGAAACACCCAACCGGGTTTCGGAGGCGTTGCGGGTCTCCTCGCAGAGCCGCGAAATGTACTCGAGCACCGCGGTGTCCACGTGGGTTGTCGCCGCGAGATCTGCCATGTCGGCCACGGCCTGGGTGGTGATCAGGGCAGCAAGGTCCTTTGAGCGGTCCTTCAGGTTGGAGCCGCCCAGCAGGCGCACGGTGGAAGCATGGTCCGGGTAGCCGATGGAGGTCTTGATCAGGAAGCGGTCCAGCTGGGCTTCCGGAAGACGGTACGTACCGGCCTGCTCGATCGGGTTCTGCGTTGCCAGCACCATGAACGGCCGTCCGGCCTCGTAGGTGGTTCCGTCCACGGTCACGCGGGACTCCTCCATGACCTCCAGCAGGGCGGACTGGGTCTTCGGTGAGGCTCGGTTGATTTCATCGGCCAGGACGATGTTGCTGAAGACCGGACCCTTATGGAACTCGAACTTCTGCGTCTTCTGGTCGTAGATGGTCACACCGGTGACATCGGACGGCAGGAGGTCGGGGGTGAACTGGATGCGGTTGTGCGAACCCTGGACCGTAGCGGCCAAGGCCCGGGCCAGCGAAGTCTTACCGGTGCCCGGTGCGTCCTCGAAGAGGACGTGGCCCTCTGCCAGCATCGCGGTGAAGGTCAGCCGGATGACGTGTTCCTTGCCCAGGACGGCCTGGCCCACGTTGGCAACGAGCTTCTCGAACGTTTCTGCAAACCACGCGGCCTGCTCGCTTGTCATGGTCATCGGTTGATCCTGTTCCTTGTGTTGGGGTGTTGGGATGAAGTTGTTGTTGGTGCCGACCGGAGAGGTTAGCAACCGCCGGGCTTGGTTCCGCGCAGATCCACGGTGGTGGACTTCACGTACCAGCCCGGGTGGCTGCCCTCGGTGACGCGGTACCACGGCGTGCCGTTGTTGTAGATGTCCTTGGTGCAGTTGACGTTCAACCACCCTTCCGAGTTGGAGACCCAGCCAACGCCGCAGCTCGGGCCGCTCGGGTTGTAAGTGTCCGGTCTTCCAGGCTGGCCGGGGCACGTGTTGTTGTGGGCCCTGACCTCGCCTGCCGGAGGCTGCGGCGGTGGCGGCTCGGCACCGCTGCGCGAGGTGTCGCTGCCCACACGTCCTGCCTGTCCCCCGCTGACGGCGCGAACCTGCAGGGTGTGCGTTTCGCTGAAGCCGACAGTCTTGGAGAAACTCCGCTGGTCGGTGTTCTGCCACGCCCCGCCGTCGAGGCTGTACTGGTAGCCGGTAACCGGCCGGCCGTTGCCGTTGGGAGCGTTCCAGGTCCAAGACACCGTCTTGTCCCCTACCCCGCTGCTCTTGCTGCCGGTAACAGTCGGAGCGTAGGCAAGGCCGTAGGGATTCACGGTGTTCGACGCCGGGCTCCGGTCACCGGGCGTTGGGTTCCGGGAGGAAATGGCCCACACGACCACCGCTGTGTCGGCGCCGTTGGGAGCTGCCACAACCCCGCCACCTGCAGGGATCGCACCGGTGCCCGAGCCGGAGGTCAGGGCGTAGCGGTAGCTGATCTCGTTGGCGTTGGCACCGTTGCGTTCCGCCGCGGAGAGCGGGTTGAACGCGACACGGATCTTGCCGCCGTCGGCGTTGGTCTCCACCAGTGCTGCCGAGGGTGCACCCACCATTCCAGGCTTGCCGGCGGCACGAATGGCGTTGGACTGCTGGCTCACGCCACTGACGCCGGCCTTATTGGTGGCCGAGACCGTGAATGAGTAGTCCGCTTCCGAGTTGTCCACTGTCACGTTCTGGGAGGTAGCTGCCACTGCCTGGGAACCAACCACCGCGCCGCCACGGTACGTGGTGAGCGTGTAGCTGGACACGGCGTCGCCATTGTTGTTCGGGGCCGCCCAGCTGACCTGCAACTGGCTCTGGCTGCCCACGGACCCGGCGCCCGCGACGGACGGGGCAGCAGGTGTCGCCGGAACTCCGGCAGGAGTCTCCGCGGCCGAGTAGGTGCTCCACTCCGACGGTTCCTTGGCGTCGTTGCGGGCCAGGACCCGGACCTTGTAGGCCACGCCGTTGGTCAGGCCGGTCCACACGTGGCTGTTGCCCGTCAGGTTCTGGATCTGGGGATTCTGACCTGCCGGGGCAGGCGAAATCTCAAGATCGTAGGACTTGATGGGAGAACCCTTGCTCGCCGGGGGAACCCAGGCGACGGAAAGCTGCTTGTCGCCGAACTTCAACGTGGGAGCCACGGGGGTGTCCGGCTTGACGTCAGGACGGACCTCGGCCGAGACCGGGGAACGCTCTGATTCGTTGATGGCGTTCGTTGCCGTGACGGCGAAGTGGTACTTCACGTTGTTGGTAAGGCCAGTCAGCGTACAGGTGTTGGCGGGGCAATCCTGCTTGAAGCCGTTCTCGCCGTACACCGTGTACTTGGTGATGGGCGCACCACGGTCAGCCGGGGCGTTCCAGGTGAGCAATGCCGTTTGGTCGCCCACACTCTGGGCCAGGGGTGTACTGGGCGCCGCCGGCTTGTCCTTGACGGTCAAACGGATACGGGCCGTGGCATAGCGGGAGAGCTCGCCCGTCTTGTCCTGCACTGTGTACGCGACAACCATGGTGCCGGTGAAACCACCAGCAGGAGTGACAGTAACGCTGTCACCACCCGGCTCGGCCGTGCCCTGGCCGGTCTCCGTGACGGCCGAAACGATCTTCAACGGCGTGTCCGGGAACGGGTTCGAGTCATTGGCCAGGACGTTGACCGTGACGGGCTTGCCGGACTGCGCGTCCGGCTCGGCGTCGTCGTTCGCCACGGGCTTGGGACGGTTGGAGGCCGAGAGCGAAAGCTTGTAGGTGGCCACGGCTTCTAGCCCGCGGCGATCCTTGGCCTTCACCTGCACCGTGCCTGACTGTCCGATCTGGACGGAGTCGTCCGCGGAGGCCTTGAGGGTCTTCCCTTCGATGGAGACCTTGAAGCCTCCCGTGGCTCCCCCTGTCAGCTCATAGTTCATGTTCTGGACATCGTCCGCGTCAGGATCGGAGGTCAGTTTCCCCAGATCCAGGCTCGCGGAATCACCCTTCGGAACGTCAAGATCGCTGCCGAGAAGGACAGGCGGGTTGTTCTTGTTGGGGTCCGGCAACACCTTGGTCCGGATGCTCAAGGTGGACTTCAGTCCGTTGGGATCGTCCGGACCCGTGCCGTCAGTCACTTCGAAACTTATCGAGCCCGGACCGACGTACTCGGCTCCGGCGGTGTACTTCAGACCGGTACCGCCGTTGGCCACGGGATCTGCTCCGTCGGCGCCGATGAGCTTGATGCGGTCGGTCTGTGTCAGCCGGGGTGAGCGGCCGTCGCGGACCTTCACCCATTCGGCGAGGTCGACCGTTACCGACTGGCCCGAAACCAGCTCAATGACCTCGTCCTTGGCAAGGGTGGGGACCTGCTGGCCGATGCCTGGAACCCAGATGATGGCTGTGGACTTCTGGCCATCCACGTCTTCCACCGTGTAAGGAACCAGCTGCGGTTGTTCCGTGAGCTCGACGATCACATTGCCGTCCGGCCCGGGACGAGCAGTGGTCACCTCGGTGCTGACTTTGAGGTTCTCCCCCACGCCGTCGGGGTCCTCATCGTTCTTGAGCACGGGAACATCCACGGCGGTTTTCCCGAGCGTCTGGGCCGAGGTCACGCGGTCGTCACGGGCAATCGGTGCCTGGAGCGGGATGTCGTTCTTGACCACCACGCGGATGCTGGCTTGTCCCACTGCGTCACGGTCATCTGCCACGGAGTAGCGGACGTTCACGGTGCCTTCCGCGGCCGGCGCCGTCACCAGGACGCGTCCACTGGTCTTGCTGACGTGGGCGTCCAGGCCGGCATCGGCTTCGAGGCTGTCCGAGAGGATGCGGATGATGTCACCGTCGGGGTCGGTGTCGTTGGCGATGGCATCGACCGCGATCTGCCGGCCAGGCCGTACCTTCACTTCGTCATCGACGGGAGCCGGTTTCTGGTTGTTGTCCCCGCGGGGAGCGACGCCGACCGTCACCGTTCCGGTGTTGACCGCGCCCTGGCGGTCAATCACCTTGTAGCGGAACGTATCCGTACCCGCGCCGTCACCGGCGGCGACGAAGTCGATGAAGCTGCTCCCCGCCGTCGCGGTTCCCATGGTGGGAGTGCTATCGATGCCGGTGAGCTGGACGGAATCGCCGTCGGGATCGATGCCGTCCAGCGGAACCGGAATCCGGACGCTGCCGCCGGCCACAACGCGCGCCGTCAGGTTCTTCGGTTGCGGCCGCGAGTTCTGGGTGCCTTCGAGCGGAAGGATATGGATGGTCACCGCGGCCGCGCTCTTCTGGCCCTGCGGATCAACGGCGTTGTAGATGGCACGCACTGTCTTGGGCGTGGGGCCCGCGATGAAGCGCAGGGTCTTCTCCGAGATGAACGCCTTTCCGTCTTCTGCGGCAATGTTCTGCGCCAGGACGGGGTCCACGGACAACTCTTCACCCTGAGGATGGGTGTCGTTGTCCAGGACCGGTATGGTGACGACGTCGTTGACACGCACGTTCACTTCGTCCGGTTTCGGTTGCGGAGCTTCCACGACGGCGGGGGCCGGCACCGGCACGACGCCCACCGTGCCGGTGGCTGAGGCGCGGCCATTGGACATGGTGTAGCTGAAGACGAAGGGATCCTTGGAGCCGAGCACGTCCGTGACCCGAAGGACACTGTGGTCGATCACGCTGACGGAAGCGGACGAACCATCCGGAACAGTTACCGATTGCAGTACCAGCACGCCGCCGGAGGGATCTGAGTCATTGGCCAGCGGATCCACCAGGACGCTTCCACCCACGGGCAGCAGCGCTACGTCATGGACGGCAACGGGCGCCCCTGCATCCTTGCCGGATTCCACATCGACCCGGATGAGCCCCTGGCTGCTTTGCGGGCCGTTGCTGGCGATGTACGTCAAGTAGATCGGCCCAGGTGTGGTGCTCCGGAACGTGAAGGTGCCGCCGTCGGTCACAGGACCGAGTTCGGCCGGTCCGGCGGCCTCGACGTGGGCCACGCGCAATGCGCCGCCGTTGGGATCGACGTCGTTCTTCAACGGTGCGATGACCAGGTCCTGGCCCACCACGGCTGTCACGTGGTCGGCGTTGACCACCGGCGCCAGGGCACCCGGGGGCTGCACGTTGACCACAATGCGTCCGGTGGTGGTGGCGCGGCCGTCCCACACGGTGATGGTGACGTTCTTCTTGCCCGGCGCGGCCCCGGAATCCTGGTACGTCAGCAGGCCGTCCCGGCGCACCTTCACCTGGTCCTGGTCGTTGTCGGTCTTGGCGTCCAACAGGACCAGGTCGTCGCCGTCAGGGTCCATCCAGTCGGTCAGGATGTTCTGGCTGACCGACTTTCCCTGTTCCACGACCATGGTGGTGGGCTCGCCGCGTTTGAAGAACGGAGGCTTGTTCTCTTCGGGGGCCACTACATGGAGGGTGACCTTGCCGCCCGCGGAGAGGCTGCGTCCGTCCGCGGCGTTGTAGTCGAAGACTTCCGTTCCCGGTTTGGCATCGGCGGGCACCTTGATCTGGAAGGCGGAGCCGCCGTAAATGTTTTCCAAAGTGCCCAGTTTGGGGCCGTTGGCTCCCACGGACGCGGTGAGGACGTCGCCGTCGGGGTCTGAATCGTTGTCCAGGACGCTCAAAATGGAGGTGCGGCCGGGGCGGACACCGAATTCGTCCGGCTTGGTTTCCGGTGGACGGTTTGGCTTGGTGCGGTCCGGCAGGACGTTGATGGTGTTGTTGTCCGCGGACTCCTGGTCCTGGTCATCGGACTGGTTCTTGGGCGGGACAACATCGTCCCAGTTGTTGACCAGCTGCATGTTCTGGTTGACCAGCCAGACGCTGCCCGAGTTCACGTCGTTGAGCACCACGAGGTCGCGGTTGACGCGGAAGACATAGCTCGGCGAGGCACTGGCCTTGGGGACGTCGTTCTTCTTGTCGTCGGCGTCGTTGTCGCAGTCGCGGAGGTATTTGTTGGCGCCGGCCCAGGCGGCGTGGACGCACTTGCTGACCTGGACGGGAGCTGCGGGGACGCCCTCACCGTCAGCGTTGACCGTTGCGGCAGTGGAGCCGTCCAACGGCTGCTTCAGCAGTGCCTTGCGGGTGGCGATTGCCACGTAGCTGCTGTCCTCGCTGGTCTGCTGGAGTTTTGCTTCCCGGGCATCCTGCAGCTGCAGCCTGCGGCCACCAGGAAGGAACAGGTTGCCGGAGGCCGCGTCCAGGACCACAGGCTTGTCCCCCACCACGGAAAGCTGGAGATCACCCACTCCTTTGAGCTCGTCAACCTTGGTGACCTCGTAATTGGTGCGCTGGCCGTCGGCGTCAACAGTGATGACCGAGATTTCGCCCTTGCCGGGGTCTGCCGTGTAGATGCGGTTGTCCGTGCCGACCGCTGAGACCAATCCCTGGTCCCCGGTCAAAACGGGTTCAGTTCCCTCCTCATCAAAGCCGTTGACAGTCGAGGGAGAAAGCGCCCACACCTTGCCGCGGGCAGGGTCCGTCACGGAGAGGACGGTGGAACCGTAGCTCACTTGTGACGACGACGGGAGCTGCTTGTCGCCACCGAGCTTCAGGTTCGCCGCAGAGACCTGGTTGATGGTCGAGCCGGACTCGTCATCGACGAAGACGTTGCCCTCGTGCTGCAGGACATCGAACGTGGTGGTGGCAGGCGTCACCGCGCCATCAAGGACACGGGAGGGATAGTTCAACCGACCGACGGCGTTCTTGGTTTTGCTCACAACCCACACACCGCCGTCGTTCAAGTCCACCTCCGTGGTCTTGAAACCCGGGTACAACACAGCCCCGGCGATCAGCACAGCGCCAGCCGCAGTCGCAGCGGTGCCCGTAATGATTCTCTTGTTTTGACGCTTTTTCAGCCCCAGCTTGCCGAAGAAAGTTGTCACAGCCCCAGAATTCCCTTTGTTTTAAGCCGCCCCCACGTGGCTTCCAAGCCGACCGGCACTTGCCGGCAGCCGTACAATCCGCAGTACCCCCGAACGGCGGCGGAATTTTCAGTCCCTAAGACTATCCCACGCGCCCCACGGCCAGCCAAGGAAAACCGCGAGCGGGCTCTCCATTGGCTATGGCAGCGTACAGTGCTGCCGCCGTGGGACGCGATGGGGACAACTTCCCGGCACCGGGCGGCTGATGGCCTCAGCATTGCGGAATCTGGTGGGGTCCGGGATCGCCCAGGGTGGTGTTGCCCTGCGCGATGTAGCGGCCTGCGTTCGGCCCACTGGTCAGGCGGTACCAGGCAGCGTAGTTCAGGTACGGCGTACTGCGGTTGATGTAGCAATTGACCGTAAAGGAACCGTTTGACTCGTACTGCCACGGGGCGCCATAGACCACGCCGTCACAGCGGTGGCCCGGTGTGTTCGGGTCCCAGGACGTCTGTCCGGATGCCGCTGTGTCCGTACAGGTACGGAAACTGCCGGCCGGCAGCGTAGCGTCCCACGACGTCTTCTGCGGTCCACTTTGGGCACTTGCAGAAGCAACCGGCCCACCCTGGCCCACCGAGTTGAACGTTTGGACTTCAATGGTGCGTGTCTGGTTGTAACCGCCGGTGTTCACCACCCGGCTGCCGGAGGCGGATTCGTTGATCCACCCGGTGTCCGTCCCGCCGCCGGTGATCCTGATCTTGGTGGCAGCAACGTCGTTGCTCGCTGTGGAAGGCGAGGACCAGTTCAGGGTCAGGGTCGTCTGGTTCTGGCCCCCATTGGTACCTGATGCCGACGGCGTACCCGGAGAACCGTACGGTGTGGTGCTGGCCGGGGCGCTCGCATCCGAGCTGGGAGCCACAGACGAGACTGCTGTCACCGTGATGGAGGTGGCCTGCCCGTTGGCGAATCCACCCACCGTTTGGCCCGGGGTGATAGGGCCGGACTGGCCGGTGCTGGCGTTGTAGCGGTAGCTGACTTCGCCCTGGGTGGATCCGTTTCGCTGGGCCGGAGTGAGCGCAGAGAAATTGATGGTCACTTGCTTGCCGGCCGCTCCGGTGTTGGCCGGAGTTGCGGTGACGTTGCTGACTGTTCCGAGTTTGCCGGTGGCACGCCTAGGTGCCGAGGCAGGGCTGACGCCACCCTTGCCTGCCTTGTTCTCGGCCTGCACTGTGAAGGTGTACGCGGCTTCGGAGTTGTTCGCGGTGAAGGTGGCCGACCGTACGCTGCCGGCAACGGTCTGTGTTTGGGTGACACCGTTACCGCCGTTCATGGTGACGTAGTACGCCTTGATCGGATCACCGTTGGTGTCCGGCTCGGTCCAGTCGGCACGAAGCTGGTTCTGGGTTCCCACGGACTGCACCACAGCGGTGGTGGGTGCAGCGGGGGCACCCGGAAGACCTGCCGGGTTGTCCTCAAGGGAGTACATGCCCCAGTCCGAGGGGCCCAGGTCGTTCACTGCCTGGGCCCGTACCTTGTACTTCACGCCGTTGGTGAGGCCGGGCCAGGTATAGCTGAGGCCTGTGACCTCGTTCTTCACGGCAATGCCGTTGGCGGGAGGCGGCGAGATTTCCAGGTTGTAGTGCTTCACCGGGGACCCCTCCGTCTTGGCAGGAGTCCAGGTGATGGCCATGTTCTTATCGCCCGCCTTGACGGCGGGGGCATCGGGAGGTGACGGCTTCTCATCCGGCTTGATCTCGTTGGATGCCGCTGATGCCGGCGAATCGCCTACCTCATTCGTGGCGAACACGGTGAACACGTATTTCACGTTGTTGGTCAACCCGGACAGGGTGCAGGTGGTGGTGGGGCACACCTGCTCGAAGCCTGCCGCCTTCACCGTGTACTTGGTGATGGCTGCGCCATTGTCCGACGGCGGTGTCCACTTCAGCACAGCGGTCCGGCTCCGTACATCCGTGGCAACCGGTGCCGACGGAGCGTCCGGCTTGTCACGCACCGTGATACGGACACGGCCCGTGGCCTGCCTTGAGGGGTCCTTGGTCTTATCCAGCACGGTGTAGCGGACCACCATCACACCCTTGAAACCGTCGGCCGGGGTGACGGTGATCGAGTCACCGGAGACCGTCGGCTGACCGGCGGCAGATCCCGTTTCCACAGCAGCGTTTTCGATGGTCAACGGAGCATCGCTAAAGGGGTTGAAGTCATTGGAGAGGACATTGACGGTTTCCGCGCGGCCTGCGTTGGCTTTGTCCACGGAGTCGTCGTTCGCCACCGGGCGCGGCCGGTTGGACGAGACAACGGTGGCGGTCACGGTTGCCCGTACGGCGTCGGAACGGCCGTCGGTGACCTTGAGCGGGAAAGTACCCACGGCACCGGGGTTGAGGGAAAGATCGGGGCTGATCTTGAGGACGGAGCCTTCAACCTTGGCCTGGAAACCAGTTGGTTGTTCCCCGTCGAGCTCGAACTTGAGGTTGCCTTGGTCGCGCTCGTCCACGTCCTTGGCCAGGTTGGCCAGCTCGACGTCGGTGGTCTCCCCCTTGGGTGCCTCTACCGAAGCGCCACTGAAGGTGGGCGGGTGGTTGGCGTTGGGGTCCGGGATCACCTTGGTCATGATGGTCAGCGTGGATTTCAGCCCTTGGGGATCATCCGGGCCGGAACCATCGGTGACCTCAAAGGTGATGGAACCAGGACCGACGTAATCGGCCTGCGCAGCATAGCGCAACGCGTTTCCATCGCCGGCGATGACGTTGGTGGGATCTCCACCCTGCACACGGATCTTGTCTGCCACGGTGATGCGTGCCTGGCGGCCATCCCGGACGCGGACATACTCCTGCAGCGACAAGGTGACGTCCTTGCCGGACATGACCTCCACCGGGTCCGTCTTGGCCAACGTCGGGTATTGGAGGCCCTGGCCCGGAATCCACATCACCGCCGTCGCGGACTGACCATCGATGTCAGTGACGGTGTACGGAATGAGCTGATCCTGCGGACCGAGGGTCACCACTACGTTGCCCGAGGTACCGACGCGTGCGTTCGGGTTCGCGTCCGGCAACGTGATCGTGAGGTCTTCAGCCACACCGTCCGGATCCGAGTCGTTCTTCAGGACCGGAACGTCGACAGCTGTCTTGCCCAGCGTCTCAGCCAGCGTGACGTGGTCGTCCACGGCAATCGGCACGTGGAGGGGCGCCGTCGGGCTTGTCTGGACCCGGACCACAGCGCTGGCTTCGGCCTTCTTGTCGTCCTGGATCCGGTAACTGATGCTCTCGACACCGGCTGCTCCGGGTGCGGTCAGCAGGACCTTGCCGGAGGCAGCCTCCACCTGAAGGCCGGGGTTGGCTTCGAAGGAATTGACCAGGGCGATGGGGTCGCCATCGGGATCGGAGTCGTTCTTCAAGGCGTCCACCGCGATGCGGCGGCCAGGGCGGACATCAACGGCGTCGTCGACGGCGATCGGCTTTTGGTTGTTTGCCTCTGCCGGAGCGATGCCCACAATCACGGTTCCCGTGTTTTCGGCGCCAATGCGGTCCCGGACCCGGTAGCTGAAGGTATCCGTGCCAGCGGACTTTCCCCCGGCCGTGAACTCAATGTAGCCGTCCCGCACCACTGCGGTGCCCATGGCCGGCGCCTTGTCCACGCCGATAAGCTGCACGGAGTCGCCGTCGGCATCGATGCCATCCAACGGAACCGGGATCTTGACGGTCATGCCCGCCACAACCCGGGCCGTCAGGTTACGGGGCTCGGGCCGGGTGTTGGTGGCGTCATCACGTGCGCGGATGCGGATGGTCACCTGCTGCGAATCGGTCTGTCCCGAGGAGTTGCTGACCTTGTAGATCGCATACACCGTCTTGGGCACCTCGCCCGCGATAAAGCGCAGGTAGTTCCCCGCGATGAACATCCTTCCGTCGGCGGCGTCCGGCTGCTGGGCCAGGACGGGATCGAGCTTCAGTTCGCCACCGTTGGGATCGGAATCATTTGCCAGCACGGGGATGGTGACCACGTCGCCCACCCGCACTGACACTTCGTCGGGCTTGGCTTGCGGTGCCTGGAGTTTGCTGGGGGCCGGGACCACTTGCACGGAAATGTCACCCGTGGCCGAGGCCTTGCCATTGGAAATCGTGTACTTCAAGGACAGCTGGCCCGTGGCATGGATATCGGTGATCTTGACGACCGAGTGGTCAAGGACCGCCACCGAGACAGGAAGTCCGTCGGCTGCCGTCACGGATTGGACCACCAGCACGCCGCCGGCGGGGTCGGAGTCATTGCCCAGCACGTCCACCACCGTGCTGCCACCGCTGGGCAGAAGCGCTATGTCCCGGACCGCGACAGGAGCGCCATCGTTGCTGCCGGACACGACGTCGACGCGTACCAACTGCTGCGCACTCGCCGGGCCGTTGGTGACCATGTACGTGACATAGTGCGGGCCGACGCTGGTGGAGTTGAACGTGAACGTCTGCTGGTCCGGACCTATCACTGCCGTCGCTTGCTCGTCCGGCTGTGCTTGGGCAAGACGCAGGGTGCCGCCCTGGGGGTCGGAGTCGTTCTTCAGCGGAGCGATCACCGTGTCCTGGCCGGCGACCGCCACCACGTGGTCGGCATTCGCGATGGGCGGCAGGGCTCCCGGGGCGCGGACGTCGACGCTGATCCGGCCTTCGGTGCTCAGCGTGCCGTCGGAAACCGTAACTGAGATGGTTTTCTTGCCCGGGCCCGCGCCGGAGTCCTGGAACGTCAACAGCCCATCGGGCCGGATCCGGACCTGGTCCGCGGGGTCGCTGCTGCTGGCCGCCACGGCGAAGAGGTCATCGCCGTCGGGGTCGATCCAGTCGGTGAGGATGTACTGGTTGGCGATTTTGCCGGTCTGCACCACCAGGGCGTTGTTCCTGTTGGGCTTTTGTTGGGGAGGGGCATTTTCACCCGGCGGAACGATCCTGAGGTCCACGTTCGTCGAAGCAGTACCCCCGCGGCCGTCATCCACCGAGTACTTGAACGATTCCGTTCCGGACTGACCGGGAGGAACAGTGATCTGGAAGCCCGTCCCACCGTAGACGGGCGCCAGCGCCCCGGATTTCAGCGCTTGGTCGGCAGAAACGGTCAGGACATCGCCGTCGGAGTCGGCGTCGTTGTCCAGCACCGGCAGGAGGGTCGTTTTGCCCGCCCGGACGCCATAGGCGTCCGGTTTCGCGACCGGTGGAGTGTTCGGTTTGCTGCGGTCCGGGAGGACCGTCTGCTGGACTTCATCGGCGGAGTCCTTGTCGGCGTCGTCCGATGTTTGCTCCGGCGGGATGACGTCGTCCCAGTTGTTGACCAGCTGCATGTTCTGGTTCACCATCCAGACGTTGCCGGAGTTGACGTCGTTGAGGACCACGAGATCGCGGTTGACCCGGAAAACGTACGACGGCGACGCGCTCGCCTTGGGCACGTCGGCGCGGCGGCTGTCAGCCTGGTTGCTGCATTCGCGGAGATACTTGTTGGCCCCGGACCACGCCCCGTACGTGCAGCTGCCCAAGTGGACAGGTGCAGCAGGAACACCTTGGCCCTCGGCGGAGATGGTCCTGGCTGTGCTTCCATCGAGGGGCTGGAGCAAGAGTGCTTTGGTGGTGGCAATGGCCACGAAATCCGCAGCGGGTCCACTTTGCTGCAGGTTGGCGTCCCGGGCGTCGTCCAGATGGACCGTCGCTCCACCGGGCAGGACGATGTTCCCCGTGGCCTCGTTGAGGACCACCGCTTTGTCCCCCACTGCCGTCAGCTGCAGCTCACCCGGAGCTTTCAAGGCGTCATCCTTGCGGACCTGCGAGTCCACCGACTGGCCGTTGGCATCGACCTTGGTGTCCGTCAGGCTCCCGGTTTCGGGGTCCACGGTGTGAATGGTGTCGTCTACGCCAACCACCGAGACGATGCCGGTGGACTGCTCCAGCACGGGTTCGGATTCGTCACTGAACCCGCCCACTGATCCTGCCGTGAGTGCCCAGACTTTGCCTTTGGAAGTGTCAGTGACCGCCAAAACCCGGTTGCCGAAGCTGACCTCGGCCGATCCCGGAAGCTTTTGGTCACCACCCAGGCGCATGTTGGCTGCGCTGACCGGGTTGATGGTGGCGCCGTCGGCATCGTCGATGAAAACGTCGCTGGCCTGCTGCAGGATGTCGAAGTCTTTGCTCGCCGGGGTGACGGCGCCGTCCAGGGACTTGGACGGATAGTTGAGCCGGCCGGCCGCACCCTTGGACTTGCTGACCACCCAGACGCCGCCGTCGTTGAGGTCCACTTCGGTGGTCTTGAACCCTGGGTAGAGGATCGCGCCGGTCACCAGGACCGCGGCGGCGGCTGTGAAAGCGGTAGCCGTGATGATCTTCCGCCGACGAATCTTGACACGGCGATTCCCGGACCCATCGGTCAGAGCCATCCACATTCCCCACTAATAGGCAGCCAGCACCGAACTCCGGCCATCACGACACAAACAAGCTAAGAGTACCGGGTTAATCCATCGATTAGCCAAGGCCGCGCAACATGGGGCAGGACGCGCGCAACACTTAAAGGGAGGTTGGGCTTTCCGGGGCGTTGAGCCGTTTAGTCCAGGACCAGGCCCTTGCCGCGGCCCCGGGCCAGCATGACCGGGTGGATCTCGCCAAAGCCGCGCACGTTCTCCGACTTCTGCGGCACCAGCACGAAGCGGTCGTCCTGCCCCAGGGCGGCAGCGGTCATGGCGTCGACCAGGACCGTGCCCGGCTGGGCCAGCGTTGTCAGGCGCGCGGCCAGGTTCACCGTGGGTCCGTAAATGTCGCCAAGACGCGAGAGGATGCGCCCCCACACCATGGACACGCGGCACTGGGGCAGGATCTCGTCTTCAGTGAAGGCCTGTGCCAAAGCGAGGGAAATCTCGGCCCCGGCAGCCGGGGTCTCGGCAATGTACAGCACTTCATCGCCCACGGTCTTGACCAGTCGACCACCGCCAACGGAGATGATTTCGGCACACTTGTTCTCGAAGCGCTGCACCAGCTGGGCCAGCGTTTTTTCGTTCATGCGCCGCGAAAGGCTGGTGTACGAGACGAGGTCGGCAAAACCGACGGCGCGCGCCAAGGGCAGCGGAGAATCGTCCTCGTCACCTTCACGGCCTTCTTCGCTGGCCTGCAGCCCGGCCTCGGCGCGCACGGCCAGCCGCTGGATGCCGGCATTAAGCTGTCTGCGGTAGGAGTAGACGAGGATCTCTTCGAGGGAGTCCACCAGGGACGGCAAGCGGCCCACCAATTGCTTGCGGGCCACGGCGTCCGGAATGCCCTGCTCAGAGACCATGTCTTCCACCAGGGCCTCGATCTGCCAGACCACCATGCGGTCCGTCATCTGGCCAATGGACCGGGTCACGGAGATGGCGGCTTCTTCGGTCAGCAGGCCCGCCCGCACCAGGTCCAGGATGCGGGACAGCGCTGCTTGGTCGCGCTCGGTGAACGCCACGTCCTCATCGTTGAAGTTCGGGAAACCCAGTGCCCGCCACACCTTGCGGGCGGACAGGATGGACACGCCCGCGCCGGCAGCCACCTCACGGCGCCGAAGCTTGCGTTCGCCGCCCAGCAGTTTCGATTCCAAGGCTTTGATGGCGAGCCGCTCCGCCGACATCACGCCAGTCGGAGGACCGGTCGGCACGCCCGTCCGGACGGGGCCCGGCTCGGTGTCGTCGTCCTCTGGAGTGTCCGCTGCGGCGTCCGAAGGTTCGGGTGCGGCGTCGAACTCCTGGTCCAGGTCCTCGCCGGACTGCTGATCCTCAACGCTCATCCCATCCACCTTCTCTCAATTCCCAGGGCAATTCTTCATAGTCGTCCAGCACTTGGCCCTCAAAAGGCTCACCTTGCGGGAGTTCGTCCATCGCGTCAAGAATGAAACCCCTGAATTTGCCTGCCTCAGGGACATCGGTCAGCAACGCTGCTCCGGAGTGCCCGGTATCCAAGGATATATTCCCTGAGTGCAATGACCGTTGGATCAGGCTTTGGTGGACTCCCACATTGCGGATGGACGCCAGGGATACCTGCCAATCTTTGCGCCGGAACATTCCGTATCTGGCAAGTATGCGCCGGCTGGTCAGGATGTACCGGACGGACCGCCACTTCAGGACGCGCTTGAGGCTGTACGCCGCCAGAAACCACACCGCCAGCACAACACACGCACCCAAGAGCCAAGGCGTCCACTCCGACGAGATAAAAGGAATCAGGCGCTGCGCGTTGCCTTTGACGATCCACGCGCACGCATACGCAGCGACGGCAGGAACAACGATGAAGGCCAGCACGGGAAAGAAGAGGGAGCGGGCCTGTTGACGCGTGATGGTGATGACCTGCTCCCCCGGAAGCAACTCTTTACGCATAACCGCTTTCTGTGGCACGCAGGTGCACCACATCGCCGGCAGTGATGACGTGCTCCCTGCCGCCATGGTCAACCACCAGCAAGGAGCCGTGCTCGTCCAGGCGGGAGGCGTGCCCCACCAGCTCGAGATCGCCGGGCAGATGCGCCCGGACTTCCCGCCCCAGGGTGACCATGGCCGATTCAACCCGTTTGTGCAGCGAGGCTCCGCCGGCCAAACCCGCGGCAGGGTCTCCCTCGGAATTGCAGAAACTGCGGTACAACCGGGCAAAACGCGAAAGGTAGCTTTTCAGCAGCGCGGTGCGGTCCGTCGTCGTGGCCCCTTCGACGGCGAGGGACGTCGCCGTCGGAACCGGCAGCTCGTCCTCGGCGAGGGAGACGTTAAGGCCGACACCCAGGACCACTGCCGGCACGGAGCCGTCCCCGAGGGGCGTCATCTGGGCAAGGATGCCTGCGATCTTCCGGCCCTTGACCAGGACATCATTGGGCCACTTGATCTCGGCAGTCACCCCGGCCGTTTCCTGCAACGCTTCGCGCAAGGCGACTGCTGCCAGCAGTGACAACCACGAGTAGCTCTGGGTAGGAACCGGCATGCCCTGGGATGTGACGGGCCGCAGCACGATGGAGACCGATACTGCCGACCGTTCGGGCGCTTCCCAGTGCCGGTCCAGGCGTCCGCGCGCCGCCGTCTGGTGTTCGGCCGTCAGTACGGCGAGATCGCCCCACTTTTTCGGCTCAACGGTCACGGCACGGATGAGGTCCGCATTGGTGGAGCCGGTCGAGTCGACGATTTCCAACTGCGGGATGCCGGTGGCGGACAGGAAGTCCGGCTGCTGCAACAATTCGCGATCCAGCGCGGGCCGTTCCACGTCCTCGGAGGGTACCTGCGGTTCGCTGTTGCTTGGCTGTTCGGCATCCATAGCTGAATCCTATCCAGTTGCGCCGTCCGGAAAGGCCCGCTGCCCTGAAAAGAACCCGTTAATAGGCTTAGAGGAAGATGTCCGGCACCAGGCGGTCTTCCGGAGCACCCAGGCTGTAGGGGGCGAAATCAGTGACGCCGGCCGCGCGCAGGACTTCTTCATCGGTGTAGAAGTTCCCTGTGGCCCCTGAACCCGTCAACACTGCATGGGCCGCGTCGGCCATGATTTCCGGTCCGCGTGCGGCCTGGACCACCTGCCGGCCACCTGGCATGTTCCGGATCGCAGCGGTGTCGATCAAGGTACACGGCCACAGCGAGTTGACCGACACGCCGTCGTCCTTCAACTCTTCGGCGAGTCCCAGGGTAGTCAGGCTCATCCCGTACTTGGCCATGGTGTAGGCCAAGTGCATGCCCGCCCACTTGGGGTCGAGGTTCAGCGGCGGGGAGAGCGTCAGGATGTGGCCATTCCCTGACTCCCGGAGCGCCGGCAACGACATCTTCGACAACAGGAAGGTGCCGCGGACGTTGATGTCCTGCATGAGGTCGTAGCGCTTCATGTCTACGGCGTCGGTGCGGGACAGGTCGATGGCCGAGGCGTTGTTGACCACGACGTCGATGCCCCCGAAACGCTCGACGGCGGCGGCAACCGCGGCGGCGACGTCATCGTCGTTGCGGACGTCCCCGACCAGCGGCAAGGCCTGCCCGCCTGCGGCGACCAGCTGTTCTGCCGCAGTGAAGACGGTCCCCTCGAGTTTCGGGTGCGGATCCCCGGTCTTGGCCATGAGGACAATGTTGGCGCCATCGCGTGCGGCGCGGGTGGCGATGGCCAGGCCGATGCCGCGGCTGCCGCCTGACATCAGGATGGTCCTGCCTTTGAGCGAACCCTTGGCGACGTAGGGGCTGCCGCTTTGGGAAAGTGTGCTGGAAGCATCGTTGCTTGAAGTCATGGGGACACTCTAACCCAACTATGTTACTGACGGGTAACATAGCGGCCGATTTGGCTACGACGCGGAAAATTGTAGGGTTTCTACAGCGGTTCGCGGCAAACGCGTCACTAGACTGGCCTGCGGGGCCTGTTCTTTGTACGGAAGCTACTTAAGTCAGCTACTTGTCCGCACTCAGGACTGCGCCAGCGAATATCAGCTACAGAGCCGGAGACACTTGATGAGCCACGATCTGACAACGACAGCGGGAAAGATTGCCGACTTCCGCGACCGCCAGGCACGGGCAGAGCAGCCTTCCGGCCCGGAAGCGATCGAAAAGCAGCACGCACGCGGAAAGAACACCGCCCGTGAGCGCATCGACCTCTTGGTCGACCCCGATTCGTTTGTCGAGTTCGACGCCCTTGCCGTCCACCGTTCCACCGCTTTCGGCATGGAAAAGAAGAAGCCCCTGGGCGATGGCGTAGTCTCCGGATACGGCACCGTGGACGGCCGCCTGGTTGCCATCTACAGCCAGGACTTCAGCGTCTACGGCGGCTCCCTGAGCCAGGTCAACGGCGAAAAGATCGTCAAGGTCCAGGAATTCGCCCTCCGTAACGGCTGCCCGGTTGTCGGCATCAACGACGGCGGCGGCGCACGAATCCAGGAAGGCGTCGCCTCCTTGGCCATGTTCGCGGACATCTTCCGCAACAATGTCCACGCCTCCGGCGTGGTCCCGCAGATCTCCCTCATCATGGGCCCCTGTGCCGGCGGCGCCGCTTACTCCCCCGCCCTGACCGACTATGTGGTGATGGTGGACAAGACCTCCCACATGTTCATCACCGGCCCGGACGTCATCAAGACCGTCACCGGCGAAGACGTGGACATGGAAACCCTGGGCGGGGCACGCCAGCACAACGCCACCACCGGCACGTCCACGTACCTGGCATCCGATGAAGCCGATGCAATCGAGTTCGTCCGTGAACTCCTTGACTTCCTGCCGTCCAACAACCTCTCCGAGGCTCCCGTCGTGGAGCACGACCAGGAGTTGGAACTCGACGACGACGACCTCGCCCTGGATACGTTGATTCCGGATTCGGCCAACCAGCCTTATGACATGCGCAAGGTCATTGAGCAGATCGTGGACGACGCACACTTCCTGGAAATGCAGTCGCTGTATGCCCCCAACGTCATTATTGGCTACGGCCGCGTTGAAGGGCACACCGTTGGCATCGTGGCCAACCAACCCATGCAGTTCGCAGGAACGCTGGACATCTCGGCGTCGGAAAAGGCCGCCCGCTTCGTCCGCCACTGCGACGCCTTCAACATCCCCATCATCACCCTGGTTGACGTCCCCGGCTTCCTCCCCGGCAAGGACCAGGAGTTCCAGGGCATCATCCGCCGTGGCGCCAAGCTTCTGTACGCCTACGCCGAGGCTACTGTTCCCAAGCTCACCGTCATCACCCGCAAGGCCTACGGCGGAGCGTACATCGTGATGGGTTCCAAGAAGCTCGGTGCCGACCTCAACCTCGCGTGGCCCACCGCCCAAATCGGCGTCATGGGTGCCCAGGGTGCCGTGAACATCCTGTACCGCCGCGATCTGGCAGCCGTGGCCGAGGCCGGCGGGGACGTCGAGGCCCGCCGTGCGGAGATCATCCAGGGCTACGAGGAAGAACTCCTCAACCCGTACCAGGCCGCTGAGCTCGGTTATGTTGACGCTGTCATTGCACCTTCGGATACCCGCTTGCAGATTATCCGTGGCCTGCGCGCCCTGCGTGACAAGCGAGCCAGCCTGCCCACCAAGAAGCACGGAAACATCCCGCTGTGACCGCCGCGCAGACCCCTTCTCCGGCCGACGAGCCGGCGCAGCCCCTGTTCTCGGTGGTCAAGGGCGAACCGACAGCCGAAGAGCTCGCGGCGATTGCCGCCGTCGTGGTTTCCCTTGGTTCCCCGCCGGAAACGGCGCCATCCAAGCCGAACGTCAGGCACTGGGTGCGTCGCCAGCAGTTGCGTCTTGACCCCACTCCGGGTCCGGGCGCATGGAGGCGCAGCCGGGGCTGATTTTCCGCGGCACGTTGCGGATAAGTTCAACAACCCTTTCACGTGGCGTTCGTCACGGTTAGGCTCTGTGGGTGACTACTGCAAACACCCCCGTACGCCCGAAGTCTGCCATCGACGCCGTCGCTGACGCGTACACAGAAAAGCTGATCGAACTCAATCCCAGCTTCGCCACGACGCTTGGGCTGCCTGGCCACGAAACGGAGTACCAGGACTACTCCCCGGCCGGGGCGGCAGCCCACGCCCAGGCTGCACGGGACGCCCTGGAGTCCTTGGCTGCCCTTGCGCCCGCGGACGAAACCGACGCCGTGACCCTTGATGCGATGCGCGAGCGCCTGGGCCTGGACCTGGAGATCCACGCCTCCGGCTGGGACGCGGCGGACCTGAACAACATCGCTTCCCCGGCCCAGGACATCCGGGCCATTTTCGACCTCATGCCTACCGACACGGCAGAACAGTGGGAGCACATCGCCGGTCGCGCCGCCAATGTACCGGGCGCGATCGAGGGGTATATTTCATCACTGCGCGCAGCTGCCGACTCCGGAAAAGTCTCCGCTGCCCGGCAAGTCCGCATCGTCATCGAGCAGACCAGCCGCTATGCCGCCGAGGACGGCTTCTTCGCCAAGCTCGCCGCCAATGCCCGGATTGGCGACGCGCCGCTGCCGGCCGGGGTCCAGGACAAGCTCGACGCCGGAACAGCCGCCGCGCGTTCGGCGTACAGCGCCTTGGGCGCCTTCCTGCGGGACGAGCTCCTCCCGGTGGCCCCCGAAAAGGATTCTGTTGGACGTGAGCGCTACGCCCTTGCCTCCCGGTCATTCCTCGGTGCAGAGGTGGACCTGGAAGAGACGTATGCCTGGGGCGTGCAGGAACTGGACCGGCTCATCGGCGAGCAGGAAAAGGTTGCCGGTCAGATCAAGCCAGGCGCTTCGATCGAGGAAGCCAAGAGCATCCTCAACAACGATCCCGCACGGCAGATCAAGGGCACCGACGCCCTGAAGGCCTGGATGCAGGAACTCTCCGACCGCGCCGTGTCCGAACTGGCGGACGTCCACTTCGACATCCCGGACGTCATGCGGACCCTTGAATGCATGATTGCCCCCACCGATGAGGGCGGCATCTATTACACCGGCCCCTCGGACGACTTCTCACGGCCCGGCCGGATGTGGTGGTCGGTGCCCGCTGGCGAAGACACTTTCACCACCTGGTCCGAGACCACCACCGTGTTCCACGAGGGCGTCCCGGGACACCACCTGCAGGTGGCGACGGCAACTTATCGCCGCGAGCTGCTGAACAACTGGCGCCGCAACGTCTGCTGGGTCTCCGGCCACGGCGAAGGGTGGGCCCTGTATGCCGAACAGCTCATGCTTGAACTGGGCTACCTCAAGGACCCGGGCGACCACATGGGCATGCTGGACGGCCAGCGCATGCGTGCGGCGCGCGTGGTCTTCGACATCGGAGTCCACTTGGAATTGCCCATCCCCGAACGCTGGGGCTCCGGCACCTGGACCCCGGAGAAGGGCTTCGATTTCCTCAAAGCCAACCTTGATATCAGCGAGGGGCAGCTTCAGTTCGAATTCGCCCGTTACCTCGGTTGGCCGGGACAGGCACCTTCCTACAAGGTAGGCCAACGTCTCTGGGAACAGATCAGGACAGATCTCGAGGGGCGGGAGGACTTCGACCTCAAGTCCTTCCACAGCAAAGCCCTGAACATCGGCTCGGTAGGTCTGGACGTGCTGCGGAGGGCGTTGCTGGGTTAGCCCGCTTGGGTGCGCCCCCGGCCGGGGGCGCGCCCACTCCCGCCAGGCGCACCCCTTCGGCGTTGCCTTCGCACCCCTAGCCGCGAAATGCACCAGCGGTTACGGGTGCGATCGGCGCTACGGGGTGCGGACGACATCAACGTCGCCGCCGCCCACCCTCGTCACCGGTGTATGCCCGAGAGCAGCGTCACAAACGCACAGGGAATAACATATGCGCACGTAACATTTCTCAACGTCCGTTCGCTATGTTATTTGGCAAGCACCTACCGTGTTCCGGTGAGCACCTCAATCCAAACATCACCTTCAGCTGGAAAGACCGGCTTCCGGCTCCCCAAGTGGGCCGGTTCCTTCGGCGTCCAGATCATCGCTGCCCTCATTGTCGGCCTGGTTCTTGGCCTCATCGCCAAGTACACGGGCAGCACCAAGGCTGCCCCCAACGGCCTCGGCGCAACCCTCCAAACGATCGGCTCCAGCTACGTCTCGTTGCTGCAGACCGCCGTCGTTCCTTTGATTTTCACCGCCGTGGTGAGCTCCATCGCGAACCTTCGCCAGGTTTCCAACGCAGCGCGCCTGGCATGGAACACCCTGCTCTGGTTTGCCATCACCTCCCTCGTTTCCGTGCTGATCGGTATTGGCCTCGGCGTGCTCCTGCAGCCGGGCGCTGCTACCGGCATCACCCAGAAGGCCGAATACGCAGGCAAGACCGGTGACTGGTGGGCCTTCCTGATCGGCTTGTTCCCGAAGAACTTCCTGGGCCTGGGCGCGAGCTCCACTGTCACGGAAAGCGCCAACGCTGCCACCACGGTGAGCACGTCCGTCAGCTTCAACGTCCTCCAGATCCTGGTGATTGCGATCGCCGTCGGAATTGCCGCCCTCAAGGTGGGCAAGCAGGCTGAGGCATTCCTGACGTTCAACGCATCCGCGCTGGCCGTCATCCAGAAGGTCCTGTGGTGGATCATCCGTATCGCCCCGCTGGGAACCATCGGCCTGATCGGCAACGCCGTTGCGATCTACGGCTGGGACACCATCGGTTCCCTGGGCAAGTTCACGGCTGCCATCTACATCGGCCTGGCCCTGGTCCTCTTCGTGCTCTACCCGATCCTGGTCCGTGCTCACGGCCTGTCGATCAAGCAGTACTTCTCCGGCGTCTGGCCTGCCGTCCAGCTGGCCTTCGTCTCCCGTTCCTCCATCGGCACGCTGCCGCTCACGCAGCGCGTCACTGAACGGAACCTCGGCGTTCCCTCGGGCTACGCTTCCTTCGCCGTGCCGCTGGGTGCCACCACCAAGATGGATGGCTGCGCAGCGATCTACCCAGCTGTTGCGGCGATCTTCGTGGCACAGTTCTTCGGCATCAACCTGGACTTCAGCCAGTACTTGCTGATCGTGCTGGTCTCGGTCCTCGGCTCCGCCGCTACCGCAGGCACCACCGGCGCCGTGGTCATGCTCACGCTGACCCTGTCCACGCTGGGACTGCCGTTGGCCGGCGTCGGCCTCCTGCTGGCCATCGACCCCATCCTGGACATGGGCCGCACCGCGGTCAACGTGGCCGGCCAGGCACTGGTTCCTGCGATTGTCGCCAAGCGTCAGGGCATCCTGGACGAGTCCTTGTACAACGCACCGCGCAACGGTGCGGCGTTCGCCGACGAGTACGCTGCCGACAAGGCAGCTGCCGAAGCCGACGAGCGCGAGTTGGCCGGCGCCAAAGCCTAGCTCCAGCCGACTGTGAACGGTGTTGATCCCCTGGGGAGTTCTCCCCGGGGGATTTCCCCGTTAATGCTCGAAAGCTGGATAGGCTCTGACCATGTTGATCGTCACCTCCAATGAAATCCCGGGCCACCGTATTGACGCCGTCTTCGGCGAAGTCATGGGCCTGACCGTCCGATCGCGGGACATCGGCTCACAGATGCTCGCCGGTTTCCGCTCACTGGGCGGCGGCGAGCTGCCCGAAATGACCCGCGCGCTCTACGAAAGCCGCCAGGAAGTCATGGCGCGCATGGTCAACGAAGCACAGCAGCGCGGCGCCAACGCCATTGTTGCCATGCGTTTCGACACCTCCGAAATGGGCACCAACTGGACCGAAGTGTGCGCCTATGGAACGGCCGTCTACGTACTTCCTTTGGGCGAGGGCGAGCCCGGTGCCACCGGACAGTCGATCTACCTGACCAGGAACGCAGGACAGAACGCCGGCCAGCAGGCAGCCCAGCCGGCACCCGCGCCGCCGGTCCAGCAAGCACCTCCGGCCCCGCCGCAGCAGTTCTGATCCTCCTTCCGTCCGCTGGTCCCGCTTTCGCCCGCTCTCCCTGCCGTTCTTCGGTGAGGAGAACGGGCGAGGGCGGGATTTTTTGTATGCATGAAAAATCAGTTTGCGCACAGTGCAAAGTTGCACTTAGTGTAAGTATGTGACTTCCACAAGCAGCCAGGAGCAAGGCTCTGCGCTCCCATCAACCGGGCAGAGCACTCCTTCACGGCGCGAACTCAACAAGGCCGCCACCCGCAGCTCCATTGCCGGCGCAGCCCTGGATCTCCTGCGCAGCAAAGGGGCCGGGAACTTCACCGTCGAGGACATAGCCGCCAGCGCAGGTGTTTCCCGGCGCACCTTCTTCAACTACTTCCCCAGCCTCGAGGCTGCCCTCGCCTCCGTCGCGGACGGCTTCATGGACCGGGCGTTGGAGCAGTTCCGGCTGCGGCCAGCGGAGGAGTCGATCCTTGAATCCGCCCAAGCCGCGCTGATGGCCCTCGCCGACCCCATGTCCGTTGCCCCCATGGCCGAGCTGTTCAGCCTGACCCAGGACAACCGTTCCCTGGCCCGCTCCGAGCTCGAAGCCTGGGACCACTGCACCGAGCAGATCATCGACGCCGCCCGCTACAGGCTGGGCGCAGGCGTCAGCGAACTCTACCTGCATGCACTGGCGGGCTCCGTCATTTCCTGTGGCAAAGCAGCCATGAACGTCTGGTTCGCCGAGCGCGGACCCGACCTCTCCCCCGAATCACTCGCCGTCCTACGCCAGCACCTCATCGACGCGATGGGGCTGCTGGGAGGCGGCTTCGCGCCGTCGTCGGGCGCTTCCGCTCAAACCGCACCCGTTCCTTCCACCACAGATCGGTTCTGACATGGCTTCGTTCCTCTACCGCCTCGGCAAATTTTCGTATCGCCGCCGCTGGCTGGTCATCTCCATATGGCTCGCGGTGCTGGTGGCCGTAGGCGGCTCTGCCGCCGTCTTCCACGGCACCATGTCCAACAACTTCACCATCCCCGGCACGGAGACGCAGCGGATGGCTGACAAGCTCAAAGAAGCCCTGCCGGACGCGTCCGGCGGTTCCGCCAGTGTGGTCTTCGACGCCGGAGATTCCGGTTTTGACCAGGCGAAGAAGGATGCCGTCGGCGCAGCGCTCGAGAAACTGAAGAGCATCCCCGACGTCCAGTCCACGGTGAACCCCTTCACAACGCAGGAACAACTGGACAAGGCAGCCGGTGACATCGCCGCGGGCGAGGCCCAGGCAGCCGAAGGCAAAGCCCAGCTGGACGCCGGACGCGCTCAGCTCACTGCCGGCGAAGCCCAGCTCGCCGCCGCCGAACAGCAGCTTGCCGCTTCCGGCCTCACGCCCGCCCAGATTGACGCCCAGTTGGGTGCGCAGCGCGCCCAGCTGGCCGCGACCAAGGAAAAGCTCGACGCCGGAGACAAGGAAGCTGCCGAGGGCGCCGTCAAACTCGCACTCGGCAAGCGTCAGGCCGAGGCCTCCGAAGGGCTGCGCTTCGTCTCCAGCGACAACAAGGCCGCTGTGGCCCAGGTCCAGTTCAAGACCTCCATCAATGCCGTGGATCCCGCGGTCCGGGAAGAAGTCCAGGAGATCGTCCACGGCGTGTCCTCGGCCGGCGTCACTGCCTACGCGAGCAAGGAGATCACCGAGGACGTCTCGGAGATTTTCGGCATCGCTGAAATTGTCGGCGTCGCGGTTGCGGCCCTGGTCCTGATCCTCATGCTCGGCACTCTGATCGCCGCAGGCCTGCCTCTCCTGATGGCCCTGATCGGCGTGGCTGTGGGTGTCGGCGGGACCTTCGCCCTCACCAGCGTGATCGATATGAGCTCCATCTCCCCCATGCTTGCGCTGATGCTCGGCCTCGCGGTGGGAATCGACTACTCCCTCTTCATCGTCAACCGTCACCGGACCCAACTGCTGGCCGGGATGGACGGGGAAGAATCCGCAGCCCTCGCAACGGGCACTTCGGGCAACGCTGTGCTGTTCGCCGGCCTCACGGTCATCATCGCGCTGGCTGCCCTGGTAGTGCCGGGCTTGCCCTTCCTTGCCGTCATGGGTGTTGCCGCCGCAGCGACAGTCGGGGTCGCCGTCGTCGTCGCTTTGACCCTGACGCCTGCCGTCCTGGGGTTGATCGGCCGCAGGCTCATCTCCAAGCGGGCTTGGGCGAAGGCCTCCAAGCACAACGCCGAGCCGGGGCACGAAGCCGCGGACCGCGAGCGTGACGAAAAGCGCAGCAGCCGTGGCTGGGGTGGCCTGGTGACGCGGCATCCGTGGGTTTCCCTCATAGCGAGCGTCGTGCTGTTGGGCGCTTTGGCGCTGCCCGCTTCGCAGTTGCGGCTGGCACTGCCCGACGGCGGTTCGGAACCCGTAGATTCGCAGGCGTACAAGGCCTACGACCTCACCCGCAGCAGCTTCGGCGAAGGCATGACCGGCCCGATCATCGTGGTGGCCGAATTCCCCGAGGGCCTCAACGAGAACGATGCCAAGAACAAGCAGTACGACGTCGCCGGGCAGCTCCGCAGTGTGCAGAACGTGACAGCGGCGGTCCCCGTGGCCATCAGCGACGACTTCCGTACCGCCGTCTTCCAGGTCATTCCGAAGGAGGGCCCTGCCAGCGCCGGTACCGTCCAAGTAGTCTCTGATCTTCGCGCCAAGGGCAAGGCCATACAGGACGACCTCGGCGTCACCATCGGCCTGACCGGACAGACTGCCGGCAACATCGATGTCTCCGCAAAGCTGGGCGCTGCCTTGCCGCCGTACTTGGCCATTGTGGTGGGGCTTTCCTTGATCCTGCTCCTGCTGGTGTTCCGCTCTATCGTCGTGCCGCTGCTGGCGACCGGCGGGTTCCTGCTCTCGCTGGCCGCCGCGTTCGGTGCCGTGGTAGCCGTGTACCAGTGGGGTTGGCTGGGATCCGTCTTCGATGTCGCGAACCCGGGCGCGGTCCTGAGCTTCCTGCCCATCATCCTGATCGGCGTGCTGTTCGGCCTTGCCATGGACTACCAGGTGTTCATCACCTCCGGCATGCGGGAGTCCTTCATGCATGGCGAGTCCGCCAAGCACGCCGTCCGCACGGGCTTCAGCCACGCAGCCGCAGTGGTGACGGCGGCCGCGATCATCATGGTCAGCGTGTTCTCCGGCTTCATTTTCAGCCACCTGACCATGGTCCGGCCGCTCGGCTTCGCGATGGCGTTCGGCGTGCTCATCGACGCTTTCGTGGTCCGCATGACGATCGTGCCCGCCATCATGTACCTGCTCGGCGAGAAGGCCTGGTGGCTGCCGAAGTGGCTGGGCCGGATCCTCCCGGACGTGGATGTTGAGGGCGCGAAGCTGGAGCGCAGCGACCGTTCGAAGACCGGTTCCGAGGAACTGGTCCACTAGACGCTCTCTCACATCCCCGGGCATAACCCACCGACGCTCTCTCACATCCCCGGGCATAACCCACCGACGCTCTCTCACTCTCTCCACGAAAGTGAGAGAGCGTCGGCCGTTTGTGGGTGGGATGTGAGAGAGCGTCCGGCATTTGGGGGTGGGATGTGAGAGAGGGTTGGCCGGAAGCCGTAGGGATGTGAGAGGGCGTCCGTATTAGGCTGGAGGGCGTGACCCGATTGATCCTTGCTTCCCAGTCCCCCGCCCGCACCAAGCTCCTCATGGAAGCGGGCATCGCGCACGACATCGTGGTCTCGGACGTGGATGAGGACGCGGTCCAGGCCAGGTACGGCGTCACCGATGCACACGACACCGCGCTGCTGCTGGCCCGGGCCAAGGCAGAGGCCGTTGCCGCCCTTCCCGAAGCGGAGGGCTCGTTGGTGATCGGTTGCGATTCCGTCTTCGAGTTCGACGGCGAGTCCCACGGCAAGCCCTACACCGCCGACGTCGCGAAGGAGCGCATGCTGCGCATGAGCGGCTCCAAGGGCATCCTCCACACGGGGCACTGGCTGGTGGACTGCCGGGAGACTGCCGCAGAGGTCGACGACGACGAGCCGGCCGAGGGCACAGGCGCCACCTTGGGTGCCGTCTCGAGTGCGGAAGTGCACTTCGCCGAAATGTCCGAAAAGGAAATCGATGCGTACATCGCCACCGGGGAACCGCTCCACTGTGCCGGTTCCTTCACCATCGACGGCTTGGGCGGGGCCTTCATCCGCAAGGTCGACGGCGACCCGCACGCCGTCGTCGGGCTTTCCATCTCCACCCTCCGGGACCTGCTGGTCCACGCGAAGGTGAGCGTCACGGAACTGTGGGCCTCGGAAACCCAGGAGAACACTTTGTAGCAAACCTACAAAGGAACGGCCGTTCACACACGGAATCCCCTATCAATATGGGCGGAACCCTCACAATCACGCTAGGCTCCCTGAAGGACAGAAGGAGTCAACAACTTGTCAGCTAACCCGGCGCAGCCCATTTCCAGCCCTCTTACCAAGGTCTTGATTGCCAACCGCGGCGAAATCGCGGTCCGCATCATCCGAGCCGCCCGGGACGAAGGCATTGCCTCCGTGGCCGTGTACGCGGACCCGGACCGCGATGCCCTGCACGTCCGCCTCGCGGACGAGGCCTACGCTTTGGGCGGCAACACGGCCGCAGAGTCCTACCTGGTGATGGACAAGATCATCGATGTCGCCAAGCAGTCGGGTGCTGACGCCATCCACCCCGGATACGGCTTCCTGGCCGAAAATGCCGAATTCGCCGCTAAGGTCATTGACGCGGGAATCACCTGGATCGGCCCCTCCCCCGAGGCCATCTCGGCCCTGGGTGACAAGGTCCAGGCCCGCCACATCGCCGAGAAGGTCGGCGCACCCCTGGTCCCCGGCACAGCCGACCCCGTCAAGGACGCGGACGAGATCCTCAAGTTTGCCGAGGAATTCGGCCTCCCCGTTGCCATCAAGGCCGCGTTCGGTGGCGGTGGCCGCGGCATCAAGGTGGCGCGCACCATGGACGAGATCCCGGAGCTTTACGAGTCCGCCGTCCGTGAAGCCACAGCAGCCTTCGGTCGCGGCGAATGCTTCATCGAACGCTTCCTGGACGCCCCCCGGCACGTCGAAACCCAGTGCTTGGCGGACTCCTTCGGCAACGTTGTGGTCGTGTCCACCCGCGACTGCTCGCTGCAGCGCCGCAACCAGAAGCTGGTTGAAGAAGCTCCGGCCCCGTACTTGAGCGAAGAACAGAACAAGCGCCTCTACGAGTCCTCCAAGGCCATCCTGAAGGAAGCCAACTACCTCGGCGCCGGTACCTGCGAATTCCTGGTGGGCCAGGACGGCACCATCTCTTTCCTCGAGGTCAACACCCGCCTGCAGGTGGAGCACTGCGTCTCCGAGGAAGTCACCGGGATCGACCTCGTCCGCGAACAGTTCCGCATCGCCCGCGGTGAGGCGCTCGGCTACGACGACCCCGAGGTCCGTGGCCACTCCTTCGAATTCCGCATCACCGGCGAGGACCCGGGCCGCAACTTCATGCCGGCACCGGGCACCATCAGCACGCTGAAGAACCCGACCGGCCCCGGCGTCCGCGTCGATTCCGGCGTCGAGCAGGGCGATATCATCAGCGGCAACTTCGACTCCATGCTCTCCAAGCTGATCGTCACCGGAGCTACCCGCGAGCAGGCGCTCCAGCGTTCCCGCCGCGCACTTGAGGAGATGGTGGTTGAGGGCATCCCCACAGTCATTCCCTTCGACCTCGCCGTTGTCACGGATCCCGCATTTGCTCCTGCGGAGGGGCCCTTCCAGGTCCACACCCGCTGGATTGAAACGGAATTCGTCAACAGCATCCCCGCCTGGTCCGCCGCCGGCGCCAACGCTGAAACGCCCGACGCCGGTGAGCGCCAGCGCGTCGTCGTCGAGGTTGGAGGCAAGCGCCTTGAGGTGGTCCTGCCCTCCGGCCTGGGTGCCGGCGTCGCCACTGCCTCCACCGGTACGGGCGCCAAGGCGGGCAAATCGAAGAAGCGCTCCCGCTCGGCCGGTGCCGCAGCTGCTGCCGCCGGCGGCGACGCCCTGACCTCTCCGATGCAGGGCACCATCGTCAAGGTGGCCGCCTCCGACGGTGACGTGGTGGCCGAGGGCGACCTGATCGTGGTTCTCGAAGCCATGAAGATGGAGCAGCCCCTCACGGCACACAAGTCCGGTACCGTCCGGGGCCTCTCCGCAGCCCCCGGTGAAACGGTAGCGGCCGGCGCTGTCATCGCGACCATCGAGGACTAACAACCACGGCTTAACGACGTCGGCCCCCCCCCGTTTGGTGGGGGG